>CABUAH010000036.1 GCA_902489475.1 uncultured Oscillospiraceae bacterium | reverse complement strand
AAAAACTGCATTTTAATACAACTAAATTAAGATTCCCTTGCTTATTGAAACCTGTACATATAATTGACGATAGATCAAAAAAGAGAATCAAAGAAAACCTCTGATCCTCTTTTGCAATTATTCAATTAATTATGTACCGATTTATTGAAGCCGTAGTTTATTACTTGCTGAGCTTTTCAGAGAATTCCTTGATAAAGGCTCTGTCTTGCTCATCAATAATTTTACACTCTGAACGGGAATAGAAATTATCAGTTACATCCCACAAAACAGGAACACATCCGTATTCGGCCATCATGTCACACATTATTTCCAAACATTCTGTTGAGGTTGTATACTTAGCGTCCGAAGCAAATCTGTCAGGCGTATAAATTGAAGTAACCTCACCTATAAATACAGGAATATTCTTGTCTAAAAACGCACTCTTTAAAAGCTCACACTGAGATTTTGCATAATCAAGCCACTCTTCTCCGCCGATTTTATTAGTCCAGTACATCTGATTGTCAACATAATGAACCGACACCATAAGTTTATCCTTTGCCGTATCATTAGGGACTGTAAATCTTGAAGAAGTCGTATTGTCGATGTTTGTCCAGTATCCCGATGCAACAAGGATTCTCTGCTCGTTGTTTCCTCCGGTCTTTCTTACTGCATCTACAAATGTCTGATTGAGTGCATTGGTAAGCTCGTAAGCATCTTTTTTTCTCATCTCAACCAAATTTCCATTCTCATCGAACTGATTTCCGCCGAGATATTCGTTAAAGCCCTCGAATACAACATAGTCCGAATAATCCTTAAAGTGTTCAGCTATCTGTGTCCACAATGTATCAAAAATCTTTTTACAGCCTTCAAGGTCATTTCTTCTAATAATAAATTCATCAAAATGATGAATGTTTATAACTGCATAAAGATCATCATTTCGGCAGTATTTCACGATCTCCTCTACTCTGTTTAAGAGCTTCTGATCTATCGTGTATTTGCCGTCATTTTTCATCATATTGCCCCAAAAAACAGGAATTCTTACCGTATTAAAGCCAGCTTCTTTTATTCCGTCAATCATCTCTTGAGTTGTTACCGGCGCTCCCCAGATCGTTTCATAATCCTCGGTATTATTATTTCCCGAAACAGGCGGCCACTCATATGTAATGGTTTCACATTGTGTCGCATCATAAGCTTCCATAGTATTGCCGAGATTTTCGCCTATTCCCATTTCCTTTGCAACCTGCGTTGCCGTTAAGCCCTCACGCATTTCTCCGTTATCAGACTTATTTTCATTCACGCTTTCGCTGTCGCTTGTGCAGCCGCTTGCTGCAACCGCTGCTGCTGTCAAAAAAGCAAGAAATAAAGCTTTTAGTTTCATAAAAATACTCCTTTTAAAGTTTGTTTGAGTAAATTATAGCAAAAGATTACCTCTCCTTCAACAGAAATTCAAAGCATGTCGTAAAAATGCTAATTTTTGTCATATCAACAACTTAAAGCGCCCTTCGCAAAATTGCAAAAGGCGCTTAGTACATTATTTAAACTTTATCCGAAATATCTGTCAAGAAGTCCCTTGAATCCACAGCCGTGACGTGCTTCATCATGAATACAAAACTTTTTATTAGCTCACACCGAACTCACACAGAACTCATTTGCTGTCGGATTTTTTAATTATCTTGACAAGATTGTAAATCTGATATGGGAAATATCCAAAAACACCAACATACACAGCACAAGCGAAAGTAATCATCCAAAGTAAAGAAGCAATGGTTTTAAACTTCAAAGAGCGTTTGGATATAAAACGGACAGTAAGAATTATTCCTGATAAAATCATGCTGAATCCAAAGCCGCCTAAAGAACCAAACAACAAAAATGATTGTATTGTGCTGTCATTAACAGGCTCCATTGAGCCTATTAACCCATATATAATAAATCCGGTTACCAGTACACACATAGTACAAATAAGATATTCTATTCTATTCTTTTTGCACATGATATGCCTCCTCTCCTGTCAAAAAATATATGCTATCATCAATACAATGATAGCATATCCAAAGATTTATCAAGATTTATTTGCCGAAATATCTGTCAAGAAGTCCCTTGAATCCACAGCCGTGACGAGCTTCATCCTTAGCCATTTCGTGAACAGTATCATGAACTGCGTCATAGCCTAACTCCTTAGCACGCTTAGCAAGCTTAAGCTTACCCTCGCAAGCTCCGTTTTCAGCCATATATCTAAGCTCAAGATTCTTCTTTGTGGACGGTGTAACAACCTCGCCCAAAAGCTCTGCAAACTTAGCAGCATGCTCAGCTTCTTCCCAAGCAGCCTTTTCATAATAAAGACCTACTTCAGGATAGCCCTCTCTGTATGCAACCCTTGCCATTGCAAGATACATACCAACCTCAGAACACTCGCCGTTAAAGTTATCCTTAAGTCCCTGAACAACCTCTTCGTCAAGTCCCTGTGCAGAGCCAACCTTATGCTCGTCAGCCCAAACGATTTCATTGCTTTCAGCCTTTGTAAATTTATCTCCCGGAACTCCGCACTGAGGACATTTCTCCGGCGGAACATCTCCTTCATGAACATATCCGCAAACCGGACAAACCCATTTTGCCATAATGATTTACCTCCTATAAAAATTTTTCATATTAAATTATCGGGAATTAACCCATGACAAAAGTATAACATACACTTTTTTAAAAAACTGTTGCATTTGCAACTTTTATAGTATAGATGGAATGTATTTACAGGTTTTTTAAAAGTTCTAAAAATACAAAAACGCCCGATTTCTCGAGCGTTTAAGTCATTTTAACAGTAAGAAATATTAAAGATCAACCTTACCTGATGTCTTTGCATTTACTACATAGTAAGCGGCATTGTCCTCAGGCTTAACATATACATCGATAGATTTTACTGCATCCTTGTTCTCAGCCTTGTAAGCAGCCTCACAAGCAGCTACAACATCTTTTGCAATAATCTGTCTGCCGTAAAACTCAACTACTACGTTTACCTTAGGCTCTGCTTTCTTAGCAGCAGTCTTTTTTGCAGGAGCTTTCTTTGCAGGTGTCTTCTTTGCAGCAGCTTTTTTAGGTTCTGCTTTAACAGCTGTTTTCTTTTCTGCTGTCTTTTTAACAGGAGCAGCCTTTTTTGCAGCCTTAGCAGCAGTTTTCGGTGCCTGTGCAGCAATTGCCATTTGCTCTTCAGTTTTCTTTGCAGTCATAAAAAACATTCCCTTCTTAACTGAGATACTACTTAGCTATAGTATCCTTAAGACCTTTTCCTGCCTTAAAAGTAGGAACTTTCTTTGCAGGTACGTTTACAGTTTCTTTGGTTCTCGGATTGATTGCAGTTTTAGCTGCTCTCTCCTTAACCTCAAATGTTCCGAATCCGACAAGAGAAATCTTTTCACCTTTAACGAGTGAATCTGTAATTGTGTTTATAACGGTTTTAAGAGCTTTCTCTGCATCTTTTTTTGAGTAACCGCCGTTAACAGCGATTGCATCAATAAACTCTGCTTTAGTCATAAATTTTCCTCCGTTTTTATTTTATAATTAAAGTATACGCCCCTATTTTAAAAAAGTCAAGACTATAATAATTTAATTAACTTTTTAAACAGCAAACTAAACCGAGAGCTTAGTAATACTGGATAAAAGGCACAAAAAACTGTTGAAAACAAAAGCTTCTATCTCTCGCACTTTAAGATATACCCTGTATAAGGAGCAAGCCTTGAGCCTCCGCCGAAGTCAAACTTCTCGCCCGTAAGAAGATTGATCGCCTCTCCACAGCCTGCGTCAAAGTGAGCGGTATATTCCTCTCCGTCAGCATTAATGGCGCAGAGAATTCTCTCATTCTCAAAGCATCTTTGAATTATGCACTGTTTATTTGTCAAAACCGGAACTGAAATATCACCGTAATTTAAAGCCTTTGAAGATTTTTTTATCTCGCTGAGCTTTGAGATATGATCTGATAACTCATTAAAAACAGGTTTATCAAATGAAGCTCTAAGCGCAGGATCTCCTTCGCTTTTATGTGCCTTTGCACCCCATTCACTTCCGTAATAAACACACGGCATACCCGGCATTGAAAATAAAAGCGTATATATAAGCGGCAAATGGCGCTCGTTTGTAAGAGTGCTTGCTATTCTTGAAACATCGTGGTTGTCAACAAAGCAAAGAAGATGAAGTCCTCTGTAACGGCACCAGCTTTCAGGTCCAAACTGATTTTTAAGCGAATGACATATTTCAAACATATTCATGCTGTTAAAGCTCGAATATAATCCTTTATAGCACTCATAGTTTGTAGCACTGTGAAGCATGTCACCGTTTACGATTTGATTGTAGTCGCCGTGTATCATTTCTCCGATAAGCGCAAAATCTTCCTTTATGCTGTCACAAAAGCTTCTCAGGCGGCGAAGAAAATCCCTGTCTATCATATATGCAACGTCAAGTCTAAGCCCGTCAAGCTCAAACTCATCTATCCAAAATTTAACGCACTCAAAAATATGATTTATAACCTCTTCATTTCTGAGATTTAGCTTTACGAGATCGTAATGCCCCTCCCAGCCTTCATACCAAAGTCCATCGTTATATGCCGAGTTACCGCCGAAGTCTATATTGAACCAATATTTGTACGGAGAATTCTCCCTGTTTTTCAAAACGTCCTGAAATGCCCAAAAGCCTCTTCCGACATGATTGAAAACTCCGTCAAAAACGACTTTAATACCCTCTGCGCGAAGCGCTTTACATACGTCCTTTAAATCATCGTTTGTTCCGAGTCTTACATCAGTTTTTCTGTAATCTCTTGTATTATATCCATGGGTATCCGATTCAAAAACCGGCGAAAAGTAAATAGCATTAGCGCCGAGTTTTTTTATATGCGGGATCCATTCCTTTACCTTTTTGATCCGGTTTGTCAAAACTCCGTCATTTTCAAAAGGCGCACCGCAGAATCCAAGCGGATAGATCTGATAAAAAACACTTTCATAAGCCCACATTTTGTTTCTCTCCTATCATTTAAATAAGGGGCATTGCCCTGTCATTCAACAAGCGGCATGGGCGTTAGCCCTTTATGGTTTCAGTGGGGATGTTAAGCCCCTACTGAAAGACGTAGATGTCCTCCCGACGCCTTAGAGGCAGGGGACATCCTGCCGTGGTTATTTTACATTTTAAAAGTATACCATTTCACTCTCAGTACTGTCAAGCAAAACATATGTTAATGCACAATTATTTATCTGATATTTTACTGCTGATGTGGCGTCTGTTATTGTTGACATTTCAAATCCCAGAAGCTATAATAAAGTAATAGAATAACTATAATCTTGTACTTTGGAGGCATAAAATGTCAAAAAATATAAAATGTAAAAACTGTGGAGAAAAGGTTTTGCCGAATGCAAAAATATGCCCTTACTGTGAAGCTGAATTGAACTCCAAAAAGGCAAAAAAGAATAGATTTTTAAAATTATTTGTTATACTTATATGGATAATTCTGATACTTGCAATTATCGCATCTGCGATCTGGGGAATATATACATTTGCTTTCAGAGTGTATGACTGCGAAGAGCTTTTAAGCGTACATTTCGACGGAAGTAACAAAAATGCGATAGGATATGTCACGTTAAACGAAGAGAACAAGCTTTTTTCTGCTACTGAAACAGGTGAGGATAACACTCCTTTGCTTGATGAAGTATATGATACAGATATGCAGGATGCAAAAGAAATTCAAAAGCTTCTGTTGGACTCAATATTCATCGCAGACGATCCGAGAGATGAAACATACAGAACTGTTGTTGACGGAATAATACACACAGGCACAACCCTTTCCAAGCAGACTGGCATAAAAAACGGCGACATTATTACAATTAATGTAAGCTATGACAAGTGGGCACTGCTCAAAAAAGGCATAAGGCTCGAAAATACAGAATTTGACATCAAAGTAAAAGGTCTTACAAACTCAGCAACAGTTGATCCTTTTTCAAATATCAAATACATCTTTACAGGCGTAGACGGATTTGGAAAAGCTCAGCTTGACACGTCGAAATGCCCTGATATAATTATTGACAACTTTGAATACTCAATATCTCCAAGCGCAAACCTCAGCGAAGGTGACAAAGTAACGGTAATTGCCAAGTACATTGGAAAAAGCTTTGATGACAATTCGGGAACTTTTAAATACAACGGAAAATTTTATTCCTGCTCAAAGGAATCAAGAAAGGATATAACAGTTTCTTCCTTAAGCACCGTTGAAACGCTTGATCCTTTTGAAAATGTGGATTTGGAATACGAAGGAATTGATCCTTTCTTGAAAATCTCAGAATACAACACATCCGAAGCTAACAAGGTAATTTCAACCTACTTTGATTTCAAGGCAAGTAAAAGCGACAATCTGAAATCGGGAGAAGTTATAACAGTTACGGCGGTTTACAAAACAGTAGACGGAAAACAATATACCGACAAGGATTTAGAGGGCGCAGGATATGTTTTGCTGAAAACCGAGCGAACATATGTAGTTTCTGACAAGGTCGCAAAGTATGCAAAAACTGATGCAAGCTTTAATTTAAACACAGTTTCAAAAAGCTTCTCAGCTTCGCTTTCTGCATACAAAACAGGCAAAAACAAGGTGCGGCTTATAAAATGTTATTTCGGTACAAGAAAAAACAACAACGCAAAACTTCCTTACAACAAATATTATGAGATATACGAAATAACCTCCGGAAAGAGTAAATCATATATGGTTTTCTATGCAGAAAATATATATACCGACGCCGAAGGGAAGTTGAAATTCACACCGTTTGAGGGCGGAGCGTCAAGTCCTAATATAAGTGTTATGAAATCGCAGTTTATAGATACAGACAAAAGCAACTACACTATTAAAGAAGCTGCCGCTCCTACAAATCCTATAAACAACTTCAATATCACGACAACTACTACAACTGCTGCAAAGAAAAACCTGAAAACTAATACTTCAGTCACCACGACTACAAAAGCACAGTAAAAACAACAGCGAACGCCTATGATTAAAGCGTTCGCTGTTTTCATTTTTATCTTTTATTTGCTTCAATATAACTTATCGGATCTATCCATTCTCCGTTTTGTTTCATTGCAAAGTGAAGATGTGACTCTTCCTTGCTTTCTATTTCAGCTGTATCTCCGACAAAGCCTATCTGCTGACCGGTAACAACGGAATCTCCTTTTGAAACATCAATGTCATTTGCAAGCCCGAAATAATAACTGAACACGCCGTTTTGATGATCTATCTCAATACAAGTTCCCCACCGTGCATCATCATAGACATCATAAACCACTCCTTCTCCTGCTGACATAACAGCAGTCTTAGCTTCAGCTTTTATATCAACTCCGTCATGAGTAAGCCAATATCCGAGAGTTTTTGATTTTACAAGCTCTCCGTTTGAATACTCGTTGATTATATCTCCGTCCAAAGGCATTGAAAATCCCATATTGCTGCTTGGCTGAGTTGCAGGCTCTTCATTGGTTTTAGATTCATTGTCCTTTGACACGTCCTCTTTAGCAATATCTGCGGCAATGCTGCTTGCATTTGTTCCACTGATAATTCCTCCATTTAAAAGCTTCTGCATTGTTCTTTGATATGACCAATAACTTATAAATCCTATGAGTAAAAAGACTGCTAAAATTATGAGCATAACTTTTTTTGCTTTTATCGCTTTTAAAACTCCGCTTAGCGCTTGGTTTGACTTTTTCATATATAAAACTTCCCTTCGGTTTATTTTTCCTAAAGGTAGTTTTAACAAAAATTTTAATTGTATTCACCGATGCCGCCGTTTTTCTCAAATTTTTCTCTTAATTTCAAAAGTGCTTTCTTTTCTATTCGTGATACATAGCTTCTCGAAATTTTAAACTTCTTTGCGACCTCTCTTTGGGTGAGCGGTCGCTTTGAGAAAAGCCCGTAGCGCAAAATAATTATCTCCCGTTCTCTGCTGTCAAGTGAATCATTCACAAAATCATATAGCTGTTTTGTTTTAATTGAAAGATCAATTTTGTCGATTATATTATCATCCTTTGCTATAATATCCATAAGAGTAAGCGTATTTCCATCCTTATCGGTATCTATCGGGTCTTCAAAAGAAACCTCTCCCCCGGTTTTTTTCAGCGACCTGAAATACATGAGTATTTCGTTTTCAATACACTTGCTCGCATAAGTTGCAAAGCGTGTTCCCTTAAGATAATTATATGTAGAAACCGCTTTTATAAGCCCTATTGTGCCGATTGATATAAGATCCTCCGAATCCGCAGCTGACGACGTGTATTTTTTTACAATATGAGCAATAAGCCTTAAGTTATGCTCTATTATCTTTGCTCTTGCCTTATCATCTCCCTGAGCCATTTTCTCAAAGCATTCTCTCTCCTCTTTTTCACTCAACGGCTTCGGAAACGACATATTCTTTTCAAGATGAAGCGCTAAAATTAAAACATTAGAAAATAAAATCTCCAAAAAAGAAAACATAAAAAACCTCCTCATACTCTGAGCGTGTCGACAAAGTCGACAACGCTCCCCATGGGACAAACGCACTCACTTCGATAGCTTCGCATATCTCGTTCTGCGTTTTTCCCCTAGGATACCCCTTTTCGTCGGAAATCAGCTCATACCGCAGATTTCCTCTCAAGGTGTCGCTGCGGCGGCACATGTCCGCCTACGCGACAATATTTTAAAAGCGTACTTTTTCGACAGACTGAACATAAAAAAACCCTCCTCATACTCTTTTTAAAAGAATATGAAAGAGGACATTTTGTTCATGCAATTTTATTCTAAAATAACCGTAAACGGTCCATCGTTCACAAGTGAAACCTTCATATCAGCGCCGAAAACTCCGGTAGCTACCCGACACTCGGTTTTATGCCTGCAAAGACTGACGAAATACTCGTAAAGTTCGTTTGCCCGCTCCGGCTTTTCAGCGTTAACAAAGCTGGGTCGATTTCCCTTTTTGCAATCGGCGTAAAGGGTAAACTGAGATACGATCAACAGTTCTCCCGAAACATCTTTAAGTGAAAGGTTTATTTTATCGTTTTCGTCAGAAAAGATTCTCAAATTTATCATCTTGTCTGCAAGCCTCTCGCAGTCCTTCTCGCTATCTCCGATTCCTGCACCGAACAGCACAAGGTACCCCTTTGAAATTTCTCCGACTGTATTTCCGTCAACCTCAACAGACGCAGACAAAACTCTTTGTATTACAAGCTTCAAATTATCATCTCCAACCGTTTTTATCATTGTAACACGCAGACTTTACCCTTGTCAAATTTTTTGGTTTTTGCCTTGACAAACAACTTTAAAAATGCTATCATATATAAGTTATTGGAGAAGTCGCCTAGTCCGGTTTATGGCGCACGACTGGAACTCGTGTATGGGTTTGTAGCTCATCGAGGGTTCGAATCCCTCCTTCTCCGCCAAATAAGAACCGTAATCTTGATACAAGGTTGTGGTTGTTTTTATGCCTAAAATGGCTACTTTCGGTATTTTGGGGAATTTGTTGCGGTGTGGCGTGCAAATTCACCCTATTTCTATCGTTAAATGTCAACTAAACGTTAAATTATAAGGCAATCGTTGGATTTTGGTATAATCGTTGAAATTTACATTTGGTTTTGATATAATATATCAAAAGGAGGATGGCATATGCACCTTGATTTTCTATATGACCATTTTTCGAATTACGAAACTTTGTGCTGTAATGAGTCGGAAGTAGAGTGTCTATATATCAGAAATTCGGATTACAGTGAGCCTATCAAAATATACTATGAAATTGATAATTATGATACCTATACAATCTGCTTCGCAACACTGCACCTTCATATTACAGATAAGAAAGAATTAGTAGAAGCAATAACAAGATTTGCAAACGGAAGCATGGCTGCTATTGAGTTTTATGATAACGGAAAGAATCGTTTTGGTGGACAAATCGAAACGGAATATCTTGTCAACATATCATACGATTCCCTGCGTAAATACTTCGGATATCCGAAGTATGACATCAGCAATTTAACTTTTCGTGTCTATGCGTGGAATAGGAACTTGTGCTATGAAGGCTCTTTTATAAAACGGTCACCTAATCAAATCGATATTATCAAAAGATATTGACCTTGCACCCCCCTTTTTGAAATGCCCCCCCCTAACTTCCAAAGTGGGGTGCGTTATATCAAAATTAGGGTTCTCTTTCAAAAAGCCTTATTTTATGGGCTTTTTCGAACTTTTTACATTCTTTCATAGTTACCATGAAGCCGTCACGAGAGTGTTTCGTGGCGGCTTTTTTGTGCTTTTCAAAGGAAAATAGTTTGAAAACCCGAAAGTAATCGTTCAATTTTAGAGTATTCGTTCATTTTTAGGAGTAATCGTTCAAAGGTAGCAAAACGGCAAAGAAAAAGCACATTGCGCCTCCCCGGTTAGAGGTTCAATGTGCTTTTTACATCGTATTCATTAAATCAAGCAACAGTTATTTTTGCTTGTCTGCAACTGCCCTTCCATAAGGAAATCCTACCGAAATATCATGATTAAGCAATTCAAGCAGTGCCTCTGTACCCGCATACTGACAGGCTCTGCTTTTTTGTGGAAGAATTCTACCAGCTTTCTGAAATTCTCAGATTCTTCGGGCATATACTGCTTTTCGCACCCTCTTGCAAGATTGGAGCAGATGATGCTCATTTCCATTGGAGATAATTCTTTTTTTGTATGCGTCTTTTCAAGGGTTTCTTCTGCTTTGGGAGCTTCCTCTTTCAGTACAAAAGCATCCTTGCACGACCACAAAGCGGACACTTGAAATCATCGGGCAGTTCGCCAGCGGTTTCATGGATATATCCGCAGACCGTACAAATATATTTTTTCACGTTACCGCCTCCTTTAATGAAAGAATAGCATATTGTGGGATACAATTCCGTAATGTTATCACATTTTTTAGTGATTTCCGCAATGCCCGTGACCACAGCCATGTTCGCCGCAGGTATGGGTTTCATCACTGTGTTCATGATCGTGGTGTTCACAATGCACATCGGGATTGAAAGCAAGATTGCCGGCAATAAAAGCATTGACAGCCTCATCCGCATTACCGTTGACTCCTCCGTAAAGCTTTATTCCGCTTTCTGCTAGTGCCATTTGTGCACCGCCGCCAATACCACCGCAAATTAGTACATCTGCTTTTACAGCGGAGAGTACGCCTGCAAGTGCGCCGTGGCCGGAGCCGTTGGTGTCTATAAGCTCTGTTTTAATGACCTTGCCATCCTCAATATCATACAATTTGAATTGCTCGGTGTGACCGAAATGCTGAAAGATGTTTCCATTTTCGTAAGTTACTGCTATTCTCATAGTATTTACTCCTTTTTCTGTTTTATATTCTTTTTGGATTTGCCGTTTGATACAATCTTTTTTATAGCAAAAGTCTGCACTGCCGCTGCAAAGATGAAAGTCGCCGCCCTTAATTTTAAGCGAGCATCCAAGCACAAGAGCATCTGCTATCTTTTTCCTTGCTGATTCATAGATTTTCTGTGCGGTTGTTCTGCCTACGCCGAGCTGTGTTCCACATTCTTCTTGACTGAGTCCCTCTTTATCGATCAGACGTATTGTTTCAAACTCATCAACCGTCAAAACAATCAGCTCACCGATCGCTGCTCCCGTTGGAGAAAATTCAAGAACTTCAGGGAAATAACACACTCGGCGGCATTTTCTCGGTCTTGGCATTTTATCACCTCACCATATAGTATAGCACTGTTTATGGCATATGTCAATAATGATATTGACATATGCCCGAAATTATACTATACTTAAATATAGAAAAAGGAGACGTTACATATGAATTACTTAACATATATACCGGTATTTAATAAACTGACAAAATCACAGCAAGATACGCTTACAAGCTCAGCTTTTGTCCGTAAATTCAGAAAAGGTGAACTCTTGCATAACGGTTCGCAGAATTGCACAGGACTTATCCTTGTGATTTCAGGTCAGCTTCGTGCTTTTACCATATCCGATGACGGCAGAGAGATAACGATGTACCGTCTTTTTGAGCGTGATATTTGCCTTTTTTCCGCATCCTGCATTATGAATAGCATTCAATTTGATATAACCGTTACCGCCGAAAAGGATACTGAGGTTTTGGTGATTCCGGCAGAGGCTTATAAAAATATTATGGAGATTTCCGCACCGCTTGCTAATTATACAAATGAGGTTATGGCAAGCCGATTTTCAGATGCAATGTGGTTGATAGAGCAAGTAATGTGGAAAAGCTTTGATAAAAGGCTTGCTGATTTTCTTTTGAATGAAATGAGTATCGAAGGCACCAGCACACTCAAAATTACCCACGAAACAATCGGCAACCACCTGGGCAACCCTCGTGAAGTGGTAACAAGAATGCTGAAGTATTTTGTAAATGAAGGACTGATTTCACTTTCCCGTGGGACGATTGAGATTAAAGACAGAAACGGACTTGAAAAGATTATTGACCCATAAAACAAAGCGCTGAGATTCTCGAAAATAGATTCTCAGCGCTTTTTCCTTTAATCATCCATTCCGCATGGAGTGGATGTTTTATTTAATGCTTTATCATTATGAACTGCATCATAGAAACGGAAACCACCTGCAAAATTATAGGCATCAAAACCGTTGCCAATTAAAATTCTGCTTGCAATATAGCTTCTCAGTCCGCTTTGGCAGATGACATACACGGTCTTGCTCTTGTCAAGCTCATTAATGCGTTCACGCAGTTCGTCAACAGGAATATTGATAAAACCTTCTACATGTCCCATACTGTATTCCATTGACGTGCGTGTATCAAGAAGCGTTACGCTTCCGTCACGGGGAAGTATTTCATTCTCCTCGTAATACCACTGCTTTACAATACCGTTCTTCATGTTTTCAATGATATAGCCTGCCATATTCACAGGGTCCTTTGCAGAGGAATACGGCGGAGCATACGCAAGGTCAAGCTCAGTAAGTTCGTATGCTTTCATGCCGGCACGGATAGCGGTTGCTAGCACATCTATCCTCTTATCGACACCGTCAAAGCCTACAATTTGAGCCCCGAGCAGGCGGTATGTGTCTTTCTCGAAAAGTACCTTTAAAGTCATCATCTTACCGCCGGGATAATATCCGGCATGACTCATGGGGGAAAGAATAACCTTATCTACAGCGATACCAAGAGATTTTGCGGTTTTTTCGTTAATACCAGTAGAGGCAGCAGTCATATCAAATATCTTGATGACCGAACTACCCTGACCGCCCGTATAACGGCTGTCCCCGCCGCAAATGTTGTCGGCGGCAATTCTGCCCTGCTTGTTTGCAGGACCGGCAAGGGAAATGAGTGTTTCTGCATCCGTTACAAAATTCTTAATCTGCACTGCATCTCCAACTGCATAAATATCAGGAATGGAGGTCTCCATTCTGTCATTGACCACAATGCTGTTCTTGATTCCGAGTTCCAAACCCGCTTCTTTCGCGAGCGTGGTTTCGGGAGCAACGCCGATTGCCATTACAACCATATCCGCATGAAGCGTCGGAGCATTTTTGAGCTTCACATCAATGCCGCAATTGGTATCGGCAAAACCCTCAACCATAGTATCCAGCATCAGATTGATACCGTTTTTACGGATTTCAGCATGAATAAACGATGCCATGTCCCTGTCAAACGGAGCCATAAGCTGCTCTGCGGCTTCGACAAGGGTTACATCTATTCCTAGATCACCTAAGTTTTCCGCAACTTCGATTCCGATAAATCCTCCACCGACAACAACTGCCGATTTCGTACGATGCTCATCCGTATATTTCTTGACTCTAAGCGTATCCTCAACGGTACGGATCGTAAATATCTTATTGCTGTCAACACCGTCAAAGCCCGGCTTTATCGGCTTAGCACCGGGCGAAAGCACGAGCTTGTCATAACTCTCGGTAAAGACTTTACCGTTTTCAAGATTTTTTACGGTAACGGTTTTGCTGTCAGGATGAATTGCCGTAACTTCATGATGCACATTCATCTTAACTCTGAAGCGCTTCCAAAAGCTTTCGGGCGTCTGCAAGGTTAGATCATTTTCATCTTCAATGGTGCCGCCGATGTAATACGGCAAACCGCAGTTAGCGTATGAGATGAATCCCGAACGCTCAAAAACAACGATTTCCGCCTGCTCATCAAGCCTGCGTATTCTTGCCGCCGCAGTAGCGCCGCCTGCAACGCCGCCTATAATTACAACCTTCATTTATCTTACCACCTTTCCACGGTAGCTGCTGATGCCGCCGATATTTTTTGCGTTTGTATAACCCATTTGTTTCAAATAGGATACAGCTTGTCCGCTTCTACCGCCGCTTAAACAATGCACATAAAGCGGCGTGCTTTTGTCTTTGACGGTATTCTCAACGGAAGAAATTCTATCAAGAGGTATGTTGACGCTTCCGTCGATGTGTCCGTCACGGTATTCCTCTGCCGTTCTGACATCCAGCAATATCGCACCGTCATTTGTTTTGTATTCCGCAACACCGACGTTTATGTCGGTGTTGCGGAAGAAATTAAACAGTCCCATATTTTCCCCTTACAGCATCGCTTCAATCTGCTCTTTCGGTCTGTAACCCACAACCTGATTTTCGAGCTTTCCATTTTTGATTACAGCGAGCATAGGAATGCTCATTACCTGAAACTGAGCTGCAAGCTCCGGCTGTTCGTCAACATTGATTTTGCCGACCTTGACATCGTTTCGCTCATTTGCGATTTCCGATACGATCGGACCCACCATACGGCAGGGGCCGCACCAATCGGCATAGAAATCGAGAAGTACGGGTTTATCGGAATTCATAACTTCGCTTGCGAAATTTTCATTATTGATTTTAATCACAGACATTTTCGTGTCCTCCTTTGCTTTATTGTATTTTCATTTTAACCGATTTGAAATCAGAGTTCTGTGATGTTATCACTTACCTCTTTTTCTGTTCGTTAATTTAATATTACTTTTCCTTATAGTAGAGCATACAATGGCAAAAGCCTTCAAAGTTTGGATCGGCGATCTGATCTTTGAATTCCTTGCACATACACTTGGTATCATCCGTTTTTTCTCTGCGGCAAGGACAGTAGCCGCCCGTCTTTTTCAGTCCTTCTTTTATGGTTCTGACAATTTCCGTATCGGGATTTAATTTGATTTTCATTTTTCTTCTCCTTCGATAGTTTATAGCGTTATTCTATCAAGTTTTCCTACAGCTTTCCGTGATGTTATCACAATAGAGCATTATGAAATCGTAGCATGGAGATACCGTAGTATTAAAAGAAAAGCCGCCTGCTGTTTTAGCAAGCAGCTTAATACATAAGTTATAGGTCATTATGCGTGTTGTTATTCTTTTTGCTTATCTATATGTTTTAATATTACTTCTAAAAATAGGTTCATCTGTGGTGTAACACACTTGTTTCGATGGTACACAAGCTGACTCCACATGACGATTTCTGGACATTCGGTATCTAAAACAACAAGCTGACCGCTTCTTACATACTCACGCACGACATACTCCGGCAAAAAAGATATTCCCTTGTTTTTTAGCAATAAACCGGTAATCACATCTGTGCTTCCCACCTCCCAAAAAGGGTGTAATTCATAACCTTTTGCTGCTAAAAATTGTTCCATTGCATAGCGGTAACTAATGCCCTTTTCGGTTAGAAAAAATGGTTCTTGAAGTAAGCGTTCAATAGAAATCTGTTTCATTTTCGCTAAGGGGGAAGCGGACGATGCAACAAAGAATGATTTTTCTGGTTGCTCTGAAACCTTAATCCATTCCGGAAAATATATCTTTTCATCAAGAAAGTACAAAATGTCAATATCATTTTGCCTGAGCATATTAAATAAATCCGGAACTAATGCCGTACATGTACTGATTTCCACACGGGGACATAGTTTAGTAAGTTCCATAATGACAGGAGGCAAAATACTGCTTACATAAGATTCACATGTTCCAATGCGCAGTTTCCCTGTAATTTGTTCAGGTTCTTGAACAATACTTTCCGCTTTTCTGATAGAATTTATTATTTCTATTGCATAGGGCAATAATCGTTCTCCTGCTTGTGTCAATTTTATCTGCTTTCCAATTCTTTCAAATAATTGTGTATGTAGTTCGGATTCTAATTGTTTAATCTGCATGGTAACAGCAGATTGTGAGTAACCTAATTGCTCTGCTGTTTTAGAAAAATTTTGAATTTCTGCAATCCGTACAAAAGTTATGAGATTCCGTATTTCCATTTTCATTGCACCTCAGTTCAAAAATATTGAACGATATTATAAATATTATGAATTTTACAAATAGGTGTTTTTATGATAGCATTATATATCAGAAAAGTCAAGGAGGGTTCTATTATAAAGACATTTTAAGAAGGGTATTTTTTGCATGATTATTGATATTCACACGCACATTTTTCCTGATAATATTGCAGACAAGGCCATAAAAAAGCTTAAAAATGCTTCCCACACGCAACCGTTTTGAGACGGCACATCTGTGGGTTTACAAGAGACTTGCAAAAAAGCCGGAGTAAATTATTGCGTTACACTTCCCGTAGCAACCGATCAGAAACAAGTACGCCATATGAATGATAGGGCTATCTCGGCAAATATGTTGTTTCCTGAAACAGGTTTGTTGCCATTTGGTGCAATTCATCCGGATTTTTCAGATTGGAAGCAAGAATTAACACGCTTAGCACATTCGGGAATAAAAGGTATAAAAATTCATCCGGTGTTTCAAAAAGTTAATTTAAACGATTTACGCTATCTTCATATTATGGATAAAGCAGCAGAACTTGGTTTGATTATTCTAACGCATACCGGATTTGATATTGATTCTCCCAACGAAATATTCTGTACGCCGAAAATGATTTTGCAAGTGTATCAGGATTTGGGACAAATACCTTTAATTTTGGCACATATGGGAGGATGGCGGCAGTGGGATGAAGCTGAATATTTACTTGCAAAAACGCCGTTTTATCTTGATACTGCTTACTGCCTTGGATCGATTATTCCTTTAGCAGGAGATACTTGGACAGGTGGCTCTTTAGAAACTATGACACAAAAACAATTCTTGCACTTTGTTAAAGTTTTTGGAGCAGAAAGATTGCTGTTTGGCTCGGATAGTCCTTGGCGATATCAAAAGGCAAGCGTAGATGAAATTAATTCTTTGCCGTTGTCTTTAGAAGAAAGAAAAGCAATTTTAGGCGAAAACGCAGCAAGACTATTAAAATTATAAATGCTATTGATACAGTACTTTTCTGGAAATCACCCTTTTCGAAAGTTAAGGAGGAAAAATTATGAAACATAAAACAAAAGAACAAAATGAGCAAATCAGAGTTTTAATGAAAGAATTTATTTCACTGGCAGTTGATTTCTATAACCATTTAGATACATATTCTGTTTCCCGTTCTGTCAGTAAGGAAACTCTTGAATCTTTGAAAAATCAAACGATTCCTTTGTCTGGGCGCACACTTCAAGAAGTATACACGGAAATGCTTCAAAAGATTTACGCAAATACGCTTCTGGCACAGCATCCCCGCAGCTTTTCTTGCATTCCCTCCACTGCCTCTTTACTTTCATGGATGGGGGATGTTATGACAAACGCATATAATCCTCATGCAAGTTGTGAAATCAATGCCCCTGCCGCAGATCTCGTAGAAAAGAAACTGATACATTGGATGTGTGGTTTGGTTGGTTATCCGGAGGGAAGCGGCGGTCTGTTTGTTTCCGGCGGTTCTATTGCAAATCTAACTGCATTAACGGCGGCAAGGGATGAAAGGCTTGCTTATGATGAACGTGGCAATGCAAAAATATATATATCTGAGCAAACGCATGCTTCAGTAGCCAAAGGTCTGCATATTATCGGATTTGGTAAGGAACAGATTCAAGTAATTCCTACCGATACGCTTTTTTGTATGGATGTTTCTGCCTTGCAATCTGCTATTCAGAAAGACATAGTAAATCATAAAAAACCGTTTGCAGTGATTGCTTCCGCCGGCACGACAAATACGGGAAGCGTTGATCCATTGACTGAAATATCTGCTCTCTGTCGTGAATATGGAATGTGGATGCATGTGGATGGCGCGTTTGGTGCATCTGCGTTATTGTCTGAAAAATACAGGAAAAGGTTATCTGGAATTGAGTTTTCAGATAGTTTGAGTTGGGATGCTCATAAATGGCTGCTTCAAACTTATGGGTGCAGCGTTGTTTTAATACGGAATCAGTCATGTCTTACCCATAGTTTTGCTGCCCATCCGGAATATTTAAAAGATGCCGAATCCTCGGCAGAAAGTATTGAATTTTGGGATTTAGGGCCGGAGCTGACACGACCGGCAAGGAGTTTGAAGCTGTGGCTTACCTTACAGACAATGGGAACAAACGAAATAGGACATATTATTGAGCATGGCTGTTCTCTGGCTGAACTTGCAGAAAAAATAATCAGTAAAACCACGAAGTGGGAAATTGTATCTCCTGCACAACTTGGAATCGTAAATTTCCGCTATATATCTAATGGCACATTATCTGATGAAGAGTTAGATGCAATAAATCAAAATATTTCAAAAAAGATTACGGAAAGCGGATTTGCACAGGTGTTCACTACGGAGCTTTGTGGGAAAAAAGTTTTGCGTATGTATACCATCAATCCAGAAACAACGGAAAAAGATATTTATGATACGATAGAAAAGCTGACAAATTCAAGTGTTATATTCAAATAAAAAAATACAGAGAATGTTTCTAATCTGTGGTATGACGATCCGAGAAATCTGACCATGCATACGATCATCACAACGCCTACGGTATGGCTGCCGTTTGAAGAACAGCAACAGTCGATTGCAAGGTGGCTTTCGGATGCAATTAACGGTGATTTGAAGGACTGCGGGCTTGAATTGGTGGATAAACAATACTAAAACTGCTTCCGCTATAAGAAAGAGGCTCTTATGAAGAAAACAACAAAATAGTCTTGATTGTTCTCGCTGTTATATTTGCCATTGTTGCCGTCTTGATCTTCGTATTTTTAAGAGCGCTGAATGCGTCCTACAGTATCTACAAAATACCCTCTGCACCAAAAACTTCTGTTACCATATTTGTATTTTAAATCCCCATGCCTTTGGTGTATTATCAGACTGCTCTTCCCTTTCAGAAATCCCATAAATCCCGATACACTCATCTTCGGCGGTATTTCTATCAGCATATGTATATGATCCGGACATACTTCTGCTTCTATTATTTTTACTCCTTTCCAATTGCATAATTCTCTTAATATTTTTCCTATTTCTAACTTATATTCATTGTAAAATATCTTCCTTCGATATTTTGGTGCAAACACTACATGATTTTTGCAATTCCAGCTTGTGTGTGATAAACTATTATTGTTGTTCATCAACTTTCAA
>CABUAH010000035.1 GCA_902489475.1 uncultured Oscillospiraceae bacterium | reverse complement strand
ATAAATAATTAAGAATAAACGCTATAATTAAGGTGTAACATTATTTTAGAAGAATTTTGAATTAGGAGGAAAGCTCTGAAACGAGCGCAAAACGGTATGTTTGAAATAAAAAAAGTGCAGTCTTTTAACAAGACAATCAGAATGCCTGAAGACCTAATAGCTAAGCTTGAAAACCTTGCAAACAAGAACGATATAAGCTTTAATCAGCTTGTCGTTCAATGCTGTGAATACGCATTGGAAAATTTGGGAGAAAAGAAAAAATAACATCAATAATGTACCATGCCTTAGCGGTGTGGTACATTTAGTTTTAGCGCACTTATTGATGAAATAAAGCGCAAATTAACCGAATAGCACAAAAATACAAGAATTATTGGTAAAATTATCATTTAACTCATGCAATTTTTTCTTTGGGGCTTGCATTTTCAATTCAAATGGTGTAAAATATAACCATGAAAATTTTTAGGAGGTATATTAATTATGGCAGTTAAAGTCGCAATTAATGGTTTCGGCCGTATCGGTCGTCTTGCATTCAGACAGATGTTTGGTGCAGAAGGTTACGAAGTAGTTGCTATCAACGATCTTACAAAGCCTTCAATGCTTGCAAATCTTTTAAAGTATGACACCGCACAGGGTGGTTATTGCGGAACAATCGGCGAAGGTCTTCACACAGTAGAGGCTGACGACGAGGCTAATACAATCACAGTTGACGGTAAGACTCTTCAGATTTACGCTAAGGCAAACGCTGCAGAGCTTCCTTGGGGAGAGATCGGTGTAGACGTTGTTCTTGAGTGTACAGGTTTCTACTGCTCAAAGGATAAGAGCCAGGCTCACATTGATGCCGGCGCTAAGAAGGTTGTTATTTCTGCTCCTGCAGGAAGTGACCTTAAAACAATTGTTTACTCTGTAAACGAAAAGACTCTTACAAGCGAGGACAAGATCATTTCTGCTGCTTCGTGCACAACAAACTGTCTTGCACCTATGGCTGATACACTTAACAAGTACGCTGAGATTCAGAGCGGTATCATGTCAACAATTCACGCTTACACAGGTGACCAGATGATTCTTGACGGTCCTCACAGAAAGGGTGACCTCAGAAGAGCAAGAGCTGGTGCTGCTAACATCGTTCCTAACTCAACAGGTGCTGCAAAGGCTATCGGTCTTGTAATTCCTGAGCTTAACGGAAAGCTCATCGGTTCTGCACAGAGAGTTCCTGTTCCAACAGGTTCTACAACAATCCTTACTGCTGTTGTTAAGGGTGAAAATGTTACTAAGGAAGGCATCAACGCTGCTATGAAGGCTGCTGCTTCCGAGAGCTTCGGCTACAATGAAGATCCTATCGTTTCTTCTGATGTAATCGGAATGAGATACGGTTCACTCTTTGACGCAACACAGACAATGGTTTGCGAGCTTGGAAACGGACTTTATGAGGTACAGGTTGTTTCTTGGTATGACAATGAGAATTCATACACAAGCCAGATGGTAAGAACAATCAAGTACTTTGCTGAAATCGACTAATTTTAATTTCATAAACCAAAAGCCTATCCTCATTGGATAGGCTTTTTTGTTTTCACTTTTTAAAATCACATATTTTATAGATAATATTCTATTAAACAAAAAGCAAGTATTCCACCTCAAAAGAAATAGGAAATACTTGCTTTTAATTTTTTGTACACTTATATGTTTACCCAACAAAAACTGTATAAGTATCGCCGATTTTCGCCTCAAGCTCAGTCATATCAACAACTGTTTCACCGATCAAGACCCAGTTGCTGTCATACAGCTGTACTCTGATTTTATTTGTGTTTAGTGCTTTCAGATCAATATTATTAAATGTGTAAATCTCATTTGACGTAGGGGTCGAAATCTGCTTATATATATTTGGATTGAAATCTTGTCCCCATTCGTTTTTAACTACAACATGACCTATATCTGCATAATTGCTTCCGTTATATATTATTCTTAAATCTATATATTCCCTCACGGTCGGTTCGATATTTACAGACACCGTTTCGCCTATGCGATTGCTCCATGTGCCTGAATCAATTACACTGCTTTGGTCTATTACATTTCCCTCGTTGTCCATTAAAACAACCGTAATTCCTGCCCACGACTCACCCATGTTCGGCTTATAATTTACAAGCACAAAACCGTTGTCAGTAACGACAACATCGTCCGATGAAACTTCGATTTCATGTTTCGTGTTCCAAGGATAGTTATATCCAATTATAATTTTATTTACTGAATCCTTATAATCGCTATCATATGTTATATCAAAGTTTATCTTATCCGAATCAGGTTCAACTATTTCAATTGCTCCGTCTTTAACAAGCTTAGCATTATATACAATTCCCGAACTTAAGCTGTTATAAGTAAAATCAAGCTTTTCATTTCCGTTTACGGTAAATGTATAACCCTCTTGAGACAATGCCCAGATAGTATACTCTTCTCCGTCAACAAGTCCCTCAATTTCTTTTATGTCGCCGTTCTTAACTCCGCTGAGAACTAGCTCAGGCAGCTGTATATTATTCTTTGGCGAAACATAAATATCGACCGTCTTATCTTCATCTCCGACAACTTTAAGTTTTACTGACGGATTGTATTTAACAGGAGTAGTTGTTGTAGTGGTAGTAGTCGTTGTTGTTGAAGTTGTAGGCTGTGTTGGAGTTTCTGTAGTTGAAGGCACTTTGTCAAATGCCGGAATGTCAATTTCAATTACACCGTTTGCATTTGCAACTATCTCACGCCGTGGGATTTCCACTGTATAAGCAGGCGAATATGGATTATCCGGGGTGTATATTGGGAATTCTACAACAGTATCCTTTCCCTGATTTCCCGGAAGAACATAAAAACTTATAGGATTACTGCCGACGTCGATTTTTCCGCCCTGTACAGGATTTCCCTTCGCATCGGACATTTCTATTTGCCATGTGCGGTAATCCACCTTAGATATATCAGAAATATCATCGCCTAAATAGTTAAGCTTAATCTGTGTTGCATAAGAATCTATAAGCTTTACGTCGCAATTCTCTACATAAAAGTTTGTTCCCTCATCTTCAAGATCAATAAGCTTTCCGGATGAGTCCTTTCCAAAATTAACTTGGAATTTGTAAAATGCCCCCGGCGCTAATGTATTTGACGTCTTGTGAACATAGTCAAGAGCAGTTTCAGTAAATAAATCCGAGCTTTTAATTGTAATAGTATTATTATCGACCTTTACTACTTCATACATCGCACTGCTCAAAGTACTTCCGCCGACAGACAACTCAATAAACTCATCATTATCATGATTCCAAGCGTGTTCATACTCAACTCTGAATGTAAGTTCAAAAGATCTTACATACTCATCACTGTTA
Source organism: uncultured Oscillospiraceae bacterium (assembly GCA_902489475.1). Classification (GTDB taxonomy): domain Bacteria; phylum Bacillota; class Clostridia; order Oscillospirales; family Ruminococcaceae; genus UMGS1601. Next base: position 16,131 of record CABUAH010000035.1, on the reverse strand, counting down.
GTTGAGTTTGTAAGATAAAGCTCTGCTTCATACGGTCCTAAATTCTGATCAGCCATGTCGTAGTTCCAACATCCGCCGTCAGCTCCTGTTACATAAAACTTTACGCCACCTTCAGAATGTTCATAGGTACTGGACTCCTTATCCCTCCAGTTTCCACTGCCTCCGTGGTGTTCGCTTGTAGGCTCCGTCGGTTCAGTCGTCGGTTCGGTTGGCTCTTCTATTTTCTCATAAAATTCAAGTCCGCAGCCTGTGCAGTAATGATAATGATATTTACCCTGCGAGATCTTTTGATTTTCAAGATATTCGCCGTCAAGAACAACACTGTCTAAAACCTTATCCTTTTTAACAGTCTTTGTTGTTATATCGGAAAGAGTATGGTCCTCTGTAAAATTGCAATCATGTTTATCAGATACAAGCACACCGTCAACGATTTTATGTGCATCTAAAACATTGTCGCACTTATGCTTATTCTTATCTACAGGTATAAGATGATGCCCGGGCGCTTTAGACGTAACCTCAACATAATTATATGTGCATCCGTCTTCCTTGCACTTAAACAGTACCTTTTCATCTGTTAAGCAAGTCAATTCATCCTGAATCGCATGAGGTTCCATAACATGAATGTGCGTCGAGAAATCATGATTTTCTGTTTCTCCGTATCCGTCGTTATGATACCACACAGTAATTCCGTTTGAAGCGGTATACTCCATATAGGTAAGTTTTATTCCCTTTGCTCCGTCATATTCGGTCGTATCAACCGATACCGCAAAAGGTGAAACAGTCTTTGCCAAAAGCATATCCTTTGCCGCTGCGGAAACAACAACGTCATTGTCCTCATTCACAAGATATGTAGGCTGCTTATACTCGCTTGAATTATCAAGAGGATTAAAGGAAAAGCTTACAATTTCCCCTTTGCCGTCAAGCTCCGCCCGCTTTAAAATGTCACTTTTGGTGATTGCTGCATTGATATTATTCGGAGCTTCTCCCGAATACGCAACGACCCCTGTTTCAAGCACATGTTCTTCGGCAAGAATTCCTGCCGCATCTACCGCAAACCGGCATTCCTCAACCGCAGCCTTTTCCTTTGCCGAATCAACATATCCTACAAGTGACGGAATCGAAATCGCCGTAACAACAGCAACAATTACTAAACATATTAAGGCTTCAACAAGTGTAAAGCCATTTAAATTTTTGAAGAAATTACAAATTTTATTACGGCTTTTATTTTTTCTCTTATTCATAAGCAATTTCTCCTTTTCTTAGATTTGTGTATAATTACCTAACATAACTATAACACAATTAAACTATGATTGCAAGCAAATTATTGATCAGCAAGACGTTTTCATTACTTTGTACAAAAAAACTACCCTTTTTTATGTAAAGGGTAGAATTTTCAAATATTTTAACAAATTAATAGCTTACTGTCATCTGTACTCTGGGATGTCCATCAGGAGAATCGTCTATAACTTTTGCGTTTTCAATAGTAATTGGGGATTTCGGTACAGAAAGCTCATTCGTAGCAGAATAATCTCTCTCGATCGTCAAAAACTCATCTACTACCTTCATTCCCTCTTCGTCAACTTTTCCGAATGCCGCATATTGTCCGTCCAGTGATGAGCAGTCCGTGAAACAGATAAAGAATTGAGAAGAAGCTGAATCATAGCTTGCGCTTCTTGCCATTGAAACTACTCCTCTTTGATGCGACATGGTATTTGTAGTAACTCCGTTAGCCGAAAACTCGCCTTTTATGGTTTTTTCAGAACCGCCTGTTCCGTCACCCTTAGGATCTCCGCCCTGTGCCATAAAGTTTTGCACAACTCTATGGAAAGTAAGTCCGTTATAAAAGCCATCATTAACAAGGTCAATAAAGTTATCAACTGTAATCGGCGCATATTCCGGATAGAGCGTTATAACGAAATCCTTTTCATGTTTTCCTGAGCATCCGCTGAAACAAAGCGTTGTAATAGCAATTACCGTGGCTATCAATAGTTTTAAAAATCTCATAAATACCTCCGTAAATATTTATTACAAATTAATGTTTTGCTCTTTCTTTTGCTCTTTGCGTATTTGAAAGAGTTCTTTTTCTGATTCGTATGTTTTTCGGTGTTACCTCAAGAAGCTCGTCATCAGCCAAAAACTCCAAGCTGTCCTCAAGGCTTAAATTTCTCGGCGGAACAAGTCTTAATGCATCATCGCTTCCGCTTGCACGGGTATTTGTAAGATGCTTTTTCTTACATACGTTTACAACCAAATCCTCCTGCTTAGGGGAAGCTCCGACTATCATTCCCTCGTACACAGGAGTTCCAGGAGTTATAAAAAGCTCTCCTCTTTCCTGAGCATTGAATAATCCGTACGTTACCGCTTCGCCTGCTTCAAAAGCAACTAAAGAGCCTGTGTTTCGCTTTGAAATATCGCCCTTATACAAATCGTATTTCTCAAAAACAGAGCTTATTATTCCCTCGCCTTTTGTATCTGTTAAAAATTCGCTCTTATATCCAAATAATCCTCTTGCCGGTATAATGAACTCAAGCCTCATACGGCTTCCGACAGGCGCCATGGTCACAAGCTCGCCCTTTCTTGAACCCAGTTTTTCCATAACAGAACCAACCGAACTCTCAGGAACGTCAATAACCACTCTCTCCATAGGCTCGCATAGCTTTCCGCCTATTTCTTTATACAATACCCTCGGCGTTGATACAGAAAGCTCATAGCCCTCTCTTCTCATATTCTCAATAAGAATAGAAAGGTGCATTTCTCCACGTCCGGCTACTTTAAAGCTGTCGGTTGAATCCGTTTCACTCACCCTTAAAGATACATCCTTTAAAAGCTCCCTGAAAAGCCTGTCCCTAAGCTGACGTGAGGTTACAAACTTTCCCTCTCTTCCTGCAAACGGACTGTCATTTACAGAAAATGTCATTTCTACCGTAGGCTCCGAAATCTTTACAAAAGGCACAGCCTCAAAGCTTCCGTAATCACATATCGTATCACCTATTGTAATGTTCTCAATTCCGCTTATACAAACAATATCTCCTGCCCTTGCGCTGTCGCATGGCACACGGTTAAGTCCTTCGATTTGATATATGGTGACTATCTTTCCACGGTACTCTTTCTTTGAATTATGATAATCTCCGACCGATACATCTTGATTTACTTTTACTTCTCCACGCTCAATTCGTCCTATCGCAATTCGTCCGACATATTCGTTATAGTCGATAGACGAAACAAGCATCTGCATTTCCCCCTCTTCTTCAACCTCAGGAGCAGGTATATAACTTAAAATCGTATCAAACAGCGGAGTTAAATTTTCTCCCAAAACATGAGGATCCTCTGACGCTGTTCCATCTCTTCCGGAACAGTAAAGAATCGGGCTGTCAAGCTGCTCATCGCTTGCATCGAGATCCATAAGCAATTCCAAAACTTCATCTCCGACCTCGTCAAGTCTTGAATCGGGACGGTCTATCTTGTTTATAACTACTATTATGCGATGTCCGAGTTCAAGCGCTTTTTGCAAAACAAATCTCGTCTGCGGCATCGGACCTTCAGCAGCGTCTACAAGCAAAATTACTCCGTCAACCATTTTCAGAACACGCTCAACCTCTCCTCCGAAGTCTGCATGTCCCGGTGTATCTATAATATTAATTTTTATTCCGTTATATACGACCGATGTGTTTTTTGCAAGAATCGTGATTCCTCTTTCTCTCTCTATGTCGTTAGAATCCATTACACGCTCATTTACAACCTGATTTTCTCTGAAAGTTCCGCTTTGTTTTAGCATTTCATCAACAAGCGTTGTTTTGCCGTGATCGACGTGTGCAATAATAGCTATATTTCTTAAATCTTCTCTTACCATTATTATCGTCCTCTCTTTTTCTGTTTTCATCTCATACTTTTTTATTGTACCATACTATATACAATTTTTCAAGTATTACTCTTAATAAAAACACAAAAAACGGGAACGGATTTTACTCCGCTCCCGTCAACGATTTTTAATTTACCAAAGCTTTTTTATGCCTTTTGCATGGCTGTTGATCATGCCAACATCTAAAGTCGTTATTTTTCCGTCACCGTTTACATCTCCACGCAAGAACCTATCGCCTGTAAGTATTTTAATATTCTTAGCGTGCGAGTTTGCAAGTCCAACGTCCACTGTCGTAATCTTTCCGTCACCGTTTACATCTCCAGGTAAGATAAGACCTGTATGCCTATGTCCGCAGATAGAACATTCATAAACTGTATCGTCTCCTTCAGTTCCGACTGCATGATAATCATGTGCAGAATTAATAGTGAAATCTACTGAAAGTCCGTTCTCCGTCAATGCCGTAATCGTTGCCGTACCTTCTCCCACAACCTTAACCTTGGTTGTGATATATCCGCTTGCATCCTCCTCAGGTACTAACGGTGTAAGATCTGTAATTGCAACTGACTCATCACTTGAAATAAATGATGTTACGCTGTCTGTAGTTCTTGGAGCAAGCCTTACCTTAAGTTCAACTTCAGTTCCGTCTATTCCCGGACAAGTGTTGATCTCTGTTTCAGAAGAAGCCTTGATTTGAATTGCTTCATTTTCTCTTGTTACAGCAGCAGCTTTAAACTGCATATCAGAGAGCGTAAATGTCACTTCAAATGTCTTTGGATTTCCTGTTGTAAAGTTTGCAACATGGTCAGATACGGTTACTTCGTCTACAGCAGATCCTTCCCATGCGTTAATAGGATCGTTTGTATCAAAAATTCCGCTGTCCTTAAGTGCCGACTTCGGTCCTGCCAAGGAATTCAACGTAAGCTCCTTACCGTCTGCCTTTACACTTAAATATGTAATATTACACGACTCAAGCGGAGATACCTTTGCATTTCCGAGTGCAACCGACTGATCCTGAATATAAATAGCTGTAAGATTTGATATATCTGTTATTCCTGCGTCTTTAGCTGCCTTTGAAAGATTTTTGTCTGCATCGAACTTCAGAGTATATGTTCCGTCCTCAGATACTGTAATTAAATCTCCTGTTTCAGCAGACCAGTATTGGTGAGTATTGTCATTATACATAACCTTAAGTCCAAGTGTAATATCACTTGTTGCAAGTGCATCCTTAACAACAACGTGAACAAGCTTTGTAGCTCCGCTCTCCGAAGTAATTACAACATATGCCACACCAATACCGTTTCCGTATACTCGTCCCTGGCTGTTTACTGTTGCAATTTCAGGGTTTGTGGTTCTGTATGTAAGCTTTTCGCCGTTATCAGTTGATGCAATTATATTTGTTCCTAAGTCCTCAACAACAACATACTCTTCAAGATCTGTCGTAATTACCGCCTTAGAACCTGTATCCTTTGCACCTACAGTTACTGCTATTTCCTTATCGACAGAACCGCTTAATGACTTGGCATGAACGGTTGTCTTTCCGATTCCCTTTGCTCTGATTTTACCGCTGAATACTGTAACAACATCCTCATTATCGGTTGTCCATACGATTACATCATTTGTATTGGACGGCAAAGCTGTAGCTGTAAGAGTTTCGATATCTCCGACCGTCATATTCACAGACTCAGCAGACGGAGTTATATCGGTCATTTCAGTTACTTTAACTCCATAAGAAGTATTGTATGTAATATCGCTGAAATCTCCCTTTAAGTTTTTATCGCTAGGCGTTAAGAATGTTCCTCTTGCCATACCGTCTGTAATGGTCTTAAAGATCGGTCTGCACTCTGTACGGTTCCAGTATGAGTAAAGTCCTGTTTCGTATTCGCCCTTTGTTCCGAATCCCTGATCCCAAACTACAGGACAGATTCCGTAAACCTGACAAGCTCTGTTTGTGATCTCCGAATAGTTTGCTCTGAACGGGTCGTTATATCCTGATTCAGACGCTGCGTCTGTAGCAAGAGTTCTTCCGTATTCTCCGAGGTAAATCGGAATATCCTTGTTTCCAAACTTATTGTATGTTGTTTTAAGTCTGTCTAAAACTCCGTTTATATCTGAATAAATATGTAATGCAAACATGATTCTGTTGCTTGTGTTATAAGAGTCACTCGGAAGTGAGAAATCCCTGCTTGAACCGTTATTTGCATAGTGAGCTACTGCTGCAAGCCATCTCTTTGAGTTGTTTGAACCTGTTGAACGAACAGTATTTACAAAGAGCTGGTTAAAGTTTACGATAATCGGTGTGTCATAAGTAACTGCCTGAGAAGAATTCTTTGTGCTTTCTGTCTTACCGCAGGTAATCTCGTTCATCGACTCAAAAATCAAATGCTCGTCATAATCTTTAAATCTCTCTGCGATATTGCGCCATACGCACTCAAATTTTTCCATAACTGCATCAATGTCATCAGCTCCGACTCTGAGCCAGCTAAGCTGCTCTGCACCGTCGTGGTGGACGTTGATGATAGCGTACATATCCTGTTCGATACAGTAATCAACAATCTCCTGAACTCTGTTCATCCAGTTTTCATTGATTGCATATCCGTTTTCATCATCAATCATATTACCCCAGGTTACAGGAATTCTCAATGTATTGTATCCTGCGTCATGAAGAGCAGTGATATATTCTTTTGTAGTAACCGCAGACTGCCATGCAGTTTCAGAAGGAGTAAAGCTCGAATGTCCGTCCATTGTGTTTCCGAGGTTTGTTCCTATTCCCATTTCCTTAACGGTTTCATCTGCATTTAACACTCTAAACGGCATAGCGTTTGAACCGTCATCACCTTCAGCTGCAAAAATAAGATTTGCCTTTACATTTTCAAGAGCATCTCTTGTTTTCTTAAGGCTGTCAGCTGTAGCCGAAGAATTGTCATATTCAGCCTGTGCTTTAACTAATTCGCTCTGTAATGCGTTCCATGACTCTTCTGTATACTTTGAAGAATCCATTTTTGCTATGTAATCAAGTGAAAGCTTCAAATTAGCTCTTCTCTTTGTAACAGACTGCTCCCAAACCTCTCCGTCAACATCCGGATCAGCATCTGGATTTTCATATGATGTAGACTCGCATTTTGGCGCTGTAAAGCCTTTTTTGAGTGTGCCGTCAGCATTTACAGTAAATGCTGTTCCGTCTGAAAATACGAAACCTAAAGCTTCAGCTTCCGTATCCTTTGTCTTTATAGCTATTGTAAGGCTGTAGTTTTTAACCTTTGTAATCTTTGACGATGTAATAGCGTTTGAAGGGAACGCATAATTACCTGTTCCAACAGAACCTATCGGCTGACCTTCCTTATTGATCTGGATAGGATTCTTGCTTGAGCTTTGCTTAGTACATTCATTAGCCGTTAGATATTTATTTGATGCTCCCGATCCGCAGTCATCGTACTTATCGGCAGGATTTCCGTTAAAGTTGTTAACAGATCCCGATCTTGACTGAAGCCACGAATACTTGTTAGCTTGTGAGATGTGAACATAAAATATAACGCTTCCGTTTGCATCTATTACCTTCTGAAGAGCTGTTTCATCATAACCTGCTGCAACAAGATCATCTCCGGTAACATTTAAAATAAATCTCTGCTCTTCAAGCTGATATTCTTCCTCATTAGACAACTCCTTCTCTGAAAGAATACGATAATCCACAAGCGTTACTTCCACAGCATCACTCATAAACGAAAGATTAATTCCGTTTAAAGTTCCGGTTGAAAGCGACTGAATAACCTTTTTTGTCGGAACATATGCCGTATACACGCCGGTTGCAGAATCGTAATCAGAATCTCCGATAGTTACGATATTGTTTTCCCAACCGCCCCAAGAAGTGTTAAACGGCTGAAGTGTAAATATCTGAGTATCATTCTTTACCTCACCCGATACTTTATAAGTAATCTTGAGATAATTGCTTTCGATTGTTTCCGAATTACTGTCAGCATAATCCGACTGAATATAGCCGTCATAGCTTCCGTCATCTTTGCAATGACTGCTGCTCGTTGATACAAGTGCATCGCCGGAAACCTGCAAAATGGTTTTTTCGTTGTAATTGCCTTGAGGCGCTTCAGCACTTGCTGTAAACATTCCGCCTGTTAAGCAGGCAGTTGCTGTAACAACAAAGCTAAGAACACCTGACAACAATCTTTTTCCAAGTTTCATTGTTAATCCTCCTAATATGTTACATTGTATAATACTACCTGTATTGTACAATGTAATCATACCACGAATTATCGAAAATTTCAATAGTTTTCAAATAAATCTCATGTATTTGTGCATATTGTACAAACAACAACTTATGCATTTTCAGAGCGATTCTAAAGATATTTAGTCTTAACACGTTTAATCATGTATTTAAACGGGGCAAAAAGGAGAAAAACAAATATAACATTTCCTATCATATGTGAAATATTAAATACCATTCCGGTTGTAAAAATCGTAATTGCGTAAGAGAGCGTCATAGTGTCCCAAAAGCTCGATACTGTATATATATCCACTATAAAGGAATACAAAAATGCCGCTACGGCTGAAAAAACTATCATTACAGGAAGCGTATCACCGTATTTTACTTTTGAAATAAGCCCTGATAATGCGCCTATTATTCCCCAAGCCAACATCTGAAACGGCGTCCAAGGGCCTTGTCCCAAAATAACATTCGACACCAAAGCGCACAGCGCACCTGTCATAAAGCCGTCCGTTGAACCAAGCGTCGCTCCCGCTATAATCACTATCGCCGTAACCGGCTGAATTTGCGGTACAAATGCAAAAATAATACGTCCTACGCTTCCCAATGCAACCAAAACGACTATCGGCATTATCCTTTGTGCGGTCGGTTTCTTAAGCTCAAAGCAAAAAAAGTATCCAAGAATTATTATACCTGCACAAATAAGCGTCAATACGAGTCCGTTCATATTTCACCCCAAAGCTGCCGACTCACGATAAGTCCATCTTGTATTCCCTTTGACGCACGAACGAGAGACGTTGTAAAGTAACTGTTTTGAGTGACAAAATCTCCGCTTGGCAGATTTGTAATTATTTCGCCGCCGAAAAGCATTGCTATATCACCGCAGACAGATGTCAAAAACTCAATATCATGCGATGCGATAACAACAGCTTTCTCATCCCTTATACTCATTATCATTTCTTGAAACTCCGCTTTTGAAACCGGATCAAATCCTTTTACCGGCTCATCAAAAAGCAAAATATCTTTATCAGCTATTAAAGCCTTTAACATAACTGCCTTTTGAAGCTCGCCCCCGCTCAAATCATATGGGTGCTTGTTCAGAATTCTTTCAATATCTTTAAAAAGCGGATGACTCGATATGACCATGTCAATATAAGACAGCGGTATCCTTGATATTTCACACATAAATCTTATATCTCCCATCACAGTTTCCTTAACAAATGCAATTCTCGGATCCTGCGGAATATACAACGGTTCGCCATAGCTTTTTACCTTTCCTGAGTATGGCTTTAAAGCCCCGGACAAAACTGATAAAAGAGTTGTTTTTCCACTCCCGTTTGCACCACAAAGTCCCAAAACCTCGCCTTTTTTCACTCTTACTGTAACGCCTTTTAAAATGTCCTGCGAATGTTTTTCGTATCTCATATAAATATTTTTTGCTAACATCAAAGTCTGTCCTAAATCCGCTGAAGCTATCTTAAAGGGAGAAAATGATATGTCATTTTGATAAAGATAATCTCTTGCCTCTTTAACAGTCTTTAAAATGCTTTCATCGGAAATCAAAGGAAGTGAGCCGCAAGTCAGAGCCAATGGATTTTTCCTTTTTCTCAATTCCTTTATCACATCGTCTGCCCCTCCGAAAAGACTTAAATCACCGTTTTCAAGCACAGCTATTTTATCGACAAACGGCAATATTCCCTCTATCGAATGCGACGAAATTATAAGGCTTGTTCCAAGCTCGTCTTTTAACCGCCTTAGAGCATCGGTAAACTTTTGTGTGCTTATAGGATCAAGCTGCGAAAAAGGCTCGTCTAGGACAATAACCTTCGGAGATAAAACTGCCGCCGCCGCAAGATTTACCGTTTGCAATTCACCGCCCGAAAGCTCAGAAAGCTTTTTTGTAACCAAATTTGAAATCCCGAAAAATGCACACGTTTCAGCTACTCTTGCACAAATTACATCCGGTGAAATATTTAGATTCTGCGGAGCAAAACACAATTCTTCAAAAACTGTTTCACATACCGACTGGTCATATGGATTTTGAAACACAAAACCAATATCACTTATTTCATCACCGCCGAAAAAACTTATGCTTCCCGACAGCTCACCCTTTGGAGAAATGCTTTTTTTCAAAAGCCTCAAAAGTGTTGTTTTGCCACTTCCCGACTCACCTATTACCGCAACCGTTTCGCCTTTTTGAGTTTTTAAAGAAATATTTTTCAAAGCAGGTGCTTGTTCGCCTGCATATGTAAAGCTTAAATCTTCGATTTTAAAAAGTGCCATTTTATTTCCTCTCTTATCTGATAAACCGCAGGAATCAAAAGTGCTGCCGAAAGCAAAGTGATAAACAGCGTTCCGTTTGTAAAAGCACACATTGACAATACAACCGCTGAAATCAAAAAAATTATTATATCATCAAGGCGAAGTTTGAACTTAAACACATTTGATTTTTTGCGTCTGCCATACCCTCTGCCTGTCATTGAAATACCTTTTATAACCGAGCTTTCGAATGCATTTTGAGATGTTGTCAAAAATACTGCGGATGCTCTTTTAATGCGTTTTTTATTTCCTTTTATAAATCCTTTTTGACATATTGCCGCTTTCTTTGATCTTATCTTAAAGTCGCTTGTGCTTTTATAAATCATCGACAACATAAGAGAAATCGTAGGTAAAAGCTTTGACACCGCATAAAACAATCTCTCGGTATTTATGCATCTTACGGCAATCTGAAACCACAAAACAAGCGTTAAAATCATAACTGCTGCTTTAACACCGCCCACAAGTGCTTCAAGTGTATAAGGATTGTCATTCACATAAAAAAGCGGCGTTTCACCGACTGTATTAAAAAGCGGATTTATCAATGCAAGCAATATCAATGTCGGTAAACAAAAAAGTGCTGTTTTAAAGCACTTTAAAAAAATAATGTATATTATACATATCACAAGGCACACAGACAGCGCCGCAATATTGTCCGATATAAGACAAATTACTACAAAGCATGCTGTAAAATACAGCGCTGCCAGAACCTCATTTAAACCTTTAAAATGAACTGTCAAAATTACCTCCGAAGCCTTTTATTCAGTAACGTAAATCCATTCTATCCTATCCCCTGATTTTAATACGCACTTATCAGCGGACATACTTGGAGTTTTGCCATTTACTTTATATGTCCATCCGCTCTTACTTCCGCAGTCCTTTTCCGCAAGTCCGCATATTGAATAAACATACTTTCCATACGCTGAGTTTTTAACCCCTGCAACTGCGTTCGGATTAGCCGCAAAATTGCTTGATCCTTTGCGTTCAGTCGCTAGGACAAGCTCCAAAACATCAAGTACGGTAGAACCTTCTTTAACTGTTATCTTGCTATAGCTTGGAACAAGCATTTTATAATCCTTGACATACGGATTTGAAGTTTCAAGTCTTTCCTTTACATTTTGAGAAAGATGCGGGTTTGAAAGCACAGAGGAAATATCTATTGCGCTCTGAGAAACTGTTATTTTTGCTTTTGTTGCGCTTTTAGATGTCCCAGCATTAACACGGCTCGCCGACTTGGAAGATGCAGAGGAAGAAGCATTACCGATTTTCCTGCTGGTTGTTGCACCCTTATGTGTTGCACTTTTTTTAGTACCGATAGAAGTTTTTTTCTCATAGCTTACTTCGTATTCCGTTACATAATAGCTGTAAGCGCCACCCTGATTATTATTTGCGTAAGTGGTCGCAGATGTAACCGCCGGCTTAACTGCATTTTCTCTTGAAGAAGCATTTTGCGATACTACAGAAGTTGTTCTTGCCGCATCTTCTGAATTCGGTGACAGTGTTGTATCTTCCGATAAAGCATCGTTACCTTCTGATGCATCAGATTGAGAATCAAGAGAATCTCTGCTCGCTTGTTCGCCGTTCTCAGATGCTTGCAGAGAAGAGGATGCTTCTTTTTTATCATGCTCCTCAACAGATTCTACCGAACAAGCACAAAGCGAAACCGATATTAAAAATGCCGATAAAAGCACCAGTAATTTTTTCATAATCTAGGCTCCTATAGTGTAATTTACTTTTTGCGTTTAGAAAGAAGTATTCCGGCAAAAGCCAATACCGCAACCGACAAAGCTACACTCTTTTCTCCTGCTCCGGTATTAGGGTTAGCATCAGTTCCCGTAGATTCCGTTGAAGCTGTGCCGACCTCGGCAGAAGAAACATTTTCTTCTGTAGCTTCATATGTATTTTCTTTTTGCTCAGAATTTTCCTCAGTTGCTGTATCTGTTGTTGGCTCACTTGAATCAGGCTCTGTTTCGTCCGTTGCATCTGTCTGCTTCTCAAGTCCCGAAACGTACTCATAATATGCTAAAAGAGCCGCCTGTGCGTCCTTTGCGGCATATAAATTTTCTTCGCCGAAGTAAAGATATGCACCTGATACATTTTCTGATTTAAATTTCATGAGGAAATCATACGCTTCACTTGAACTCTCATCATCGCCGCACGCTGCAAACGCTCTTAATGCATACGCCGTTGAGTCAGGATTTCCGTACTCGCTTGCATAAGCGACTGATGAATCATATCCGTCTGCTCTTTTCATTGATTTTATATAATTAACAGACTTTTCAACTGCTGTTTTAACCTGTTCATCTGTATCGGCATATGGAAATATTGCTTCAACAAACGCACCATTATTGTCGGTTGAAATTCCCCAATAGTCCATTCCGCCTAAAGACGAATTCTCTTCATCTTCCTTATAATATGACATTAATGCGTCAAGGAATTTTTTCTCAGTTTCTTCGCCTGCGTTTATGATTCTAGCCGCCTTGAGAGCCTCGCAGAGATGATAAGGATTGCTGATAAGAGAAAGGTCATAATTTGAAATAATCTCAGCAAAATCATATCCGCCTATATCCGCTGTATCATATCCCATTTTATTAAGCACAATAGCGGCAACTGATTCGTAAATAAGAGATTCTGTTTCCTCTCCGGTGTAGTAATCGGTATACATAAGTTTTCCGCTGTTTTCGATAAGTGCGTCGGCAACATTTTCTTTGTAGCTTTCGCAAAAGCTCGTATCAACCGCTCCTGAAACAACAGCGCCCAAAACGTAATCGTTAGTGTAATCCGCCGACGAGTTTTGCTCCATAAGATAAGCAGACGTTGAATAAAGCTCCTTACTTACATCCTCTTTATCAGCGGCACCTGCTGTCACAGCACTGCTTACAGCGGCAACAGAAGCCGCTAAGATAACTGCTATGATCCTTTTTTGAAATGTTATTTTGTCCATTTTTTCCGTTCCTTTCAAATTTAGTTTTGTAAGACCTATCATACAAATCCAAAGTGTTGGATAAATTTAAAAGGCAACGCAAACAAGCCATCCAAAGACAGCTTGATTTTTACGTCCAACCCTTATTCCATTTGCCCAAACAGGTTTTGAACCGGCTAATGCCGAAGTATACGGCAGGTCTCCTGACTTGTGTATCAATCTAATAAAACGCCCTTCTCACGCAAAGCGCAATGGTAAAATACGTTCGTTCGTCCTCACTTACAGTAGTGGCTGCTGCACGGGATTTTCACCCGTTTCCCTTTTAAAATCAGCCGATAAAAAGCTTTATGCTGATTCACCGCATACCTTTAATATTTAAGTTTTACAATAATATTATAGTATCACAAACAAAAGCTTTTGTAAAGAGAAAAGCCAGATCTGATACAAGCCTTTTAAAGAAAACTAATGACATACAAAAAGGCAGGAAAATCAATTTCCTGCCTTAGTCTGTAAAAAAATGTAGTAAATTAAAGGATGGGACGCTTTCACTTGCAAAGCTTCCCCTCTTTTAAAACAGTCCACCGGACTGTTTTAAAATTCACCCCTTGAAAAGCGCTTTGATAAAAGAATTTCGCCGTCTGCGGACGGCGACCAAGGCTCTGCCTTTGGAAACCGCAAGCTTTTAAAAAAGCTTGACCAAAACTTTTGTTTTGAGCTTTTAAACAATCTAAGGCAGGAAAATCAATTTCCTGCCTTTTTACATTAATCTTTTCAGTTTTTATAATAAAGCAACTATCTTTTATGCCTATTAGGCTTTGCAAACTTTCTTTCATACATCATTTTGTCCGAAATCTCTTCGAGCTTCTTCAGATTAACCTCGTCAGTCATTTCTTTGATAACATATCCCGTAGATGCATCTACATTATACTCATTGTTATTAGCAAGATTGTAGCGCATAAGATATTGCTCAAATTGCTCTATCATTTTTTCAACAGTTTCATCGGTATAATCGCCGTAGCCGACTACCATAAACTCATCTCCGCCGACTCTGGCACAAATTTCATTGTTAAGGCAAACATAGCTTAAACCGTTTGCAATAATTCTAAGCGATACGTCGCCCTCTAAATGTCCGTAAGTATCATTAATGTATTTAAGTCCATCCATGTCACATGATATGAGCATTAATTTTTGACCGGTACTTTTAGCTGCTTGCATAAATTCATCTGCATACTTTTCAAAACCGCTTCTGTTGTAAATACCGGTAAGCTTATCTTTAATAGAATTTAAGTATGTAATATGATTTAAGCTTTCAAGACAAATCTTTGTTCGGCGAAATTCAATTGCGTTCGTGACAGCCTTATGCCAGTCCCAAAATGTTCTTCCGCAAACATTAACAACTCCATCATACCAAACAACGGAAAAGCCTAAGCATCTGTCATTAAAATGCACAGGGAAGAAATAATAAACACTCGGAACATCCTTTTCTTCCCACATAGGAGGAAAAATCTCAATAGGATCAAAATAAAATCTTTTGTCTATATCCCTGCATACCGCCTGCATTGTTTTTCCATACCCTTTTTTTATATAAGATTGTTCAGAAGCTAAAGAATCCCAATTCTTGCAAAGGCAAAGATCATATTTACACTCTTCCTTACCGGAAGCAAAAATATAAACCGTTTCTCCCAAATGATCTATAAAATCGTTGAATGTATTTGCTGTTGCAAGGCACTCAAACAGGTTTGCCGTTCTGTAAAACTCACGGCGATTCTGCTCAATTCTTGTGGTCTTACGAATCATTCTTATGTTTGAAGAGTTATCTTCAAGACATCCGCAGCTTTCTCCACGTATTACAAATCCGCTGTGAAGATTAACCGTCTCACATTTTGTGCCGGTCATTATTTCATATAACTTTGAAAAAGCATTGGCTCCCGACTGTGCGTCCGGTACTTTGTATGTACAAATCGTAGGAACATTATCCCTTGATTCAACTATTCCGTCATATCCTACTACAGCAATATCCTCAGGAACCTTATGTCCCAATTCGGTATACCTTTCGATGAAAAACATTGCCATTCTGTCGTTTGCACAGATAAGCGCCTCAGGTGTTTCAATTTCTTTATTGTGCATCTTCTCGGCTAGATCCCATGCTGCATCGCTCCAATAATCTCCGTATATGCAGTGGTCCTCTAAAACCTCAATATTTCGTTCTCTAAGCGCTTCTTTATAAGCTTCAAGACGCTCCTCCGCCTGAAAAGTTCCTTTAAGTCCCGTAAGACACATTATATCCGTGAAGCCATGAATATCTAAAAGATGGTTCATCATGTTCTTAAAGGGTTTACGCTCATCTTTAAGCACACATGGGAAAATGTCCGTAGCATAATCAATAACAACTACCGGCTTATTCGTTGCCTTTAAAAAGTCAAATAAATAATCTCTTAATTCTGTATTATTAAACATTGCGGCAGGGAACAAAAAACCATCAAATTTATCAGGATTTATCAAGTTGAAAATATTCTTTTCTCCCTCAAAGTACTCAGTAATATATGAGTTCTCATCAAACATGCTGAATACAGCTACATCATAGTTCATCTCAAAAGCCTGTTTTACAGCTCCTTCTATGACTTCTGTTTCATAAGATTCATCTATACTTCTTGCGACAATACCAATACAAGGTCTTTTTTTCAAATATTTTCCCTCCCTTATCGCCGTGGTGATAAACTGCATCTAAAAAATAATCTATATACTGCATAAACACAAGCACAGTTGCCTTATTAATAATCCTTGTTTAACTAATTCATTATATTTTTTATTTCTCAAGCA
>CABUAH010000034.1 GCA_902489475.1 uncultured Oscillospiraceae bacterium | reverse complement strand
TAGTGAGAAGCTTGATAAAATATTGGAACATTTCAAGCGCAAAAGAAAAGTGAATGTTACTCCCAAACCAATTAAAGAGTCTGACATTGCCACAACTGCTTACGATAAAGCTTACGATAAAAGAATTAAGGAATTAGACTATCAGCTTAAGTCGTTAGAAGAGGAATTTAAAGAATGTTTGAACGATTTGCAAAGTTATTTGGACGAAAAGGAAAAGGTTAAAGCTGAGATTTTAAAAAAAGAATATGAGCGGCTTGATAAAGCAAAAATAGAACTGGCTAGAATAAAAAGTGAACTTGATCGTAGTATATTGGTTTCCCAAAATGAAGAGTACAGTGAAAATGTGTTATATCTAAATGTTCGCGATGATCAAAAAGATGAGGTAAAAGCTTTAGGTGCTAAGTATGATCCTGAACTAAAAAAATGGTATGTACCTGATAGTCTAGACTATTTTAAATTTAAGAAATGGTTTAATAATAGGGACGCTAACATTGTTTGCAATAATTTGTATTTGATTGAAACAAAAGCACTTTGTTGGAGATGCGGAAAGCAAACTAATTTAGTATGTTTAGCTTCGGATGAATTCTATACAGAATTTTACGGTCAATCTGAAGAATGTGTTACAAGATTGATTTTGTTTCAATATTTAATGTATGCACCTAATTACGTAACAAAATTTTTGAGCAACTATAATTTGAAGTATAGCTACTCACAGCGTTTTAAGAAATATTATAAAGGCTTAAATGATGGCTATTATTTGTGCAATGTATGTGAGTTTTGCGGTGCAATTCAAGGAGATTTCTTTTTGCATCAGTTAGATGAACCTAGACGAGGATTTTATCAATGTATTAATGGCACGGATGAAAATTTAAAAATGTATAAACTTAATAATCTTTGTGGTGCTGTTGAGTTAAGAGGGCGAATGCATAGCCGAGATTCTTTTGAACACATGATAACTGGTGTAGAAAATTTATCAAGTATTGATGCCGATTACTTTATTCTAAAGCAAGTAGAGGAAAATAAAAAGAAATATGAAATTGATATGACAAATTATTTAAAGGAAACCATGGAAGTAAAAAACTAAATAATCATTACGAAAGATAATCGGCGTAAACTCAATCAATGTTCTTCCAATGGGACATAAAGTCCCATTTTTAACAAAGCAGTAATAATAAAGACTCAACCGAGTATGTAAGATGAAAATGGGTGCGGTTGTACTATGTGAAAAGAGCTGCTTCACAAAATTTATATTTCTTACAAGGAGGGTTCTTTATGAACACAAAAGCTATCAAAATAAAAAGAATAGTCACAGCACTAATTGTACTGACGTCAGCAGTAGTTTCTCTTACCGGTTGTGATCAGTCGGACAAAACAACTGCCGATAATTCGAGCAATACAGTAGTTAACGCAACCGAAAATGAGAGTGCAGGAAACACAGCGGCGAGCGATTCTGGGGAGATTACTCAATCGACAACAATGGTTACTACTACCACTTCAGTCAGCAAAAAAACTAAAGCAGAATCTACAGCATCCGGCAAAACCAAAGCTAAGACACAAAAGCAAACGTCTAAGAATTCTGCTGCAAAAGTTACTACTACAAAGGCTGTATATAAAAGCCCTGCCCCTGCCTATGCTTCAACTAAAGTAACTACAAGGGCAACCACTAATAAACCGATTGTAACTACAGCTAAGAAAATTACTAAAAAGCCTGTAATTACTACTAAAAAGGCTGCAACTACTAAAAAGGCTACGACTACCAAGAAGAGAACAACAACTGCAAAAAAGACAACCAAACGTGCTACAACCACAAACTATTGGTGCGATGACGGCGGAACTCACCATGTAGTTGACGTAGGTGTAATAGGCTGGCATAAGACTTATGAAGAAGCAGAAAAGGCGGCTATAGAGTATATCATAGCACATCGTGAAGATGGTGTTACTGGCTACGAGATTACAGAATGCGATGCTTGTGGTTTATTTACTACTTTGTTTATTGACTAACTTAATTTAGATAAAATAAGATTAGGAAAAACATCTTGTTTTTTTGAAAGACCTGACTAAACAGTTAGGTCTTTTTTCTTATAATGTATTTTTGGAGCTAACACTTTTGTGTTGGCTTTTTTGATTTCTCGTTAAATTCTCGATTTAAAAATTCACAGATAATATAAATAGGAGTTAAAAAGTCAAACATTAAAGGCAAGGAGTTGAGGTTAGTGTACGTTGTGTAATTTCCCCGTTAGAAACGGGGGGAACGAAAGGAAAAACAGAAAAATAAAGCTACCGGTGAAACCCGGAGAAAGGAAAAGAAATATGAATATTTTCAAGAAAAGAATTGTGCCACTGTTGTCGTCACTGGCAATAGGAATAACCATGATATGTTCATCTTTGCCGGCTATTACAGCTTCTGCTGCATACAGCATCACTGAAGCAAACGGAGCAGAGTTTGGTTATGATAATTACGCAGGAACAACCGGCGGAATGCTGCATTGGGCAAAGTATAACGGCAAGAAATATGCGGCTTTTTGCTTGGATTTCGGAGCGCCGTCACCAAGTGGTTCATTTAATTCAACAAATGACTTTATCAAATATGTAAGGTCTGACGCTGAGTATCAAAAGGTATCAAGATACATTTACCTGGGCTATAGTGCAAAATGGGGAGATGCATATCCCGACAATGTAACAGCTAACTGGAACAAGAAAGGTACGGCAGCATATGATATGCACCAAACACAGCTTCTTGTATGGACTGAGCTTAACGG
This sequence comes from uncultured Oscillospiraceae bacterium, assembly GCA_902489475.1. Classification (GTDB taxonomy): domain Bacteria; phylum Bacillota; class Clostridia; order Oscillospirales; family Ruminococcaceae; genus UMGS1601. The sequence goes on along the minus strand of CABUAH010000034.1, from coordinate 17,210 downwards.
CGGTAAAGATCCTGGTACCGGCTTTACGCTTGATTCTAATTTTAAGCAAAATATAGAAACTATATACGATAGATATTATGGAGTAAACAGAAATGTTTCATTTCATAATAGCACAATAAATATTGGTTCAGCGTCTAAGACAATAACCGATACTAACAAAGTTCTTCAGTATTATCCTACTTTTGATAAAATTGTAAATGGTGTGGAATTCACTCATACCTATGGATCTAATAACTTAACCGTTACAGCTACAGCCAATTGTAATTCAAGCAATGTGACGTTTGATACCCGTATTCAAGGAATAACGCAGTGTAATCAGTACGGAAAAACAATTTCTTCCTCTGATAACAGCTGGATGTATATCAAGTGGAAAGGCTCAAATAAAAACATACAAAATATGATGTTTTCTATGCGTTTTGACCCAACCACTTTCCGCCTAAATGTTGCACCTCAGACGCAGCTCACCGTCACCAAAAAAGTCACATTCCCGTATATGTCTGGAGTTTCTGACGGCGACAGAACAACATGGAACTATACGGCAGCGTTACTCGATACGTCATCCGCAAGTAACGAGCAGTATATGCGTAGGGCTGTTATTAATCTTGTAAACGGACAAGCAAGATTTACGGTTAAAAATTCAAGCGGTAAATACGTAAATGTAAAATCAACAGCTACTGCCGGCTCGTATACATATTCGGGAACATCAAATACAGCAACTCAATTTAAGCTGAACTCTAAAGGTCAGTTCTCTATTTCAAACCTTCCGATCGACAAATACACGATACAAGAAGTAGATGTAACGCCAACAGTTGGAAACGCAGCATTTGCTAATAAAAAATTAAGTACGAATTTCGCTCTTGCATCTGCGCAAACAGTTTCGACTTCGGCCGGTAAGTCGTCAAGCGTAACAATGACTAACGATTTTCGTTACGGAAACTTAAAAATTACAAAGCAGTTCCAGGCGAGCGAGTATAACGACGGTAAGGCTGTTCCGGCAGTCAGCGAGATAACCGGCTCTAACGCATATTCGTTGGCTAAAAGAGACCTTAATTATTCAGCAAGATTCCGTGTTAAGAGCCTCGATTGGGGCGGCAGCTTATACGTTGTAGCAGCTAAGGAAGCAGACGGTATATATACTTTCAGGCATTTCGCAAAGAAAAACGACACAAGCGCATCATGCGATGCTTCTATGGGAAGATTTGATATTTCCAACGGATCTCACGCTCAAGCGTTTAAGCTTAGCTCAGGCGGCACAATCGTTATCCGAGGATTGCCGGCAGGAAACTATCAACTTGAAGAGGTCAATACAAACGTACATCATAACTATGCAAACGGCGGATGGAAAGCAACAGGATATAAAATGTCTGATGTGTATACTCTTGCAAGCAATTCAAAGGTTACTGTAACCGCATCTAACACCGGCTCCAATCCGGCTGCTAGCACAGTAACCAATAAATACATGACCGGTGTAGGAAAAGTTAGAAAGATAAACGAGGACGGTACAAAGAACTACGAGGGTATTCAGTTTACGCTTTCAGGTAGAAGCTACGGCGGAATATCAGTTAATAAAACTGCTACAGTAGGTTCTGACGGAATCGCTGATTTTGGGACATTGCCATGTGGACAGTATAACATAGCTGAAACATATATACCTCCAGAGCTTGAAGCAATGGGATACACTCTAAGTACCAGCAAGCAGACAATAACGATTTCAAACGGTAAGACGAATACAGTTTCATTTGTTAATAATGCAGTAACCGGCACAATTCAAGTCCAAAAGAAATACTCGGATGGATATGAATTCGTTGACGGTACATCTTTTGCAACGATTGAAAAAGCCGCATATTCCGGCATTACGTTTACGCTTAGTGGCAAGTCTGACAGCGGTTTGGATATCGAAATGACAGCTGTAACAGATGAAACAGGATTGGCGACGTTTGAGAACGTTCCTACAGGAAAATACACTCTTAACGAAACAGAGCTTCCTGCTGCAATCAAAAACTTTACAAGTTTAAACACTAAGCCTATCAGTGCCCAAAGCAAGGCTAACGAAACAACTAAGTATACATGCACAAATGATGTAAAAACTGTTCCTGTAAAGATTAAAAAGGTTCTCAGCGACGGATCAACCGATGCTGTTTCGGGAATAACTTTTAGAATAGTAGGCAATAGTGACGCATCACACGTTTACATTAATGATCTTGTAACTGATGAAAACGGTGAAACCGAAACCGTATATCTTCCTGCTACTGAAAACTACTATATGATTGTGGAAACATCTATACCCGAAGAGTATAAGCAGTTTATGAAAGTCAACAAGCGAGCTATTTATGTTGACATAACGGCAGAAGATGTAGAATCCGGAAAAGTAAAAACGTTTGAGTTTGAGAACACTATGCTTGACGGAAGCGTTAAGGTTACAAAGAAAAATGCAGACGGTACAAAGTTTGTAGAAGGTATTACATTTGCACTGGGCGGAACAACTAAATCAGGCGCTGAATATTCCGAAACAGCTGTAACAGATGAAACAGGATTGGCGATGTTTGAATCTGTTCCTGCAGGCGAATTTACCGTAACCGAAATCGGTCTTCCTGATGATATTGCTGAATTTGAAATCCTTAACGAAGATGAGAAGGCTGTTACTGTTAAAGCAGCTCAGACGTCCGAAGTTGAATTTGTAAATCAGCCTAAAACGGGTTATGGAAAGTTTATCAAGACAACAAACGATAAAAACGATTTTGTTGCAGGCATTACATTTAATGTTAAAGGCACATCTTACTCTGGAATAGAGATTGACGAGAACTTTGTAACCGGTGACGACGGAACAGTTATTGGCGAGTTCCCTGCCGGCGAATACACAGTAACAGAGGTATCAATGCCTGAAAGCTATTATGGCTTCTATAACCTTAATATAAATCAGCAAAATGTAATTATTACTGACGGAACAACCACAAATGTTACTTTTGAAAATGAAGCGATTGTAGGAAAGCTCAGTATCAAAAAAGTTATTGGTGAAGCTGATGGCTTTGTTCTTACAACCGATGCGGACGGTGATGGGATCGATGCAGAGATTGAATCACTGACCGAATCCACAAATGAAGCTACAGAAGAATCAACAGAAGCTTCATCAGACGGAACAATTACAACTGAGTCTACAGAATCAACAAGCGAAGAAATAATCACTGAAGTGGCAAATCCGATTGAGAATATCGAATTTATCATTGAGTCGTGCGATGCTGAAGGAAATATAGCCCCTACCCTTTCGGGTGCAATATTCAGTGAAGAAAACGGAAATGCAATCCATGTGTTCACTGACGAAAACGGATATGCTAAGGTTGAGGAATCGGTTGTAAACGGAGTAACGCTTAGCGGATTGCCGGCAGGTACATTTAAGATCACTGAGGTTGCATCAAGCGTACCGGCTGGTTATCTTGTTGCTGATCCTGTGATTGTGGAAGTAAAGGACTATGCAGAAGTAGGTTATACAACTGCTAAGGTATCAAATAAACCTGTTGCACTAGAGTTCACAAAGACAGATATAGCAGCGTCTGAAACTCTTCCAAATTGCGGAATCCACATTTACAAAGCAGATGATACAGAAAATCCTATTTTTGAAGGATTCACAGATGAAAACGGCAAGATTATCTTTAACAAGCTCGAAGAAGGAAAATACTATATACAAGAATTTCAGGCTCCGGATGGCTATCTGATCGATGAATCTCTTGTGGAATTTGAGGTAACATCTGAAGGCGGCGTAATCAAGGCAGAGATGAAGGATAAGCTTATGGTCGGTCAGATCAAAATCATTAAGGTTGATTCTGCGGACCACGATAAGGTACTTGAAGACTGCGAGATCGCTGTATATGATGAGGACATGAACGAAGTCTTCAGAGGCAAAACCGATGAAAACGGAGTATTGCTTACAGGAGATCTTCCGCTTGGAAAGTATTACTACAAGGAACTACAAGCTCCAAACAGCAAGTATGTTATTGATGAGAACACCTACGAAGCTATAATTGAAGAACATGGACAGATTGTTGAGTGTATATTTGAGAACACAATTGGAAAAGGTCGGATCATTATTACTAAGACTGACGTATCAACAGGAAAGGTTATTCCTGACTGCGGTATCGAAATACTTGACGAAAACAAAAGCGTTATCATTCAGGGACGTACCGATGAAAACGGAAAGGTTGAGTTTGATAATCTTGAGGTTGGTAAGTACTACTTCCGTGAGTATGATGCTCCTGATGGGTACTATATCAATGAGGGATTATTTGAATTTGAGATTACCGAAAACGGACAGACTGTTAAGGGTACCATGACGGATGAAGCGATCCCGGAAGAAACAACGACTCCTGAAGAGCCAACGACTACAACACCTACTACACCAAACACTTCTGATACTCCCCATACAGGAGCTGATTCTAACGTTAGATCAGTTTTAGCGATTGTGCTTGCACTCAGTACATTAGCACTTGTGTCAACTGTAATTCACATTCGTCGCAAAGAGAAGAATTTAGAAAAATAAATATTATGCTAGCCGGCTGATATAAATCAGTCGGCTTTTCTTTTTGAGTGAGACATAAAGTCTCACTTTTTAGTTTATGATAAGAAAGGAAAATTGAAAAATGAGTAACAAAAATTTATGTTGGGCTACTAAGGAAAACAAATGCGCAATTCTCAAAGATAAGAATTGTGATAAATGTAGTTTCTTTAAAACCAAAAGTGACTATACGACTGAAAACGATAATGCAATACTTAACTGTCGGGAAAAGGGCATTTGTGATAGTTGCAAATACCAAAATGGTAAAAGCAAATGCAAACTCAGTTATGAGGTAAATCAATTTTTATAGGTGTATGCAGCGTAATTTTAGAATTTAACCAAATAGATAGATGATCTAACCCTCTATTCGAAGGTGAAATGAAAAATTGATTAATATTTTATAGTGTCTATTGACTATCACCTATTATTATGGTAAAATATTCAATAAAGAATTATTAACATTATAAGGAGGTTTTTATGAACAATTTTAAAAGACGAATGATAGCGATTTCGCTATCGACAACAATGGTGCTTTCGACGTTAACTGCTATGTCAATATATGCAGACGATACCGAACCGACAACACCGAAACTTGAATCAGGAAGGCTTATAGGAGATGTCAACAATGACGGAAAATTCTCTACTGCCGATGTCGGACTCGCAAATTCTCATGCGAAATCTATTAAAATCCTTGTCGGTGAGGATTTTGAAGCTGCTGATGTTAACAAAGACGGAAAAATTACAACGGCTGATGTAGGTCGTATAAACTCGCATGTTAAGGGCGTTCGACTGCTTGACGGTTCGACTCCTTCGCCTACGGATCCAAGCGATACTACTGATCCAAGTGACACGACTGAACCTTCTAATCCTCCTATAGAAGATGGTGAACTAGATTTTGAAACTGGTAAAGCGTATCTTTTGAGTAAATACGAAGAGATTAAAACTAAGTGTCAGAACTGCATCAATAACCTTCCAAGCGAAGAAGAAGCCTTATCGACTATCGTTATTGATAACGTCGAGACAATCGTTTATCCGACACTTATTGATTACGGATATCCGGTACGTGAAGACCTTATAGAAAAATTAACTAAAGAGATTGAAAAAATTGATAATGTATTGATACCAAACATAGACGAAAACGTAGAACTCTATTTATACTACAGCGATAATGCGGACTGGGCAAAAGAAATGACGGACCTAGAAGTATTTGATTATGAACTCGAAATATATTTGTATGATGAATTCAAAAAGTTCCGTATAAAAGAAGACGGTACCATTCCTAATTATCTCGACTTTTATTCTGTAATGGACGATTCATATGAGGGTTATCCAAGCGTTACTCTTCAATCGGCAAGTACTAATCACGAATTAGGCGAAAAAGGTAAGGCATGGGTTGAAGCTATTCGAGCTGAGAACTTAACGAATCTCGAAATAATCGAAAGAGCCAATGAGTATGCAATAGAGCTTTATGAGCAAGTATACGGCAAGCCAACGGAAAAAGCCAATTACGATAATATTCATTTCGCTGATAAAATCAGAGAAATTAGTGTCAACAACGGTGAATATTATTATTCTGGTGTGTGGGAGTTTATTGAAGATCCGGTAACATACGCAGAGGAAATTCCTATCGTCTCTTTGCCGGCTTTGGTTTCAGCTCTTGTTGAACCTTTAGGCATTGATCTTTATTTTTGCAACGACGGCGGCTGTGAGGCTTTGGTATACTGGAATGAAGAAACTCAGACCAGATATTTTACAAATGTGGTGTTAAACGCATATTATTCATCGGGACTATACGGCGTTGAAGATATTAATACATATACTAATTTAACAGACCCTTACGAGATGTCTGTCAATTACTGCGAATTTTATAGTGACATTACTACTTCAATACCTAAAACATCTGTAGGACAAAAAATAAAGCGTCTATGCAGATACGGTGGTACCACACATACCTTTAACAAGTATCTTGGTTATAAAACAATAAACTTGTATAGATACAAGGTATAGGTACAAGAACACTGCGTCTCCCTTTAACAAGTATATTGGTACAAAATTATTGTTTATTAAAAATTTCTTAGTAGTAGTTGTTCCACTATTCGGAAACGTACAAGGCTAAGAGGTTATATATAAGTGGTCCACGGTCCACATAGAAAACAGTCGACTTCATCAAAGTCGGCTGTTTTACTTTATCGTCTTCTGATGTGTTAAATAATAAAGCTCTAATATAGAGCGGAAAGGAAAAAGCGTGAGTAAAAAAGCAAAAATACTAAAAAGAATTTTATGCTGTACACTAGCCGCAGCAACATTAGCAATAACAAGTGTTCCGGAGTTGATTTCAAACGCTATATATGTCAATGATTTCAGTACATATCAGGCATATCCGGGGCACGGAGGCGATTCAATTCAGACAATTGCCAATACAAAGGCCAGTAACGGGAACTACGGATGGCGGAACACACTTAACATGCTTAGCGCTGTAGGAACATTAAAAAACGATGGAACCGGATACAGTTCTCTCACTGTACCCTCTTCTACGAATAAGACAGCATCTGGTGTCAATGCCAACGGAGAAACAGCAAGTGATCGAATAGCAAATGCTTGGCCGAACGGCTATTCGTTTTACATGAGTCCGCCTTCTGATTCGGATAATTACGAGTATATCGTTACTCGAAACGGCATCGATTATGTGTTTAACAAAGATAACAACTGGGGATGGGATTATCTTGAATCCGGTAAAGCGTTTAATTCTTCGAATTCTATATTTAAAGCGGATAATACTTATAGTACAACCGAAATCCTTTCAGGAGATTCAACTGTAAACAAGAATCGAACTGCTGTTGGAATTGCACCTTATAGTACTTCTAATCATCGTTGGCTTACATATGACGAATTATTCAGCAAAGACAGCGGACTCGTCCAACGACCAGACGGTATAATGTACGGAACCAATGACATATGGAAAGAAAGTTCGACGATTCCAAGTTCGCTTATGACTGAAGATGCATCTATGGCTTTGGGCCTAAAATACATTACATCCGGTTATTCAACTTCAATAGATAAGTCTTACGAAAACCCCGGAGGCGGTAGTGAATGGCGAACAGCTAATATGTACCTCGCATGGATGTACGAAAACTATTCAGGTATTTTAACAACAAAAACACTTGAAGAAATCGCAAATGACGAACAGTATTATAACATTAAAAATTGTCAAACAACTTATGGTGAAGAAGAACTTACACTTGGCAAAGTTGCTTTGGAAACTATAAAAAACATGAAGCACAGTGGTTGGGGATTTGCTTTGCAGGAATCAGATAAGGGAACTTTAAGCTGTACATATAAAAATGTAGGTAAATGGTATGATCCTTCAACAAACACATGGCATAATGTGGATGTAAAGTTAACGGTTATGGACTATCAAGGTAATGATATCTTTAATTACCGTCAAGCAAGATATTCTTCAAATGGAACAGCTGCTAACAGTGACGGAAGCTTTATATACACAAACCTTGCTACAGCAGACTTCTTTGACTCAAATTATACTCGTACATACGGTGGCGCCTTATTGGTAGGAAATGAATATACAGCGGAACATCCTAAATTTTCTTTTACTGCAGATAAGATAGGCATTGACGCTATGGAGAGCTGTTATGTAAAGTGCAACTATTCGTTTACGGATTCCGATACAGGCGAGAGCCTTGAAGCGTGCGGTAATTCCACGTGGAAAGACATTGACGGTGCGCAGTCTGTTTCATTTAAAATGGCGGGCACGGGTTCCAACTCTACAGGTGTTACAGGGGTTTATGATTATGGGAAAAAGTTACATATTACTAATGCTATATCCGGATATACCGGATCATCGTCTCTGAACTCAGGAAATTACGATGTAATCTTATACAAAAACTGGGTATATCAATCGAGTAAGGGCCTAGAACGATATTTAGGAACTTTTGATTGGTTGTCGTCAACTTCGTCTGATCATTTTGTTTCAAACTGGGTATATGCAGAATTTCGAGGGCCATTTGATGTAGTTTACGGTGTTATAGGGCATAACAATATAGACAGGACAGGTGCTGCGCCGAGTTATAATCCTTATAGTGGAAATTTAACAGTAAGCGGAAGCAATCTTTCAGCGAATAATACAGAAAATCAATATAATTATTATGACAAGTCCAAAAACGAACATGGAACAATTACCGTTCCTGCCGTTCATGCAATACGTAATTCTGGCGCACATATAGCAAGCGATGCACCGGAAGGCGAAATAAGGGGCAATTTAGGGGTTACAAAAAAGATACAAGATTCTGACGGCAAGATCACAGCGCCGTCAAGCGCAGATATAAGCAACATATATTTTGTAATAAGAAATACTGCCGGAAACTATGTGACATACGATCCCAGCAGTTCATCAGCAGGAGAATATACAGCTGCTGATAATGTTGTTTCAAATTATAAAAAATCAACAACAAGATTTAGGCTTGCGAGCGACGGTAGTTTAAACGTATACGGACTTCAAGCAGGCGCATATTTCATTGAAGAAAAAACATCGGATATAACTGCTAGAAACGAGTATTCTACTACAACCATTATTTCGGACGACGGCAAAACGATCTATGATGATACTACGCCGATAATTATTAAAGAAGATACTACAGCGTCTGTTGTTGTAACAAACTATAAAGAAAAAGGAAACTTAAGGTTTACTAAATTTATGGGAGCTTTAGGTGCTGTGTCATCTAACAAGGAGCTTTTGAATGGACTTGAATTTAAAATAGCTGTTGATACTTCTGAAACAGAACGTTTATCTGAATATTCAAATTATGACTACTATGTAGTAGCTACGCAAAATAAAAGTGGAGATTACTCCTACAGCAAGCTCGGATCCCCTGTGGGTGTTACAGCTGTTAATCAATCAACAGTATTTAAATTAGCATCTGACAGTTCTCTTTCTTTAAGCGATCTTCCGGCCGGAACGTATTACATAACAGAAATAACCGGAAATAGTTTGTTTAAAGGTTTAATGAGTGATATAAAATTTACGGTTCAGTCTAAAAAAACAGCAAATGTATATGGCGTAAATGAAACAAAAAAAGGCACTGTAGTTATAAATAAAATAAATAATGACGGATCAACGGTTTCGGATGGAATTAAATTTACATTACAAGGTACATCTTCTTATGGAACTACTGTTAATATGACTGGCATGATCAAAAACGGAAAAGTTACTTTTAGTAATATCCCGATCGGAACGTATAATTTATCTGAAGATGCGTCAACAGTTCCGTCTGGATATTCAGCAGCATCAGATAAAACTATAACAATAGCCTCTGATGGACAAACGGTTAATCTTAACGTGGTTAATACTGCTCTTACAGGTAAAATCACCTACTATAAATATGTTGAGCAAACAGCCGGTGGTAACGATTATAAGGTGGCTGATTCTTCACTTGATAATGAGATTTGGCAAAATAGCAGCACGGTTTATTTTTACCTGAAAAATAATAGTGGAAAATATATAGTAGCTACCGGAAATGCAACAAGTGGTTATTCTTATAGCAATATCACTACAAGATCATCAAGTGCAACAAAGTTTACTTTAAACAGTAATGGTCAATTTACAGTAGACGGGTTAGCACTTACCGATACATATGCGGTACAGGAAGTTTTAGGTTCAGCAGTAAGTTCGATTTTTGATACGCCATATTCAACTACTCCTAGTACGGGAAACAGACATGATCCTTTAGGCACGACATATTATTTTCCTTCTGCAAACGGCAGTTCTGTTGTACTTATTTATAACCCCATGAGGGCGGCAGGCACACTGAATTTTACTAAATATGTGCAAATTGGTGATGAATTAAGCGAAATAGATAATGACGCTGTAATAAATGGTTTGGAGTTTATGGTGTACGGAGTAAATCCTAGTAATGGAGCTACTCACTACATCACAGCCAATGGTGCTGATGGAGAGTATACATTTACCGGATATTCAGCTCCTGTTTCGATGGGTATGTATGGAACAACATTTAAGCTGTCTAAGTCAGGAACAATTAAAATAACAGGTCTTGATCCAACGGAATACACCATTATTGAAACTAAGGGCAACGAAGAATATTTTGACGGTTTAATGGAAAATGTGCAGGGAGAAGTAACAACTGATAAGTCGCTTAACCTCGCAGGATATAACGTGCTTAAGACGGGTTCTATTACCGTTAATAAAACGTTTGAGGGATCAGTTGTTGATGGCTCAGCTGTATTTATTCTCACAGGAATATCAGATTACGGCACGGATGTAACAGTAGGACCTGTGTCTGTTTCCACGTCTAATAACACGGCAACATTCAGTAATATTCCTTTTGGAACATACACATTAAAGGAAGTATATACTCCAACGAATTATGATACGGCAGAAGATTTGACAGTAACAATAAATGACACAAATGAAGCCGTGTCTGTAAACATAGTGAATACTGCAACGAAAGGACAACTGACAATTGAAAAATACAACGAGGACGGTACTGATCCTGTTGACGGTATTCAGTTTCTAATAAAGAATGTTTCAACGCTTACAGGCACAACTGTTGAGGATAAGATAGTATCCATAACCGATGGGTTTGTTGATATTGATTTGCCTTACGGTACATATACAGCTGAAGAAATCAAATCTTCAATTCCTGACGGGTACATATCAAATACTGATATGCAAACGATAACGATTAATGCTGATAGTCCATCGGCGGTTCTTGAGTTTTACAATGCTCCGACTATGAGCATTGTTGTAAACAAAACAAACGATGATGGTACTGCTCCTGTTGACGGAATAAAATTCAAAATTCAGTGCATTCGGCCATTATATACCGATGTGCCTGATGATATTACTGTTAGTCTTAAAAACGGAAAGGCACAAGTCGATGATTTGCCTTCGGGTTGGTATATAGTAACGGAATTACCAGACTCGATTCCTGACGGATACGTAAAAGGGTCGCAAACTGTGGTATTAACCGATATCGAAGGCGTTGCCGGAGAAGTTGTTACAGCTGAATTTGAGAACACGGCAATAGGAAGCATAATAATTAACAAATCAAATGATGATGGTTCTAGTACGGACGGTATAACATTCTCTTTAAAAGGCAAAGCAAATAACGGAATGAACATATCAAAATCCGTAATGATTGTGAACGGACAAGCGTCAATTGAAGACTTACCATTAGGTACATATACGCTTTCGGAAAACGCAGCGACGGTTCCCGATGGCTACGAAGTAGCTACTGACCGAACGATCAAAATAACGAAAGCAGGAGAATCCGTTAGCGTTGATATTGTAAACAAAGCTATTAAAGGACCGATTACGATTACGAAGAAACTCGATGAACCGTATTATACTGACGAAGACTTCATATTCGAAGTTACACAAGCTAATGAATCGACTGGCGAAAGCTATTCGTTCTTTGTATACATCGTCGTTCCAGCGGGTGAAGCAGAAGCTTCGGTAACTATCGATAACTGCTATTCGGGTAAGCAGTATACTATTCGAGAAATTCAGAACAATTGGCGATATACGCCGATGCATGATGCTTCGAATTTGATGATAAACGAAACAAGTTTCGATGCAATCGATAACAGTATGATCGAATACATTCAGTATGATTACGATACAGCTAACAACTTGATGAGCTTTAAATTATTAAATCCTGAAGTAAATAATTTTAATTGCGTTTTTACAAACAAAGGTCACGACTATTGGCTCGATGATGGAGATACGGTTACTAATGTTATGATAGATATTGTGTAAGCATAAAAGGGATGTAACAAATCTACTTTGATTTTGTAACATCCCTTTTTGCGGTTAAATAATGTTAATTAAAAGCTTTATTACTACTGCCACAATTCTTAATAAAATTATTTCAGCTTTATCCATGACTATGTACAGATAGTTTGAAGATAAATTTTCTACATCTTGAAAATCTTCAGCTACTGCTAGTACATAGCAGATGGAATATACTAAGCAAAATATAGCTTCCATACTTTTTGCACTTCCTTTCAAAAAATATAAGTAGGACGAAAAAGTTGTCCCGTCTATATTATCTTTGAAAAAAGAAAATCGAGATTTTAAGTATGTTAGATGAAGCACAAATAAAAAAAGCCGACGTAAAAGCCGGCTTTGTTAATGGTATTAAATTTTTGTATTAAACAATTTAGCCACGAACTAAAAAATTCGTGGCTTTTTTTATTTGTTAAAAAGCTTCTCCAAATGGGAAGTGCGCAGCCCGAAAGGATAAAAGCTTTTTATATACATTTTAATTTAAAAGTCATGTTCAAGACTTAAAAACGGAAAGGAAAAAAGAAAATGAAGATTACAAAGAAAAAAATTGCAGCTGTAAGCTGTGCAGCATTAGTCGTTGCAGCACTCGGAGCATCGTTTGCTTGGCCGACATCATCGGATCAAGTAACTAACCGCCTTGAAACAGACGGTCGTCTTGATACAAGCATCGTCGAGGTGTTTGATCCTCCAAAGGAGTGGACACCGGGACAGTCTATTCAGAAGGAAGTAGCTATTGCTAACAACGGCGATACGGATGCGTTCATTCGTGTAAAGCTTTCTGAAGAAATTGAAACTAATGTTGAATCTGCCGTTAATACTGCAGGAACAGAGAATCCCCTGATCTATACAGGTGAGCAGATCGCTAAGTATCCTACAGTAATTAATAACGGAGATACTGCTATTCCGGATACTGTTACCGTAAAGAAAAATGACAAGAACGGATATATCGCTTATGTAACTGCAACAAAACAGAAGGTAAACCTTGAAGGTATTGCATATACCCTCAAGAGCGGTTCCCCTGTTGCAACAGTTACCGGAAACTTCGGCATTACATATGCAACAACTGTTAAGGCAACAACAGACGGAAAGACCTTTGGCACAATGACAAAACTCAATAGTCTTACTGCAGGACAGACCTACGGCGGCGTTGAGCTTACTTCAGCTGATGTAACAGCTCTTAGCCGTTATGTAAACGATGCTACGGATAACTTGTATCTTTCACAGCTCGGTAACGGCACACCGATCGTGCTAATCCTTGATGACAACTGGTCAGACAATTGGGATTACAACGACGGATATTTTTACTACAAGAGAATTTGCGGTGTTGATAAAACAACAGAAAATCTCCTAAGCAAGGTTATCATGCTTCCACAGGCAACAAACGATTGGGCTAATGCTAAATATGACATTGTTGTTGATCATGAGGGTATCCTCGCTAGCGTAGACGGTATCGCTGATATGTGGGGCGCTGACGTTGATGTAGCTAATACCGCTTCTATCGGAACGGCAATAGTTGATACAACCGGTGCAATTTCAATAGCTGAATAAGATTCAGAGTAAAGTAAAAAGAGATGAAAGCGCTTAAAGTTATATGCAACATTATGTTTTGGTGTGTTATTACTCTGATTGCTGCCTCTCTTATTATTTTTATCATCGGTTCAAGGCTTAAAAATGATACAGATGTATCTTTCTTTGGCTACCGATGGTATAAAGTACTCACATCTTCAATGTCCCCCGACATTTTGCCGGGGGATGTTGTGATTGTGAAAGTGGGGGCAGACGATTTACAAACAAACGACATCATAACATTTAATCCTACAGCTGATAAAAATGCGGTGCTGACGCATAGGCTTGTAGGCAGTTCAGTAGACTCAGAAGGAAACATACTTTACAAAACTAAAGGCGATGCTAACAAATCTTATGACGTTCAAGGCATTAAGCCCGAACAAATAATAGGTAAGGTCGTCTTTACAGTAAGATATATAAGCCGAATAGTGACATATATATCTGAGCATTTAACACTCTCGATATTTACATTAGTAGGACTTATGTCAGCTATTTATATAGTAAAAAGATTAATAAAATTAAAGTCAAGGAGTGTGAAAAGTAAAAATGAAGAAATTGTTGAGAATGATAACTGCTGCGGCAGTTAGCTTATTATCAGTTATGTCGATAAGCCTTTCAGCCGGAGCTGAGGAGCTTCCCAAAGGTTCTGTAAAAGGGATTCCCGAAGGACTTTATGTAATGGATGATAATGGGAAAAGCGTATCACAAAGCGGTGAGTATTGCATTGACATATCAAATATGCAACCGGGTGAAACATACACAAAAGTTTTATCAATACAGAACTTAATCAACACACCGTATACATTAACTATGTCAGCTGCGCCAAAGTCAAAGGATGGAAATCTTGATCTTGAGAATTATACAAATCTTAAACTGTATCTTGACGATGAGCTTATCTATGATGGAAAAGTTACAGGAGAAGGAAATATTAACATGAACACTTCCCCATTAGATTTGGTAGAAATTATTTCAGGACAAAGCAAAGAGCTTAGAGCAGAGATTCTTTGGAATGGAGACGGGTTGAAAGATATTGAAGGTCAGGAATATTTAGGCAGAGTTGATTTTAAATGGATATTTGAAGCAGCTATCAAAAAAGAAGTTACAATGGAAGTTATTGATAATCCTACATCAGACAGTAATACACCTAATACCGGTTATGGAAATACTATCTTGATCATTTTTTCAGTGATTTTGTTTATTAACGCTGTATTTGTAGGCTTAATGACACGCAGATGCAGAAAGGACGGTACTAATGGCGGTAAGGAAAAATAAGAAACTAATAATTGCACTTGTAGTAGGTTTACTCATTGTCATTGTCGGTGCAATTGCTGCAAACGCTTTTTTTACAGCTACAGACGAGGTATCAAACGAATTTACTGTTGCTGAGCCTAAGGTAACTGTTATTGAGAATCCTGAGAAAGGTCCTTATGAGTGGGGTGATGATACTAAGCAAATACGACTTCGAAATGATTCTGAAAACATGGATGGGTATGTTCGTTGTATGATTTTCCCTACTGTTAAAAATGCAGACGGAAATATTGAAAATATTGCGACATCGGGTTTTTCAGAGCCTGTAGGAAACAGCGTGTTCTTCGGTGACATTGAACTTGTACTTCATCCGTCATGGAGATATTTGTGGGTATATAAGGACGGATATTTTTATTATCATAACAAACTTAATACCGGCAACATGACGTCTCCCCTACTTAACGGCGTTAAGCTTAAAGACGATGCTGATAAAGCTGAATACAAAGATCTAACTGTAAGCATCGAAGTATCAGCAGATATAATTCAGCCAGAAGCAATAACAAAGGATAATGCTTGGGAAGCAGTTAAGATAACTTCCGGCGGCTCTCTTGATCTTAGATAAGGAGGGACAATATGAGTAAGAAAAAAATAGCTGTTCTTTGTGTTGTATGTGTGCTGGTTGTTTTGGCGGCAGCTGCTTCTTTTGCATGGTTTTCAAGCAAAGACAGCGTTACAAATAGATTTACATCAACAAACGTTGATGTCTCTTTGCAGGAGCTTAATTGGCAAGATGAAAACGGTGAGCAGCTCCGCATCGGAGACACAGTATCAAAAAATCCGACTATAACTGCAAATGACGGTGATATTTACTGTGCGATAACAATGCACATACGAGATCAAGATGGCAACGAAATCACCGATAAAAGCGTTCTTAATAACATAAATTCTTTTATCTATTACGATCCTGACGGAGTACTTGAGGATGGCGTAAGCTACACAAGCAGTGAACTTGCAAAACTGAATCTTTACAAAGTAAATCCTAAGTTTACCAGGGACGGCAATACTAATACATTTTATCTTATGTCGGGTGACAAATACACAAGACTTTCAGACGGTGACAGTGAAGTGTTATTCACGCATATTGTTATACCTTGTGATATTACCAAAAAAGAATTCACGAGCATTCTATCCCCTCTAAAGAGCTTTACAATTGATTTTGAGGTTAAGGCGGTGCTTGCAGACAGCTTTGATAAGCTTGACGGCTCTAATCCGTCTGAGATTTATGATGTACTTAATAGCTGAAAAAGTTTGAAGTTATTGTAAACACAGTCTTAACAGTCTGTTTTAAGTTGCATTAAAGCGTACAATAAAACGCTTTACAGAGGATATAGTTAGAGCACTTTAAAATGGAGGACTAAAATGCTTAACAGAGTAATTTTAATGATATTTAACGATCAAGACTTGAGCATTTAAGCTTAAGTCTTATTTTTTTGAAAAGAAAGGGGCAAATTGAAATGGCAGTATTTAGAGTTGAAAAAACAAAGGATTACACGGTGATGGCTAATCACCATTTGAGAAATACAAGGTTATCGTTAAAGGCAAAAGGATTGTTGTCATTAATGCTATCCCTGCCGGAAAATTGGGACTATACAACTAAAGGTCTTGCATCTATCTGCAAGGACGGTATCGACAGCATAAATGCAACTATTAAGGAATTGGAGTCTGAAGGATATATAAAGCGTTCAAGAGTCAGAAATGCGAAGGGTCAGCTGACAACGACAGAATATATTATTTATGAAAAACCGCATTCAGATGAAAATCACCATAACGGAAAATCCGTTATGGCTGAAAAATGCGAAAACTCCGCAAACGCTGATATAACTTCATTTGAACCTAAACGGGAAAATCCAATCTTGGGCTCAAGTGATACGGATTTACCAGTATGGGAAAAACCAATCTTGGGAAAACCTATCTTGGGAAAACCTATCTTGGAAAAACCTATCTTGGAAAATCCCGACCAATTAAATACTA
>CABUAH010000033.1 GCA_902489475.1 uncultured Oscillospiraceae bacterium | reverse complement strand
GGCAAACCTAGGAGAAGGGGCAGGATAATAAAACCCACCAAAAGCAGAGGGACTTACCCCTCTCCTTAGTTTACCCTCTGCACTCCCTTTCAAACACCTCACCCCCTTGCCCTCTGTTTTTGGAATTTGAGGTCGAGGAAAAGCCGTGAGAGCCAAATCCTACACGCATTCGGATTTGGCGTGTAGTTTATTTTGTGAGGTGCAAGCAACCTCCTAACGGTAATGTGCAGGAATGCGTTTTATTATCTCAAAGTTTGTTCCAACTTATTAATTACGCATTACGCATTATGAATTACGAATTACTCTAAAATTCCGAATTCCGACCTCCGAATTACGAATTAATTTAAATTCCCAATGCAGCCTTTAATTCATCGACCTTATCGGTTCTCTCCCATTTAACTGATAAATCCTCTCTGCCCATATGACCGTATGCGGCGAGTTGTTTGTATTGAGGGCGGCGAAGATCAAGCTCTTTTATGATTGCAGATGGACGAAGGTCAAAAACCTGTTTTACAGCTTTTGCAATATCATCTCCGCTTATGCTTGATGTTCCGAATGTGTTAACATCTACCATTACTGAAACAGGGGATGCAACTCCTATAGCGTATGCAAGCTGAACCTCGCACTTTTTTGCAAGTCCTGCTGCAACTATATTTTTAGCGACATATCTTGCCATGTAAGCAGCAGAGCGGTCGACCTTTGTCGGATCCTTGCCGGAAAAAGCACCGCCGCCGTGACGACCCATTCCGCCGTATGTGTCAACAATAATTTTTCTTCCTGTAAGTCCCGAATCACCCATAGGTCCGCCGACAACAAACCTTCCTGTCGGGTTTACATAGTAATTTGTATTCTCATCTAAAAGATTGTCAGGGATAATTTCCTTTATGACATATTTGATAATATCTTCTCTTATTTGTTCAAGAGCGACGTTTTCGGAATGTTGAGTTGAGATGACAACAGTATCAACATGAACTGCATTTCCGTTTTCATCGTATTCAACACTTACCTGACTTTTTCCGTCCGGACGAAGATAGGGGAGAAGTCCGGATTTTCTGACATCGGTAAGTCTTTTGGCAAGCTTGTGAGCAAGGCTGATAGGCAAAGGCATAAGCTCAGGTGTTTCATCACAGGCATATCCGAACATCATTCCCTGATCTCCCGCACCAATGTCATTTAAGCTTTCTTCTCTTCCCTCTAAAGCGTTGTCAACTCCCTGAGCAATGTCGGGGGACTGCTTGTCTATAGTTGTAAATACAGCACAGGTGTTAGCATTAAACCCAAACTCATCGCTTGTGTAGCCAATTTCAGATATTGTTTTCCTGACAACTGCAGGTATATCAATCTGAGCCTTTGTGGTGATTTCACCCATGCACATAACCATTCCTGTTGTAGTAACGGTTTCGCAGGCAACTCTTGAATATGGATCAATTGATAAAAGCTCGTCCAAAATAGCGTCTGAAACTGCATCGCAGATTTTATCCGGATGACCCTCAGTAACTGATTCTGATGTAAAAAGATACTTCGACATATTTTTCGTCCTTTCATACAAAAAAATAAGCATTCTCCGAAATAAGAATGCTAAGTTTCAAAACTTATAACCTCATCTTTCGGAATATCCGCAGGATTTAGCACCTTATTTTATAATAGGTTGCCGGGCTTCAAAGGACCTGATTCCTCCACCGCTCGTGATAAGGATGCCGATTTGTCAGCTTTATTATCATAACATGACGATGGCATATTTGTCAATAGGAAAAACTTAATTCAAGCATACAATCTGAAAATTGTTTTTGTCAAAGGCGTACAAAAGGTGTACAACTTTTTTCTTGACAAGCTAGTGAAAGTAGTGTATAATAAATTACTGTTGAGTGCTGCTATGGCTCAGGAGGTAGAGCACTTCCTTGGTAAGGAAGAGGTCACCGGTTCAAATCCGGTTAGCAGCTCCATTTTGTACTGATGAAATAGATAGCAGTACTGTAAAGTCCGTGTTTACGGGCTTTTTTGTTTTTACGGAAAATGATGAAAGAGGGGTGCTGAAGTGAATATCAGATATATACATGAGCCTACCGACCTGCAATGCGGACAAGCTGTACTTGCAATGGCACTGGATAAAACAGTTGATGAGATAATTGAATATCTCGGTAACGACAGAGAAACTACTTTAAAAGAAATGAAAATGGTATTCAGAAAATTCGGAATGAATATATCTGATGAAAGATGTGCGGTTGTTGATAAAAAGGATTTGCCGAAGTTTTGTCTATTGAGCCTTGAAACACCAAGGTGCTGGCATTGGTCGCTTTTTTATAACGGAACATTTTACGATCCTGAACACGGGATAATGAGTGACTTTCCAAAATCAAACCACCGATATTATTGGGCACTGTTTAAAAATTAATACCATATATTTGCAGTAACTTCAAAAGCGGTACTGAGTGTCCTCAGAAATGGATTTATTGATCATTGTAATTTCTGATTAATTTAAATTGTGATCTTTTAGATTCAATTATACCTTCTGCACGCAGCTTACTTATCTCCGCAGACATTGCGCTTCGGTCTACCTCAAGAAAATCGGCAAGCGCCTGTCGGTCATAGGGTATGGTGAAAGTATTGCTTTTGTTCAGCTTTGCTTGAGACATTAAAAAAGTCATAATTTTTTCACGGGTGCTGCGCTTAGAAATGATCTCTATTTTTTCGTTAAGCTTTAAGTTTTTTCCAGTAACGATCCGCAAAAGATTATTTGAAAGTTTTGTATAGTAAGCGTTTCCGTCAGGGTTTTTATTTAGAATATCTTTAGGTTTGATTAGCATTATTCTGCTATCGCTTGCAGCAATAACGCTTACGGGCATAGCCTTTACCTCTGAAAATACGAACACTTCCGCAAAAATCTGAGGAGGTTCAATATGCGCAATAATACTGCGGTTGCCGTAGTAATCGTTTCTGACGATCTGAACCGAGCCCGAAATAACGATTCCAATATGATCGGTATTACTGCCATCTGCAATTACAGTATGGTTTTTTGAAAAGTTCTGAATTTTAGTGTATGGACTTTTTAGAATAGCATTTAGTTCTTTATCGTCCATTTTATCAAATAAAGGGCATCTTTTAATGATTTCAAAATCTTTTTTCATTTTTTCCTCCGTTTGTTGGATTTACAACATATTTATTTTTTTCATTATACTATAATTTGATCACAGAATAAATAAAAAATTCTGAAAAAATTTTTGGAGGTAAAAAATGATAAGAAAGATCATAAAAATAGATGAAGAAAAATGCAACGGCTGCGGAGCATGTGCGGCGGCTTGTCACGAGGGTGCCATTGGAATGGTAGACGGAAAGGCAAAGCTTATGCGTGAGGATTATTGTGACGGCTTGGGAGATTGTTTGCCTGCATGTCCGACAAATGCAATTTCTTTTGAAGAACGTGAAGCCCCTGCATATGACGAGGAGGCTGTATTAAAAGCAAAAATGAAAAAGCAAGTCGGTGATTTGCCTTGCGGCTGTCCTGGAACACATTCAAAAAGCATAAACAGGGAGAATAATTCAAGTAATAATGTTTCTATAAATGTGACAAGTCAGCTTTCTCAATGGCCGGTACAGATAAAGCTAGTTCCAGTTAATGCGCCGTATTTTGACGGAGCAAATCTGCTTATTGCCGCAGATTGCACAGCTTATGCTTACGGTAATTTCCATAACGAATTTATTCATGGCAGAATAACGCTCATAGGCTGTCCTAAGCTCGACGAGGGCGATTATGCGGACAAGTTTACGGAAATCATTAAGAATAATGACATTAAAAGCGTCACTGTTGTGCGTATGGAAGTTCCGTGCTGCGGAGGTATTGAAAATGCTGCAAAAAAGGCTTTGCAGGCAAGCGGCAAATTTATTCCGTGGCAGGTAGTAACGATTTCAGCAGACGGGAGAATAGTTAATAGATAAGTCAAATTTAATATCTGATGAAAAGTTCCGAAAAGCGTATGACCTTTCGGAACTTTTTATGTAAAGGGTATTAAAGTTGTATTGAAAGATGTTATATTCCATAAACCGTATACCCTAAATCACATAGAAAAAATTCAAGAGAAATTTCCAATCATATTTATCTTATTTCATTGATATAACCTTATTTTTATGTTATAATGACCTTAAAGAAATCAGCTTTTGCTGATTTATCGTGCATTCGCACGATTCGGCGCCGCCTTTTATCAACTTTGCCGACGGGTGCGATAAATTACAATTAAATTATGGTATAGTTATTATAAACCTTATGTTAGCAAATTGAGGTGTCAAGTTGTACTTTTCGATAGTGACTGTGTATCAACTTAGCACTTTTTGCCTTTGAGCACCATTAAACTGCTTGAAACTAAATCTTTTTAGGAGGCTGATTATGATGAAAATAAGCATTAAACAACGTATACTTTCATTGCTCTTGTTATCTGTTATGATCTTGTCAATATCGGCTGTATCACCGGCTTATATTTCAGCCGGGGCTAAGGATTATTATTCAATAAGCGATGGCGGCATTAATGCTATAGATACAGCTAACTTGCCGAAAGTAACTGTAAAGAGCAGATTCACTCGCCCGGACATTATTGGATTTACATTTGATGAGAAGGAGAATGTTGACGGCTATTGTGTAATTGTATCAGCGGATAACAATTTCAAAAACGGCAAAACTTACACTAGCAAAAAGACTGCTTTTACAATAAGCGGCCTTGAGGAAAATACTGTATATTATGTTAAAGCGACTACCTTTGTTGACAAGGGCGGCAAGAGATATTATTCTGTTCCGCAGAAATTCTATTTAACAACTGCAAATGTCAAATCGCCCGATATACAGTCTTTGAGCTCGACCTACTTTACCGTTTCGGGAAAAATGAGCAAGGTAAATGGCGCAACCGGATATGTTATCTATTTGTCGGATAATAAGTCATTTAAAAACAGCAATGTAATCAGAACAAAATCTCCAAGCTTTATTCGTGCGTGCTTGAAGCAAAATACAACATATTATGTCAAAGCGTTCTCATATATTTCAAGTAGGGGGATAAACCATTGGTCAAAGCCTGTTGTAAAAACAATAAAAACAAAAGCCGTACCGGCTGCGACTGTAAAATATAAATCCTCGACTAAGAGTTTGATAAGCGTAACATTTGATAAAAAACAGGTAGATGGATATTGCATATGGTTGTCAGATAACAAAGATCACAACGGACACAAAACATATGTAAGCAGTTCACCGTCGTTTAACATAGGAAAACTTAAACCCGGCACAAAATATTACATAAAGGCGTGCGGATATGTAACGAGAAACGGCAAGAGATATTATTCCAATGCAAACAACTTTACTGTTTCAACACAAACACAAACCAAAGCGACTTATATAAACGGAATACTGGTAGTAAACAAAACCTATTCTTTACCGAAAAATTATGATCCGGGTGTAAATTTGCAAGCACAGAAAGCTTTTAATGAGATGGCTGCAGCTGCTGCTAACGATGGCATTTCGCTGTATGTCGTTTCGGGTTACCGATCATATAGTTATCAGAAGCAGCTTTATAACAATTACGTTTATTGCAACGGTGTTGAGGCAACGGACAGGTTTTCAGCTCGTCCGGGACATTCCGAGCATCAGACAGGTCTTGCATTTGACGTTAATAATGCGTCCTCAGCTTTTGAAAATACTCCTGAGGCTAAATGGCTGTATGAACACTGTGCTGAATACGGATTTATAGTTCGTTATCCAAAAAATAAGGAAAAAATTACAGGCTTTAAATACGAACCGTGGCATATTCGCTATCTTGGCAAGGAAAATGCAAAAGCCGTATACGACAGCGGTCTGTGCCTTGAGGAGTATCTGGGCATAACATCAGTATATCAATAATGTGGGAGTCATGTTTTTAACTAATTAGTTTTGAGCTTGAAATATTTGACTGATTATGATATACTAAAACAAAGTATTGAACATAGTTTGTTTGGAGGTTTATAATGAAAGAAAAATACAATAAAATTTTGAATTCTTACTTTTCTGATTTAATGCAGTTTGTTGTAATTTTAACTGTTTTGTTTGTTGTGTGTGCAGTTTTGGTTTTTATAATAAACGGTATGAATATATGGAATATATTTGTAGTTGCGGTTTACCTTTTGATAATGGCACTGTTCATAAAGCCGTTTATTATATATTTTAAATCTGATAAAGATTTGGAAAAGGAAAGGTACGAAACCGAGTCAATAGAAATTAAAAGTATTTCCAGAGATACAGCAGGAAATTTATATCTCAAGGACGGGCTTTCCGGAAACGTCAAATATGTGTTAAATACAGATAAAGGAGAGTTTTTACTTTCTGAGCAAAGGATAAAAGGCTCAAAGCAGCTGAGCTCGAAAACAATATTGATAAACGATACTACTTTTGATATAGTTTATCTCAAGCAGTCGAGAATTATTGTTGATATGAAACCTACAACAGTTTTTGAAGATGATGAAACAACGGAAAAATATAATTCAATATTTTATGCGCTGTATAGTCAATTTGAAAACGATGAGAATACTGAAGGCAATCAGGTAAAATAGCTTTGACAGTTCAAAGCATGACAAGATTTTCCTAAAATTAGATAAGGAAGTAATTATGCAAAAATACGGTGCATTTTCGTTTTAGAAATTGTGCCGTATATTTTTATTATGATGCTGAATTTAATTTCTGCTGATTATTTGCGTACTCAATATCACAGCCTTGAATTTTTGCTTTCGGGCAAAAAGAAAGACAGCATAAAAGGCATTTGCACCTTCTAAGCTGTCTTTATTTTATTTCTGCATTAATATAAAACTTATCTTGCGTTTATGTTAAAATCCGATTATTGCTGCAAAGTCCTTGGAGATCTTTTCTTCAAGTTCCTGTGCGTCCTCACGCTTATCGGCAATTGTTGTATAATAAGCCTTGATTTTAGGTTCTGTTCCTGACGGACGGAGAATTACCTTTGCACCGTTTTCCAAACCAAAGGATAAAACGTTGCTCTTTGGAAGATGAATTTCACTTTTCTCTCCGCTTATATAATCAATGGCTTCACTCTTTTCATAGTCAGCAAATTTTACAACCTTAATACCTGATATAACACTCGGCGGATTGTTTCTGAGATCGTCCATTATAGACGCCATTTTTTCCATTCCGCTCAAGCCTTCACATACAAAGCTCTTTTGAGTGTGAACGAAATTGCCGTACTTTTTGTACATATTCTCTCTTGCTTCAATAAGAGAAATACCTTTGGTCTTGTAAAAAGCAGTCATTTCACAAACGAGCATAGAAGCTATTACTGCGTCTTTATCTCTTACATAAGAACCGCCTAAGTATCCGTAGCTCTCTTCAAAACCGAAGATGAATCTGTCCTCTGCTCCCTTTTCCTCCAAGAAACCTATTTGCTCGCCGATAAACTTAAAGCCCGTTAATACTTCTATCATTTCAACGCCGTATTCATCAGCAATTTTTTGAATAATATCAGTAGAAACTATTGTTTTTATGGTGATTGGATTTTTTGGCATAGTACCGAGAGCCGTTCTCTCTTTGCATATATATTCAAGCAAAAGTGCGCCCACTTCGTTGCCGGAGAAAAGAACAAATTCTCCGTTTTTATCAGGAACAGCAATTCCCATTCTGTCTGCGTCAGGATCGCTTGCGAGCAAAAGATCAGGCTTTTCTTTTTTGGAAAGCTCAATTCCCAAAGCAAGTGCCTCTTTAATTTCAGGGTTCGGGAAAGGACAGGTAGGGAAGTTTCCGTCAGGGTGCTCCTGCTCAGGAACAACAACAACGTCTTTTACTCCTATCATTTTAAGAATATCTCTTATAGGTCTGTTTCCTGTTCCGTTAAGAGGTGTATATACTACTTTCATACCGCTGTCAGCTACACAGTCAGTGTGAATTCCGCAGGCCTTAACAGCGTCCAGATATCCGTTGTATACATCATCGCCGATATATTCTATCATGCCGCTTTTAACACCTTCGTCGAAATCCATTGTTTTAGCGCCTTCAAAAATGTCAACACTCTCAATGTTTTTCAAAACTCTGTTAGCAGCGTCTATAGTCATCTGACATCCGTCAGAGCCGTAAACCTTATATCCGTTATACTTAGCAGGGTTGTGTGATGCTGTAACGACAATACCCGAATCACATCCGAGCGCTCTTACAGCATATGAAAGCATAGGCGTAGGCATAAGCTCAGGGTAAATATACACTTTGATTCCGTTTGCTGCAAGACAAGCTGCTGCTTCCTTTGCAAAAACATCGCTCTTAATGCGGGAGTCGTAAGCAATCGCAACCTTAGGACTTGAAAAGTCCTCGTTACAGTAGTCAGCGAGTCCTTGTGTTGCCTGTCTTACAGTATAAATGTTCATTCTGTTAGTTCCTGCACCGATAATTCCGCGAAGTCCGGCAGTACCGAATTTTAAGGAAACCGCAAAGCGTTCTTTTATCTCATTCTCGTTGCCTTTGATTTCTTTAAGTTCTTTTATAAGATCAGGATCATCGACCGCTTTTTCACACCATAAAGTATAAAGCTGTTCGTTTGTCATATCTATCACCTCAAAAATGTCATGTTGTTTAATTAAATTGATTAAATTCAAAAATAATATACTTCGTATTATTTCGGCAAATTATGCTGAAATATCAGAAGATTTTAGTCAAAAACTAAATCTATTATACCAATAACCCGGCAATCTTTCAAGAGGTTTGCTGCATTTTTTCTTTTATGTTTACAGTTGTCACAAAATTTCTGCGAAATAAGATAAATTATTGTGCTAACAGTACATATTGATTGGAAAATTGCATGGCACAGCAGTGTGATAAGTTAAAGAGAAATAAGCTAAGGAGATAAGGTTAAACCGAAAAATTTTTTATCAGTCCTTGTTCTTGCTTTTGAAAATTAAAGCTGCAATAAGTGCAAAGATCATAGCGGCAGTTATTCCGGCAGCACCGCTTGATAACGCACCCGTAAAAATTCCTATAAATCCGTCGCTGTCGATGGCTTTTTTTACACCGTCGGCAAGTAAATATCCAAATCCTGTAAGCGGAACAGTAGCGCCGCCTCCTGCAAAATCAACAAGGGGTTTGTATATTCCGACTGCACCTAACAGTACTCCTGCAACAACATAGGCTACTAAAATTCTCGCAGGCGTAAGCTTTGTATAATCAATAAGAATCTGACCTATTGCACAAAGCAATCCTCCGACTAAAAAAGCATAAATATATTCCATACTCAGCACCTCTCATGTGAAATCCAAACTGCGTGTGCAACGGATGGAATGCTCTCGCCCTGTTGGTTGATGGTAGGGGACATAAGAGCACCCGTTGCGACAAACAGTATATCTTTAAAACGTCCCGATTGAAGCTTTGGAAGAAAATAGCCGGTAAGCATACTTCCTGCACAGCCGCAGCCTGAACCGCCTGCATGAACATCCTGACTCTCAAGATCATAAATCATCAGTCCGCAGTCTTTGTGGTTAGGCTTGATATTATAGCCCTCCCGTTCAAGAAGCTTATATAAAATGCTGCTTCCGACAAGACCGAGGTCCCCTGTAACAATAAGATCAAAGTCAGCGGGTTTTTTGTTTGTGTCATCAAAAAATGATTTTATCGTATCACAGGCAGCCGGAGCCATTGCTGCACCCATATTATTAGCATCGGTTACTCCGAGGTCAACAATATTTCCTATCGTAGCTCCTCTTATATACGGCGCACTGCCTGAGTCGGACAGCAAAACTGCACCTGCTGCTGTTGCGGTCCATTGAGCTGTAGGAGTTCTTTGAGAGCCATACTCAAGAGGGAATCTGTATTGACGTTCAGCAGTGCAAAAGTGAGATGACGTAACAGCGGCAACAAGCTTTCCCGTTCCTCCGGAAATCAAAAGAGAGGAGAGCAAAAGCCCCTCTGCCATAGTTGAACAAGCGCCGTATATTCCCAAAAACGGAATATCTATATCTCTTGTGGAATAGCTTGTTCCGATACATTGGTTTAAAAGATCGCCGCCAAGCATATAGTCAACATCTTCAGGCTTTTTGTTTATCTTTCTCAAAGCTGTGAGAATGGCCTGCTTTTGCATTTCACTTTCGGCTTTTTCAAATGAATCTGTTGTAAAATACGGGTCATCGGATATTTTATCAAAATATTTCCGCATAGGACCTTGACCCTCTTTTTTACCGCCGATGCAAGCGTAAGATACTGCACTTGGCGGCTTGTCGAGGGTATAGGTTTTTTTGCTTAGTCGTGACATTTTTTCATCTTCTCTCAAATAATTTTAGAAATATTATTTCCATAAAGCTAAAAGATATGCGAAGAGAAAAGTATCTTAGAATTTAAAATGTGTTTTGACTTGAAAAAGGTATATAAATATAGTATAATTATTCCATACTATTTAATACTTAATATTTTATGGAGGAGATTATGAATACATATAGACTTTCTGATATTTATACTAAGGATAGAATAAGTTTTCAGCAGGAGAGATATCAAAAAACTGCAAATTGTTTTTACGAAATCTTTTCACAAAAAAGCGAGAGATTTTTCTCTGCTCCCGGAAGAACAGAAGTGGGCGGAAATCATACAGACCATAATTTCGGAAAGGTTTTAGCAGCGAGTGTTTCGCTTGATGTAATTGCAGCTGTTTGTGAGTCTGACGACAGCGTAATAGAGGTTAAAAGTGAGGGATTTGATAAAGATACAGTTGATATTTCATCACTTGAACCGATGGAAGATGAAAAGAACACTTCTGCTGCTTTGATAAGGGGAGTATGCAAGGGCTTTGTTGACAGGGGATATAAGATAGGCGGCTTTAAGGCGTATACAACATCTAACGTCTTAAAGGGTTCAGGACTTTCTTCTTCGGCAGCCTTTGAGGTTTTAATAGGTACGATTTTAAACTCACTTTATAATGACGGCAAGGCTACGGCAGTTGAAATAGCTCAGATAGCACAGTTTGCTGAAAACGAGTTTTTCGGAAAGCCGTCAGGACTTATGGATCAAATGGCATCAAGCGTTGGAAGCTTTATAACAATTGATTTTGAAAATCCCGAAAAGCCTATAATAAATAAGCTTGATTTTGATTTTAAGTCGAGCGGACATTCTTTGTGTATAGTTGACACAAAAGGAAATCATGCTGATTTAACACCTGAATATGCTGCAATTCCGATTGAAATGAAGAGCGTAGCTGAGTTTTTCGGCAAAAAGGTTTTAAGAGGTGTTTCAAAGTCTGAGATTTTAGATAACATATCTCGTATAAGAGAAAAGTGCGGCGACAGAGCACTTTTGCGTGCGCTTCATTTTGTTGATGACAACGAAAGAGTAGATGCAGAAGCTGAGGCTTTAAACAATGGCGATTTTGATACGTTTTTAGAAGAGATTAATTTATCCGGAAACTCGTCATATAAATATCTTCAAAACATATATGCTAACAAATCTCCGAACGAGCAGGGCTTAAGCGTTGGACTTTACATAGCGGAGAGTGTTTTGCAGGGAAGCGGAGCTTGCAGAGTCCATGGCGGCGGATTTGCAGGAACGATTCAGGCATTTGTACCAAACGAAAAGCTTCCGAGCTTTATAGCTGCTATGGATAAAGCTTTTGGTGAGGGAGCTTGTCATGTTCTTACAATACGTCCTTACGGCGGCGTTGAGGTAATTTTGTAAATGAAGCTTGTGATATTGGATTCCGAAACGGTTTCAAGGGACGGCGATATTTCGCTTTCAAGCATTACAAAGCTTTGTGAAACTAAAGTGTATGGATATGTTGAAAACGATAAGGTAGCGGACGCTATAGGAGATGCAGACGCTGTTATATGTAATAAATGCCTTATAACAAGAGAAGTATTTGAAAAGTGTAAAAATTTAAAGTATGTAGGACTTTTTGCGACAGGATATAATAATGTGGATATAAAGGCTGCAAGCGAATACGGAGCAGTCGTTTCAAATGTTCCGTCATATTCAACAAATTCAGTTGCACAGCACACCTTTGCGCTGATACTTGATTATTTTAATAAAACGACAGATTATAAAGAGTCTGTTAAAAACGGCGACTGGATAAATTATAAATACTTTTCTTATTTCTATATACCAATTCACGAGCTTTCGGGAAAAACTATCGGAATTATAGGATACGGGGATATAGGAAAAAAGGTGGCTAAGATTGCTGAAGCGTTTGATATGAATGTGTTGGCATATACAAGAACTTTTTCAAAGGTATGCTCGCCGGCAAAAGCGGTAAGTCTTGAACAGCTGTTAAAGGAAAGTGATATTATATCGCTGCATTGTCCTTTAAATGAGGGAACAAAAGAGCTTATAAATAAAAGAACCTTAAGCCTTTGCAAAAATACAGCTCTTATAGTAAACACATCACGAGGCGGAGTCATGAACGAAAGCGACTTAGCAAATGCTCTTAAGAATGGTGAAATAGCTCATGCGTCAATTGATGTTCTAACGGACGAACCAATGAAAGAAAGCTGTCCGTACATAGGGCTTGAAAATATTACGATTACGCCGCATATAGCATGGGCGCCTATAGAAACAAGAATCAGACTGATAGAAAAAGTCGCTGAAAACTTAAAGGCTTTTATAGAAGGAAAACCAAAAAATAAAGTAAATAATTAGGAGAATGAAAAATGATAGCAATTGGAAACGATCATGCAGCAGTAAGACTTAAGAACGAAATAGTAGAATATTTCAAGGAAAACGGAATAGAGTATAAGGATTTTGGTTGTGCCGAGGGAGAAAAGTGCGATTATCCAAATGCGGCTAAGGTTGTATGCGAAGCGGTTGTAAGCGGCGAAGCTGAGAAAGCAATTTTAATTTGCGGAACAGGAGTCGGAATTTCGATTGCCGCAAATAAGGTTAAGGGAATAAGAGCGGCTTGCTGCAGCGATTATTTTTCCGCTAAGTACACAAGACTTCACAATGATGCAAACGTACTTTGCTTCGGTGAAAGAGTTGTCGGAGCGGGTCTTGCAAGAGAGCTTGTTGACGTCTTTCTAAATACTGAATTCGAGGGCGGACGTCATGCAAGAAGAGTTGATCTCATAAAAAAAATGGAAGAATAAATTAGTTTTACTTACAGTTGACAATTGGTAAATGATAATTAAATTTTAAATAACAAAACGCATTTCTGGCGGCGATGTGCAGGAATGCGTTTTATTATTTCCAAGTTTGTTTTTATTCCCAAATTGATTACTCGTTTAATTGCCAATTATCAGTGGATTGACCGTTAAATTATCCGAGCATGACATCTAAAAGCATCATAACCGCAAAGCCTGAAACAATTCCCATTGTGGCAAAATAAGGCCTTGCCTTTTGATTCCTTTGACATTCGGGTATAAGCTCATGTACTGCAACTAAGATCATTGCTCCGGCGGCGAAAGAAAGAGCATATGGAAGAATTGTTTCAACATATACAACCAAAAGTGCGCCAACGACTCCTGCTATAGGTTCGACAAGTCCCGATGCCTGACCGATAAAAAAGCTCTTTTTCCTTGATAGACCTTCTCTTCTCAGAGGAAAAGAAACAGCAGCACCTTCCGGGAAATTTTGAAGTCCTATTCCAAGCGCTATGGTTATGGCCCCCATAAGGTTTTCAGCTGAAGAGCCTTCGTTTTGAAGTGCGCCGAAAGCAACTCCGACCGCAAGTCCTTCAGGAATGTTATGAAGCGTTATTGAGAGAACGAGCATGATTACTCTGTTGATTCGCTCGTTGGGTTCTCCGTGAGCGTTGTCAGCCTTTTTTCTTGTGAATGTAACGACCTTATCGGAGATCCACATAAATACAGCTCCGAACAGAAAACCTGCTGTTGCCACAACATATGCCGGAACCGGTGATGAAGCTTCCGCACGTTCTATCGCAGGCTGTAGGAGCGACCAAAAACTTGCGGCAATCATAACTCCGGATGAAAAACCGAGCATAAGGTTAAGCATAGTCGGGTTAGGGGATTTAAAAAATACAACTGTTGCAGATCCAAGCGCTGTCACAAACCAAGTTCCGAGTGTTGCGATAAGCGCCATAATGACAAAAATATTCATTTTGCACCTCCTATAATCAGTATATCGGTTATAGAAGAAACGGGTGCTTGTATAAAAACTAAAATTTATTTCTAATTTCCTGAATAATCTGTACGTCTGTCACTTGAACGCAAAAAAGCCGCCACGAAATAAGATCGTGACAGCTTAAAAACTCTATTAGAAATTTTGATAGGACTGAAAAAGCCTATATTATGAGGTTTTTCGGGCAAAAGATAAAAACACTGACTTTATATTAAAATCAGTGTTCTTATTTGGTGCGAGTGTTTTTCTGTAAAGAAAAACGGAGCAAAGCGAACTTTGCTCCGACGTGGTGCGGGTGACAGGACTTGAACCTGCACGAATTAACACTAGAACCTAAATCTAGCGCGTCTGCCAATTCCGCCACACCCGCATATATAATTCGTAATTAAATAATCTCCGATTATTTAATATATAACGCAAAATTCTTCACAACAAAAAGTATTTTACCATACGAAATTTTATTTGTCAACCCCCCAAAAATGTTTTGTTATAATTACACGTTATAACAATATTGATGAAATTTGACAATATTAATGTATAGATGATATACTACCTAAGTCGGCTTCTTCCGTCAGGAGGGAGGTGAAAACCTTGACTTATATTATATCTTTCGTAATTTCTGTCGCAGCAAGTGTAATTGGTTATTACATATGCAAGTGGCTTGGCAGAAAGTAGCCCGACAAAAGCACAAAAAATCCCCGGAGTAGCAGCTCCGGGGATTTTCTTTTGCGTGTCACCTTGACAACACATATTATACCTTTCGTGGTTATTTATATTATATTCCGAAAAATTCTATATGTCAACCCCAAAAGCTGTTTTTATCCATTCCTGTCCTCAAGTAAAAACGTCGCTTCCATGTCGGCTATATTGAGCGCCAGCGCAAGAGGAAACATATCAAGCGCATTTCCCACTGTGTTTTTGTTCTCTTCACCTGAAAAGCCCATGTGGTATCTTATTGCAAAAGCTTCATCACGAGTGAGCCGCATAAATCCTGAAACGATATAAACGCTCTTTTCGCCGTGACCGTAGGGGAGATTGTCCTCAAATTTATATGTAGGGACCTTTATCCATGTTCCCGTTTCATCTTTGACATTTCTGTAATCTTTTTTGTATACATTAGTCTTGCAAATGTCGTGCAAAAGTGACACGATTGCAATGCTTTCATCGGAAAATTCAAGCCCGAATTTTTCTTTTGCTTCGGGACGTGAAAGATAGCTTACAAGGCAGTCGTAAACATTTAGGCTGTGCTCCAAAAGACCACCCTCATATGCGCCGTGATAACGTGTTGAAGCAGGGGCGGAAAAGAAGTCGCAGGATGAGCTTTTTAGATATTCCAAAAGCTTTGCTGCACCTTCTCTTTTTATATATGTATTATAAATTTCTATAAATCTTTCTTTGTTGGTCATTATAAAACCTCCGTTTCTGTTTTTTAGTATAACATATTCCGTATTGACTTTCAAGTGCTTGCGGGGTTTTCGGAAATATGGTATACTGTTATTTAATATAACAAATTAGAGTGTAAATAACCTGTATAAAAAACAAATCAAAATTAGTAACGGAGGTTGATTATGTGTAAAATCATAATATACGGTTCTAAATACGGAACAACAAAAAAGTATGCCGAAGAATTAGCGAGAAGGATAAATGTAAAAGCAGTATCTTTTGATAGGGTAAAAGATATAGATGATTATGACACTATTATTTATCTGGGAGCATTGTATGCAGGCGGAGTCTTAGGCATGGCAAAGACATTAAAGAAAATAACCGACGTATCCGATAAAAAGATTATATTAGCAACAGTTGGACTAGCTGATCCAACTAATAAAGAAAATACGGATAATATAAAAAATAGTATTAAAAAACAACTCACAGCAAATATTGCAGCGAAAACTAAAATTTTTCATTTGAGGGGCGGAATCGATTATTCAAACTTAAGTTTTACACACAAAACAATGATGAGTATGCTTTATAAGAAAGCCAAAAATATGCCGGAAGAAAAGAAAACAGCAGAAGTCAGAGCAATGATAGACACTTATAATCAAAAGGTGGATTTTATTGATTTTTCCGGTTTGGATAATATTGTTGCTGAAGTAGATGTTTAATTTAAATGTCGGTTTCTGAGAAAGAGGTAACTTATGTATAGAGAAAAGATTGAAAAAATACTGCCGCTTGTTCAGCGTCCTGCAAGATATATAGGCGGTGAACACGGAAGCGTTGTAAAGGATAAAAGCAAAGTGGAGGTAAGGTTTGCTTTCTGCTTTCCCGATACATATGATGTCGGAATGAGCCACTTGGGCATGAAAATACTTTACGGACTGAAAAACGCAAGAGAGGAATTCTGGTGCGAAAGAGTATTCCAGCCGGAAGCTGATTTTGAAGCAAAAATGCGTGAAGAGGGAATTCTTCTGTATGGACTTGAAAGTCTTGACCCGATAAAGGATTTTGACTTTATCGGTTTTACGCTTCAGTATGAGCTAAGCTTTACAAATGTTCTTAATATGCTTGACCTTGCAGGAGTTCCGATTCGTTCGAGCGAGAGGGATGACTCATATCCTATAGTTGTGGGCGGAGGACCCTGCGTTTGCAACCCTGAGCCTTTGGCAGAGTTCTTTGACATATTTATTCTGGGCGAAGGCGAAGAGGTGAATCTTGAGCTTTTGGACCTTTATAATAAAATGAAGAAAGAAAACAAGAGTAAGCGTGAGTTTCTGCTTGAAGCGGCAAAAATAGAGGGCATTTATGTGCCAAGCTTTTATGAGGTCGAGTACAATGACGACAATACAATAAAATCCTGTAAACCGAAGCTTGAGGGCATTCCTGAGAGAGTTAAAAAGAGAGTGATAAAGGATTTTAACAGCGTTTATTACCCGAAAGATTTTGTCGTGCCGTTTACACAGATAGTTCATGATCGAGCTGTTGTCGAGGTGCTTAGAGGCTGCATAAGAGGCTGCCGTTTTTGTCAGGCAGGATTTATTTACCGCCCATTCAGAGAAAAGGATGTATCCACTATCGCTCAAAGTACAAAGGATTTATGTTCGAGTACAGGATATGAAGAGGTTTCACTTTCCTCTCTTTCAACAAGCGATCATACAAATATAAACGGTCTTTTGGAGGAACTTGTAGACTATACAAAGGACGAGCATATATCGTTATCTTTACCGTCGCTGCGTGTAGACAATTTCAGCGAGGAAGTTTTGGAAAAGGTAAAAACTGTCCGAAAAAGCGGACTGACCTTTGCACCAGAAGCAGGAACCCAGCGACTTCGTGATGTAATAAACAAAAATGTATCTGAAGAAGAAATAATGCGGTCCTGTCGAATAGCTTTTGAGGGAGGGTACACCTCTGTAAAGCTGTATTTTATGCTTGGGCTTCCAACCGAAACGCTTGAAGATATTGAGGGAATGGCAAACACGGCTCAAAAAATAATAGATCTTTTTTATTCAGTTCCAAAGGAAAAGCGTGGTAAAGGCAATGTTTCCGTGTCGATTTCCTGTGCAACATTTGTTCCAAAACCGTTTACGCCTTTTGAGTTTGAACCGCAGGCAACAAAAGAAGAAGTTTTGAAAAAACAAAAGCATCTGCTTGAAAGCCTTAAAACAAGAAAGATAAGGGCAAGTTGGCATGATTATAATATAAGTCTGCTTGAAGCGGCCCTTGCGAGAGGTGACAGACGTTTAGCAGATGTCATAGAAGAAGCTTGGCGAAGAGGCTGTAAAATGGATAGCTGGGACGAGTATTTTAAGCCTGATATCTGGTGGCAGGTTTTCAAAGATCTCAACATTGATCCTGAGTTTTATGCTTGCAGAAAGCGAGAATATGATGAAATAATGCCTTGGGATCACCTTGATTATCTTGTTTCAAAGAGCTTCTTTGTGCGTGAAAACAAGCTGGCACACGAATCTAAAACAACACCGAACTGTAAGGATAAGTGTTCGGGTTGCGGAATCAAAAAAGAATGCGGAGGTGTATACTGTGGAAGAAAGGTATGATTACCGTCTTACATTTTCAAAATCCGATAGAGCTGTGTACATATCGCACCTTGACCTTATGCGTACAATGCAGCGTGCATTTAAGCGTGCTAAGCTGCCGATTTGGTATACAAAGGGTTTTAATCCGCACGCATATATAATGTTTCCGCTTGCACTTTCTTTGGGAGTTATGAGCGATGTTGAGGTAATGGATGTGGCGCTCACAGAAAAAATTCCGAATGAAGAAGTCGCTGCAAGACTAAACTCCGCTCTTCCGGAAGGAATTAGAATTCTAAAAGTCAGCGAACCTGTCAACGAACATAAAAGAATCAAAAAAGCGGAATATGAAATTCATTTTAAATGTGAGCGGGATATTTTAGATGATTTTAACAGCTTCATTTCTCAAGACAAAATTGAAATCACAAAAATCACTAAGAAGAAAAAGGAAAAGATAATTGATATAAAGCAGAATTTGGAAGTATCAGAGATCCAAAATAACGGAGATGGGCTGTTAATAAAGGTTCTGCTTCCGGCAGGATGTGATAATAACATCAATCCCGGTGTTTTGACAGATGCTTTTTCTGAGTTTTCAAAGAAAAATTTTTCGGTTAAAACAAAGCGTATTAGAATCTTAATGGATGACGGAAACGATTATTTTTGATTTTGGATAAAATAAAAGTTCGGGCTTAAATTTCAGGCTCGAACTTTTTGTTGTCAAACGAAAACTCCCGGCTGTGCCGGGAGTTCAGAGGAGCTTAAGCGGTGAATTGAAAAAACAACTCCAGAGTAATAAAATGGAAGTATGGTCTGGCAAACTATACTAAGATTTAAAACAAAGGAGTTGAAAGATTGATGAACAACAATAATAGTTTATTACATACAAGTTGGAATTGCAATTCCATGATCAAATAAGTTTCTCGGAATACAATAACCCGTTTACGGGTCGCAAGTAAGGAGAGTACGCAAGTGTCAGACCATCATGCACCTTGAGGTGCAGCTATTAACATAGGGCTATGCCCGCATATGAAATACCCCCGACTATGCCGGGGGATTTTTATTATGTGTAAATATTGTTTATCTTCCACGTTTATGAGAATTATCCTGATTGATAACATCACCTTGTGATGAAAACGTTGAAGCTCGTGCAGCTTCGTCGTTTGATAAGGTCTTAATTAGATTGGATAAAGATGTACTATCGCCCAATGCAATCATATTAAGGTAATCAGCTCGAATGTCTTTTGATATTACAATAGGGTAATAATCATTTCGGATAAGCTCATAATTCATTAAAAGACGACCTGTTCTTCCGTTCCCGTCAGAAAATGGATGTATCCGTTCAAATTCTATATGGCTCATAGCAATTTTATCATATATGCAATCATAAGTCGTGTGATTGTAGTTATGAACAAAATACATCATGTTTTGTTTAACCATCTGCGGCGCCGGGGGAATGTGTTCAGCTCCTCTTATAAAAACCTGAGATTTTCGGTATCCGTCAATCTCGTCTATGTTTTTGTTTATCAGTTTCGCAATTTCGGTAATAAATCGTTCACTCAGATCTGACTCAAGATTGTTAAGTACAAAATTCAGCGCATACTTATGGTTTATTACCTGATATATCTCACGAGGAGAAGCTTTCACCTGCATCGAATTATCATTAAACAAAATAGCATATGTCTCTGCATAAGACAGTGTATTTCCTTCTATGGCATTTGAATGATATGTGCTTCTTGTTATGAAATCCTCAAAGTAATCTTTGTTTGAGAATATAAAATCTTTAACGGTCATAGTAATCGTCCTTTCAAATGAATTATATCATACCTAAAGTAAAAAAGCAACAATCAAAAATGAGACATAAAGTCCCATTTTACGCATCTTGCTTCTTTGATCTTTTCAAATACCGTTTATAAAACCGTTTTGATATAATCACTTCATAGTATGGATTGTTTAGTATATAATCCTCAAGCTCAGATCCGGCAGGAATCGGCGGCGATACATAAGAGTGTGTGATTTTCTCTTTTGTTTTGCCTTTTCTGCTCCAAGTACAGCTTGATTTACTGCAATTATTAAAAATAATTATTAAGCAGCCTTTTCGATCAATTTTTGCGGTTATAATATCGCTATAATAAATCTCATATACAGTCTTTACATTCAGGTCAGTAGATACGATTTTCATCTTATTATTTTTAAATTTTATAAATGGTAAGCTCTCATTGTTTACAATGTATTTGTTTATTCCGTATGTACCAATAAACAGCAATACTATGACCAAAATGAACAAATACG
>CABUAH010000032.1 GCA_902489475.1 uncultured Oscillospiraceae bacterium | reverse complement strand
AAAACAGTCCACCGGACTGTTTTAAAATTCACCCCTTGAAATGTGCCCTCCGGAAAGGGATTTCGCCGTCTGCGTACGGCGACCAAGGCTCTGCCTTGGAACCGCAAACTTTTGAAAAAGCTTGACCAAAACTTTTGTTTTGGCTTTGTCGACACGCTCAAGCGGTGGGCTATCAAAGCCTGCCGCTTTTATTATAAATAGGTTTTCTTCTATAATTTATTTTTTGTTTTCCAATGACGCTTTTATGAAATCTTTGAACAAAGGATGCGCTCTGTTCGGGCGGGATTTGAATTCAGGGTGGAACTGAACTCCGACAAACCACGGATGAACATCTTTTGGAAGCTCAACAATTTCAACAAGCTTATTATCAGGCGATTGACCTGCAACAACCAAACCTTTTTGCTCAAGCTCACTTCTGTAAGCGTTGTTAAACTCCCAGCGATGTCTGTGTCTTTCGTAGATAAGATCACTGTCGTAGACGTTCTTTGAAATGGAGTCATCTTTTAACATACACGGATAAAGTCCAAGACGCATTGTACCGCCTTTTTCGTGAATATTTTTCTGCTCATCCATTATGTCTATTACAGGATGAGATGTTTCACAAAACTCCGTAGAGTTCGCATCGTCAAAGCCTGCAACATTGCGTGCAAACTCAATTACAGACATCTGCATTCCAAGGCAAATTCCAAACATTGGAATCTTATTCTTCCTTGCATATCTGATGGATTCTATCATTCCTTCGATTCCTCTGTCACCGAACCCTCCCGGAACAATAATTCCGTCACATCCCAAAAGCTTGTCCTTGGCGTTTTCTTCAGTAATATCCTCAGACTGAATCCACTTAATATCAACATTTGCACCGTTTGCAAAACCTGCGTGGCGAAGCGCCTCTGCAACAGAAAGATATGCGTCCTCAAGCTCAACATACTTTCCGACAAGCCCTATAGTAACATCTTTCTTTGCATTTTTTATATTACTTACCATTTCATTCCACTCAGTAAGGTCAGGCTTGGTGATAGGAAGTCCGAGCTGACGGCATACAGCATCCGCTAAGCCCTCATTTTCAAGCCACAACGGAACTTCATAAAGGCTCGGTGCTGTAAGGTTTTGAATAACATCATCTTTTCCCACGTTACAGAACATTGCAATCTTATTCTTCATGTCCTCAGGAATTTCCATTTCACTTCTTAAAACAAGAATGTTTGGCTGAATTCCCAAAGACAAAAGCTCTTTAACAGAGTGCTGAGTAGGTTTGCTCTTTAGTTCTTTGGAACCGGAAATATACGGTATAAGGCACACATGAATAAATATAGCGTTTTCTCTGCCCACCTCAATACTTGCCTGTCTTATAGCCTCCAAGAATGGAGTGGACTCAATATCTCCTACAGTTCCGCCTATTTCGGTGATAACAAAATCTGTATTTGCGTCTTTTCCCACTCTGTAAATCTTATCTTTTATTTCATTTGTTATATGAGGAATAACCTGGACCGTTCCGCCGAGATAATCTCCTCTTCTCTCTTTATTCAAAACGTTCCAGTATATCTTACCGGTGGTAACATTTGAATTAACCGAAAGATTTTCATCGACAAATCGTTCATAATGTCCGAGGTCAAGGTCAGTTTCCGCTCCGTCATCGGTAACAAAAACCTCTCCGTGCTGATACGGCGACATTGTTCCCGGGTCAATATTTATGTATGGATCAAATTTTTGAATAGTTACTCTGTATCCACGACATTTCAAAAGTCTTCCGAGCGACGCCGCAGTAATTCCTTTTCCGAGTCCGGAAACGACTCCTCCTGTTACAAATACATACTTAATTGGCATAAAATATAATCCTCCGAATTTGAAGTAAAATACAACTATTTTTATTTTACCAAAATTCGATTGAAATTGCAATAGTTAAAACAATCTATTTTTTATTTTTTGTAACACATATATTGAAATCCTAAAATCATTCACCCTTAATTCCAAACAGAAACATTGACCAAAACCATCATATATGATACAATTAGATGTAAAGTTACAAAAAGAAACTATAGAATAGAGAGGATAACTATGATCGAACAGAAATTGGTAAAGGATTTGCCTGCTTGTCCTGTAGAAACAACAT
This sequence comes from uncultured Oscillospiraceae bacterium, assembly GCA_902489475.1. Taxonomy (GTDB): domain Bacteria; phylum Bacillota; class Clostridia; order Oscillospirales; family Ruminococcaceae; genus UMGS1601. The sequence continues at coordinate 18,230 of CABUAH010000032.1, read as the reverse complement.
TAACTTTAATTGGAGATAAATGGAAAGTATTGATTTTGCGTGACCTGTTACAGGGGACAAAACGATTTGGAGAACTTAAAAAATCTATTGGTAATATATCTCAGAAAGTCCTGACCGCACAGCTTCGTGCAATGGAAAGCAGCGGTTTGCTGACACGCACTGTCTATGCAGAAGTTCCTCCGAGAGTCGAATACGCTCTGACAGAATTGGGCAAAAGTTTAAATCCTATTTTAATTGCTATGGAAAATTGGGGCTTAAACTACAAGTTGCTAATGGAACAGGAATAAACTGTCGAAGAAACACGGCACCGTGTAGAAGTTACTTTAAAAGAACTGAGCGGTGCTTACATGAGAATATATAATAATTTACTAATATGGAGATGATATTAATGAGTAGATATGTCAATAATAGTTTTAATGGTGTTTTATTTTTGCTTCGTGAACCAAATAGTTATGGAGAGAAAGTAATAGAAACCGATAATGAATGGATTTCAAAAGTATTAAATTCTGAAAAGACAAAAAATGCAGATAAATACAGAAAAGCTTTTTCTTCCTTATTAAATTCAATCGGATACAACGATAAAACTCTTTTCAATTGTGCTTTTGATAATATAAATCCCAATGGTGGTAAATCCGGTGTAGGTGATGAGTACGGAAGTCTTAACAAAGCCAAAAGAGCTTTATCAATAATTGATGAAATCAAGCCCAAATATGTATTTACCTGTTTGGATATTTATCATGCTATTAAACAATATCTTATCGACAGTCACATTGACTATATCGAATCTAAAGATGGGATAGTTTATAAGCGTGGAAGAAAAAATAAAATAGAATTCAACTATAGCAATAGAAAGATAGAACTATTTCAGATTTACCATCCATGTTTAGGTTGGAATATACAAAATCATCACTAAAAAATAAAAATCTCTCGGCATATCCAGGGGTATTTCATATGCGAGCATAGCCCTGTGTTACTAGCCGAACTTCAAGGTGCATTATTGCCTGACGCTTCTGCTTTTTTGTCACCCGATAAAAACGACAAAAGCCCTTAGCTATGAGTTACTACCCACAGCTAAGGGCTTTATAATATGGATTTATTTGTTGCACAGCCGGCTGTTAATTATTCTGTAACCATAAAGCCACCGGATTAAAAGAATAATGGCCCTTATACAACCACCGTTATCAAATTGTTATCAAAGACCTTTGAAGTGCCGCAAACCCGCATAAATACTGGGCTTTGCGGTTTCTAAGTTATTCCCACTCGCTGCCGAAAACTACATCTTAACTACTTTGGCTTAGAGAATATGTGCTGTAGTTTTCGTATTATTTTGATAATCCATATTATATTGCCTATACGACAGAAATTTATCAAAATCTTATCAACATTGATAAAGCCAATGGTTGCGAGAAAAAATAGTCGCAAGCGGTTGTACTTTATCGTAGAACATTATAGCAGAAAAGTTTATGTTCTTTAAGGAATTTGCATAATAAGAGGCAAGAATTTGCATTCCTCTGAATCTGATGCCTTTTCTAATGCCTTCACAATATGGTAGTCCGATTGTGGATCATCAGTACCATTTGCATTATGAAGGAGCAGAGCAGATGCAGCTACCACTGCAAAGACCGAAAGTATGATGGCTAATCCTTTCTTTTTAATTAGATTACTCCTTCACTGGAGATTTACGATCGCCATTGAGTAAAGTAAATATTAAGGCAGTAATCACTCCAGATATTACTATGACTAATAAATCAATAGGTGCAAAAACGATTCCGGGTATGCTATCAAAAATAAATCCTGTCCCCATCTTATACAAATGTCCATTGAGCAGAATCATCTCACCTATATACATAAGAAATGTCATTACAGAAGCAACAGCCAAAGGAACCCAAATGGAAACAGGTTTCCGTTTCCCAAAAAGGAACGAACCAACGAACACGCCTACAGTTACGCCAAATAGTATAAAGAATATCGTCATTAACATAGCAGACAACGGAGAAACTTGAATACTGCCGTCTCTCCAAAAAGCTGTAAAGCAGGCGAGTACGCACAGCCCAAGGAATGCAACAGAACATATCGACTGCAATACTAAAGATTTCAGACGCTTCTTTTCACCGGTCTTAATCATTTGTCCAAAACCGTAAAAGCAGTTCAAAATGGTGGTAATCAATACGATAGAGATAATGTAAAAATGCAGTTTGAACGCAGGGTTATATTCTCCCATTAAAATATCGACAGCGGTTTGCGTCTTATATGTAGTTACGGTTTCGCCCCATCCCTCCGGAGGAACATAACACATAAACATCTGCCAGTCTTCCAATTTGGTAACGGTTTCAGCTGTTGATACGACAACCTTCTGCTCAAAAAGAAGTTCAAACAGGAAGAAAACGCCCGTTGCGATGATTGCACCGCCTGCGATAGCATACTTCTTGAAAAGTTTAATGCACAACGGAAGCAAGAAAACACCAATGATTATTGCAATGCTTATTGGAGTGTATGGAATGATATATTTTGGATAGTTTTCTTTCGCCACAGACCCGTTAGTAATCATATCAGAAATTACACGAACGCCCATTGACAAAGGGTAATATGAAGCGATTAAGATGCCGATACAGGATAACAGATAGTACCAGTTAAATAGTTTATTTTTCATTCTCATTCTCCTTTCAGCCTGCATTTGTCAGCAGTACATAGAAAATAACGCTAATCAATACAATAAATGCCGCAAGTGAAAACCAAGTCATTTTCTTAAAAGAAAGTATATTTTCAATACGAGTTCGTATTTTAGCTCCACCAAAAGCGGATGCAAATACAGTCGTGCCTTGTCTGCTTTCCAATAGAGCTGTTGCATAATCCTTTGCACGATCAGCCCCCAGTTTTGAAATTACACGCTCATCACATGATAGTTCAATATCCGTGAGTAACTCTTTTAGGAATAGCCAGCAAAACGGATTAAACCAATGTACCGCCACAATTACAAATGCTATTATCCTCCACAGATTATCTAAACAGCGTATATGTGTTTTTTCATGCAGAACGACAACAGAATAATCCATATCTTTGTAGGACTCAGGCAAAATAATCTTAGGTCTTACGACGCCATATACAGCAGGAGATATAACCTTTTTTGAAAGATAAATACGCTCTTTAAAATGTGCTGGATCTCTAAGTTCGTAAAGTGTAGAAATGTATGTAACAACTAACATAAGAAAAACAGCCAATGAGATAATAATCCATATAACGGAAGCGACACCAAATATATTTTCAAGCAGATCAACCTTATATGTTATCGGGAAGTAAGAGTTTACCGCCATAATGCTGTTCATCATCGAAAAAGATATATCTTCTGTAGGCTGATACACAACAATAGTTTTCGTTGTAAACTTAGACAGCAAAGACATCAAACTATATGGGCTATTCAACCCAAAAGGAATTGCCATACGCAAAAAAGGAATTATCCAGAGAAATACAGTAATCCGTCTCGGAATTTTCTTTATCAATCTGATAAGCAAGATAAGTACACCGGTTATCGTAGCAGTTATGCTCATATTGAATATCCAATAAAATACTTCTTGTAGCATAACCGTCACCTGTTGTCAATCAGCTTTAGCATCTCATTGATTTCTTTCGCAGACAAAGGCTCCTCTTCAAGTAAAGCAGAAAACAACGCCTTACGTGAACCTCCGAAAACTCGCTTCACAAGAGAGGAAACCTCCACCTTTTGCATTTCATTTTGCGATACAAGAGGAACACAAATATAGCCGGGATCATTACGCTGAATAAACCCTTTTGCTTCCAGCTTTTTAATGACTGTGTATGTGGTATTTTTATTCCATCCAATCGTTTCTGCGGCAATTAAACTGATCTCTTTTGCGGAGATCGGGCTTTTCTTCCAAATAATCTCCATAACCTTGGCTTCACTATCAAAAAGTTTTTCTTTCACAAGAATCCCTCCTCGGACTATTTCTATAGTCTAGACTATCATAATAGTCTGTATTTGTCAATAGGTTCACATAAAAAAGCGGCAGAGATTTTACTCTCTGCCGCCACTTTCAGTTAGTTGAAAATCATATCTGCGTTGACAGTTTCGGTTGCTCGGTTACGGATATTATTCATCCGATCAACCCACAACATTTGATTTTCAGACTTGAGCGTCTCGGTCACACCCTCACGCTCTGCCATCTATTTCACCAGAAGTGAAAACATATTCTCTTCCTGCTCGTCAATATCAGCAAGGTATCCGTTCAATTTACCGATTGTCAGTAAATTCATATGCAGCGCCCTAAAAGTTTGCTCCAAATATCAAAAGTACCGCAAACCCGCATAAATACTGGCTTTTTACGACCTCTCAATTTATTCCCACTCGCTCCCTAAACTTTAATCTTAAACAGATTTGTATAGGCTATTTAGCTGTGAGTATCCTCATTATTTGTATTATCGGTAAAGCATACGCTATCCGATTTTTTGTTGCCAAAGTGTTGCCAAACAACATTTGTATTATAATCATTTGCTACCCGAAAATCAAGTGAATTTAGTAATTCTTGATGGTTTTTTTGCTTCTAATACTCAATGCATCATCCAAATCGGTTGTTGTAAATTCTGTAGCAATGCCGTTGTGGTCATTTACTATAAGGGTTTCTGGATGATTAACATATTTGAAATGTAGGTACCAAGACCATTCATCTCCTCCATCGTGCCAAGTAACGGTTATTTTATCATTCAAGTCACCCGATACAATTTTCACTTTATCACAAGAAGACTCTCCGTTACCTTCTGTAAACCAATAAACATAGCCCTCATCAAAATTTATAATCCAATAGATGTCATATGAACCGCTTTTGTTTTTATAAGAGAATACACCAGTATTTCCTTTTTTGGCGGTTTCGTAGTCATTTGTTGAATAGAAAACAGGACTTGGTTCTTGTGGTTCGGGTTCTGTTTCTTCAGTAGCACTTGTAGTTTCTTCAGGTTTGCTTGTTTCGTCTTTATTCTTATCGGTAGATTCTTCTTTTACCGAGCCGGATACAACATCAATATCAATTTTGTCGCTATAACACCAAATCTTAAATTCAAGTTTTTCCAACTTTGTGATTTCAATGTCAACTTCTCCGATAACACCGTCATCATCGGCATTCTCAAATTTTATAGTATGAGTGCCTTTTTTCAAAGTTTCAGAAAATTTTTCGGTTTTGCCGTGCTCAATAGAGCCAACAGAATTGCCGTCAATATAAAAATCAACATCGTATGTACTAAATATAAGATTTTCTCGGCAAACAACTTTTATTTCCGTTTCAAATTCCGGCTCCTTAATAGTAATATACATTGTGTTGTTGCCTTTATAATCAACAGTCAGTTTGTACCCTTCAGTGTTGCTTGCAGTAAAGGTTTTCTCTGCCTTTTGACTGTTAACAGTAAAGCCTTTTTCGGTACAAGCAGTAACATAGGCATTATAATCATCTAAAGATGTTTCTCCAATATAAACAGTCAATCCCGTTTTATCGTCTTTTTCAATTTTACCAAGTGTTGATTTAGGCGTAGGTAATATCTTTCCGTAATCACTTGTAGACCAAGTGATTTGGCTCATTTCCATAGGTGCATTAAGAGTAATATCTAATTCGTTTTCACTCTCATAATAGTATAAATGAAGTTTATACCCGTCTTTGTTATAGGCATCATACAAGGTATCTGACTGATTGCTATCAACAGTAAATCCTTTATCTTTGCAAGCAGAAAGATATTGTTTATACTGCTCGGCAGATAACTTTACGATTTCAACTGAAAGATAATTATCGGAATTCGAGTATACTTCGCCTAAATTTGAAGCAGGTTCAGGGATGACCTCGCCCATAATCAGCTCCGACCAATTTATTGTTTCCGCATTTTTATATTCAGAGCCTACCGAAAACAGTAGCATATAGGGTACTATCAATACGAGTGCAATTATCGGCAGAACGACTTGTAGCATTTTGTTTGGTGTTTTAATAACGCCTTTTTTCATAAGACACGCAACTACTAAAAGGGCAATTTGCAAAACAGAAAATATTACCGCAAATATTGTTCCAAAAGCAAGAGCTATTAGGAACAACAAAGCACTAATGCCGATGCCAATCGTCATAACCTTGCCAAATACACTAAACGATGACCACATTTGAGATATTTTCGCCTTTGCTTTATCGGTAAAACTTGGCTTTTTTATAGCAACCGAATTTGTATCTTCAAATTCTTCAGCTGTTTCCAAGTCCTCTTCAAATTCTTCTGCTTCAACCTCTTTGGTATTCATTTCAGGCTGTGCATCATCCTTGGATTTGTCGGTTTCACTATTAGGTTTCCTCATATCGTCAGTAACCTTAAAACCGCAATTCGCACAAAACTTCATTTCTTCTGTTATTTCAGAACCGCATTCAGGGCAAAACATTTTCAAATCCTCCTCATTTTTGCTTTATTCTTCGGTTGGAATAGGCGGCATTACAGTAAACAAACCTTTTAGTTCGTCAACTGTGCCTGCTTTTGCCCACTCTGCCATACCGTTTTTCCATACTAAACTGTCAGCCGTTATTTGCCCGGCATTTGCCATCTGTGTCAATGTCGCCATATCAAAAGGTCCTGCCGCTTGACCGTTCACTACAATATGATATGCAACAGTCGGAATAGGCGGAGGAGTAGCTCCTGCATTAACGGGTTGATTTATTCCCTGCATTGTAGTATTCATAGCACCGGCAATATTCTGACCTACAGCACCGCCAACAGCCATACTTGCCATCATTGCTGCCATATTAAAGCCTTCGCCGCCATTACTGCCTAAATTAACATTGCCTGCACCGTTTGCACCCATTTGTCCAAGAGCTTCTGCACCTGCGATACCCACTTCCGTCTGCTTTTCAACTTGGAAAGCACCGATATTAGCGGATTGCGTTGCCTTGTGTTGAGCATACTGTCCTTCTTCACGCTGAATGCGAAGTCTTTCGGTATAATCTTCCGTTTCTGCCTTGATCTTAGTTGAAGTGATGTCTTTTGTGACAGCCATCAACTGCCTATAACCATCACTTGACTTATCAATCTCAATTGCCGACAAATCCACACCTGAAACAATAACACCAAAATCTTCTTTGAAACGCTCACTAATATCGAATTCAACAACATCATTTATCTGTGCGACTTTTGTTTCAATTTGCACCAAAGGAATATTGTTTGCGGCAGGGGCATTTGCAACAATATCCTTCACATAACGCACGACCGCATCACGAACTTGCATTTGGAAAGTTTCAAGGTTAAAACTGTTCAGTCTATGTAATTTTATAAACTCCCGATAATCACTAATCTTAAAACTAATAGTTCCTCTGACGGATACAGGAACTCCGAAATCATCAAATCTCGGATCGTAAACATCGAAGAACGGAACACCGAATTTCACTTGAATGATTTGAGCAAGGTTTATAAAGTAAACTTCTGCTTGAAATGGTGTGCCGCCTTCATAAGCAAGACCTACTATACTTGCGAGTACGGGGAAGTTTTTAGTTTCAATTATTTGGTCAAACGGCCCAATGATAAAATCTTGCATTGTTCCGTCTTTCTGCTTATATACGAAAACGGCAACCTCTCCGTCTTTAACTCTTAATGAAGAACCCCAACGGATTGCATTTTCTCTATTGTTTTCACCGAGCTGCGAACCCGAAGGATGCCATTTCCATATCAAATATGAAGGCTCATCACAACGAATTTCATCCATAAATCCGCCTGTTCGATTGTTTTTATTAAAGAAAGCCATATATTTCTTCCTCCCAAAATGTTATTTTTTGTTCTTATTATAAATCAAAATAAATTTGATACCCACTAATAAAGATGCTATACCAATTAAGATTGCAATAACTCCTGATGCCGATGTTTCTTCAAGTAAGAAAAGAATGCCAAATGCGAGTGTGAATCCGCCGATGGTAAATGCTGTATTCGCCAAGCCTTTAAATTTGCGACTTTTGAGTTCTGCTTTCTTTTGGTCGTAAATGTTTTTAATTGTTGCAAAGTCGGGACTTTTTCCCATTGTTAATTCTGCCCGTTGATACACTTGCTCTAATTTTGCTATCCAAGCCTTTGAAACAACATCATCAATTCCGTCTTTTACATTTATATTTGATGATGCAAGTAACATAAATTCCAATATATCTTCCTTTGTATTTGGCACAGGAAAGTTGTTGATTAGGCTTGCTTTCTCTTCATCCTTCTGTTCCTCAAAATCATCTCTTGCTTCCGCAACTTCGTCTTTTTCCTTGAAATCCTTGCCAATCAGCATTTTTAATACGGATTTCTTTTCTTCTATATGCGGCATTTGCCTTGCTTCAATCCGTTCTAATTTTTCTGCTAATTTTCGGACTGCATCAGAAGATTGTGTAGACCTAATTTCCCAACCGCAAGCAGAGCATTTTGCTTCAAAAGAATTGATGATTTCGCCGCAATTTGGACACTTATGTAGTTCTCCGTCATAGACAGTCCTTCTTTTGCTTCTGTCCTTATTTTCATTTTCGGCTTTTGCTACATATACTGCCGCACCGCAGTTATAACAAAATTTTGCACCGCTTTTTATTTCTTGACCGCAGTTAATACAAAAAGCCATTTCCTTTCTACCTCGCCCCACAGTTATTCATTTTCTATTTTTATTGCATCGCAAATATCCCCAATATTACAGTCAAGGTATTCGCATATACGCAACAATACTGATAATGCAACTTCTTCATTTTTTCTCATTTTCGTCATTGTACCCGTTGCAATATTTAAGTCCTTACGAAGTGTGGCAGAAGAAATATCTTTTTCAATTAGCAATATCCAAAGTTTTTTATAGCTTATTTTCATCCTTTCACACTCCTATTATCTGTATTATCACAATTCATTATAAAATGCTTAACAGTTCTTGTCAATAAAAATTGATAATATTTTCAATATAATTCGCAACTTCTTGCGAATTTTATGAGTGCGTACTATAAAATATGGTTATTTTTCTGTATTATTGGCAATATTTATAACCCCTTTGTTTTGCTTTTTGCATACGCTATTGTTTTATTTGCTCCGCCGCCGGTTTCTTCTACGACCAATTTAAAAGGATTATCAATATATCTGTGACCGAAAAAAGCCCTCATAAATAGTTCCATAAAACCCACCATTTGCTCATTCTTGTACACTTATGCACTCTAAAATTATACTGTTGCTCTAAATATAAGTCAAGTGCTTTATGGTGAATACAGCGAAATCAAAATGTAAATAGTATAATTATTGCATAGGTAGGTGGGAAATATGAGCAAAGAAATTGATTTTAAGAATAGGGATAGATTTATTCAGTTAGGTATTGCAATATCAACACTACGCAAAATGCGTGGTATGTCACAAGAACAGCTTTCCGAAAAAGCTAATGTAAGCCGTTCACACATAAGTGCTATTGAAGCACCCGGTATAGTAAGACCTTTTTCGCTTGATGTATTTTATAACATAGCGGATGCGTTAGAAGTAGATCCTGCCGATTTGATAAATGCTTCCATCTTCCCTGATAAAGTTTTGAATAAAAAATGATTTCTATATCCTCTGTCAAATTTGGTAGAGGATATTCTTATAAAAATAATAATGGCAACAAAGATTATATGCGTGGAAATTTAGAACGCTTTTTCAAGACATAAGATATAAACACCTTACCCATCGCAATATTAACTCTAAAAGTGGCGATATACTGCGGTTTTCAGCTCCCTATTTTTCCATTTGTTGAACACACTTTCTGTAATTTGATTGTATTTTTGTTGCAGATGATGTATAATAAAGAGGAAATTTGTAGCAAAAGGAATTTTTGATATGAAACCTATTAAAGAAACCATTACCGCTAAAGGTCTTAAAATTGGTATTTATACTGAGGATTTTCAAAACGGATTTATATCCTTAACCGACATAGCAAAATATAAAAGTGATGATCCGACTGCGGTTATTCAAAATTGGATGCGAAACCGAGATACTGTTGAATTTTTGGGGCTTTGGGAAACATTACACAATCCTGATTTTAAACCCCTCGAATTCGAGGGGTTTAGAAAGCAAGCAGGGCTGAATGCTTTTACACTTTCACCTACAAAATGGATTGAATCAACAAATGCAATCGGCATCGTTTCAAAAGCAGGGCGATATGGTGGAACTTACTCTCATTCCGATATTGCTTTTGAGTTTGCTTCGTGGATTTCCGCAGAATTTAAGCTTTATATCATCAAAGACTATAAGCGACTCAAAAATGATGAAAACAGCAAATTGTCACTCAATTGGAACTTAAACCGTGAGCTTTCAAAGATAAATTACAAAATACATACCGATGCAATAAAGGAAAACCTCATCCCGCCCGAACTGACACAAGCTCAAAAATCTTTTACTTATGCCAATGAAGCCGATATGTTAAATGTTGCCTTATTCGGTTTAACTGCAAAGGAATGGCGTGATGCTAACCCCAATAAAAGCGGTAACATTCGTGATTATGCAACACTCAATCAGCTTTTGGTATTAGCCAATATGGAAAGTTATAATGCTATTCTTATTAACCAAAGTATTCCGCAGCAGGAAAGATTGGTTTTAATCAGAGATTTGGTTATCAAGCAGCTTGAAGCCACCGATAAAATTGCATTATCGGGACTGAAACAGTTAGAAGCAAAGAATGATTAAAATTTACGCCGACAGAGATTTTGTCCTTGTCGGCGTTTGCTGTTTTACAAGTAAATATTATATTTCGGTATTCTCATATAAATACCACCTCTATGTTGACTATCTCTCTACAACGACTTTCAATATTTCCCATTCTTCCAACCCATTCCATAGGATTGTCTGCTTTTAACTGCTCGGTTACGCCCTCGCTTTCGGCAAATTGTTTTACCAACCGAAAATAAAGTTCCTCTGCCTGCTTATTGATTTCGGCAAGGTGGCTGTTTAGCTTTCCACTTGTCAAAAGACTTGTGTAAAGCACCTTTCGGTGTTGCTTAAGGTAGCGTAAATGTCGCTGTCCCCATACACCGATTGGTTCGTTTTCTCCTTCGGGTAGTGATAGACAGGGGATATAATAATCGCCTTGCTTTTCGTACCAAAGACCGTTCTTTTCATCGTAAATTCTGTTTTTCATTGCGTGTTCCTACCTTTCATATTTTGTATTTCTAAAGCGTTTTTCACGCTGGTTAGACCTTGCTTGCTCTAACAAGCTGTCGATTTGTTTACTGCCTAAAACCTTACGGAGCAGTTTATAATCCTTGACCTCTGCACGCAGATTTTCATTCTCGCCTACAAGAATTTCATTCTTTTTTGTGAGTCTTTCGTTCTCTCGATAAAGGTTTCCGTTGTTGGTATTCAGGCGATAGTAATCATCTTTTGCTTGAAAATATTGAACAAATACTTGCCTAATTACCGCCTTAAATTTCTTTATGAGTGGCTCAACAAACTTCTGCTTGTAGGATTTTGCAGACATTAAACCTTGCGGTTCGGGTAGCTGATATTCGCTATCGGTTTCAATTCTTTGTTCCAATTCTGCAATGGCTTGAGTGCCTTTATTGTAGTTTCGGATACGATTTTCAACGCTCTTGAACTCGTCTTTTTTATCGGCAAGTTTGCTTTCTAACTGTTCGATTTCTTTCACTCGTTCCTGCTTTTTGAAGTCAAGAACGGATAGGTGTTCGTTGTGTGTGCCGAGCTGTTCCCACTCAACTCCGTGCCGTTCCATAACCTTTGCAAGCACCAATTTTTCCGACTCTACCCACTGATTCCATTCGGTATCCCCACGACTTCCGCCCTTAAAGCCTTGTGCAGCTAACGCTTGCTTGAGCGACACTCTCGTTTCAAGTCCACGCTTGCTTCCGGTGGTAAAGGGAACAAAATCTATATGCAAATGGGGTTTTGCTTCATCCAAATGCAAGTGAGCAGAGAACACTCGAAGGTGTGGATTGCGTTCCTTAAAGCCACTAAAATATTCATCCATTATCTGCTTTGAGAGTTCGGCATTGTCGCTGATTGCACTCATATCCTCTTTGTTTCCGACCTGCACAACCGCTTCGTAAAACGGCTTTTCTTGGTTAGAGCCACAGATATGCTTGTAATAATTTTTGATTATACGGTCTTTTCTTGTCTGCTTTGCGTTGTATTTTTTGAGTGCTTCATCGAATAATTCGTGATACACTTTCCTTATACTTTCGTTACAGTAAGATATATTTCGGTGGGTGCGTTCTCCGTCAACATTGTCCGTTTTATAGGCACGGATGTTGTGATTTATAACGCCCTTTCCCATAGATATACTTATCGTTCTTTTCAATAAAATCACTTCTTTCTCTTAATTAATTGCTTCCTTTGGTTTTGTTACTTTTGTCAAAAGTAACGCAAAAGCACTTTTGACAGCAGGGCTATCAAAAATGCAACCTGCGAGCAGGTTTTGCGTTCTCCGAAGGGTGCGGGTTGCCGGTGGCAACCTCTGCCGGCATTAGTCGGCAGAAGCACCGACCGAGCCGACAGGCGAGACCAAAGAGCCGCCTTTGAAAAGGCACTCTCTGCACACTCCGCTAAACTTTATCCGTGACGGTGTGTGTCGATGGTGACGGTGTTTTTGACACAGCACCCTAGCAACATCTCCTTTCATTTCTTCCATTGTTACAGCAATAAGGTTAAGAGTATCAAGGAGTTCGGGGGTTACGCTATCGCCAACCGATAATCGCTGAAGTTCTGATAAAATAAAAATCATTTGCGTTTTCAGAGCCTTATATACTCGTGGATTGGCTTCTACCACCACATCACGCTCCATACATCTTTGATAGCAATATTCTTGCTTTGTCAGTCCTGAAAGGGCAACAGCTCTATTCAGTTCCTCTTGTTCTTCGGGTGATACCCGAAATCCTACTGTGATACTGCGAAATCGTTTGTGTTTATCTAAATTTTTAGCCGACATAATTAGCTCCTTTCCAAATTTAGCTTGCTTGCCATTTCTGCCTGTTTTGACGGAAAAAAGGTGTGCATAGTTATAAGTTATATCAATACTTTCGTGTCCTACTCGGTCAGCGATTGCTATTGCCGAAAATCCCATATCAATTAGCAAACTTATATGGCTATGCCTTAAATCGTGAATGCGGATACGCTTCACGCCTGCTACAGCCGAACCTCTATCCATTTCTCTGTGCAGATAACTTTTGGTAAGAGGGAAAATTCTATCTTCAAAACCTACATCATATAGGTGCTTCTGATAATCTTTCATTTCCTGACATAAGAACTCCGGCATATTTATTACTCGGTTGCTCTTTTCGGTTTTCGGTGTAGTAATAACATCTCTGCCTCCGATACGCTGATAAGACTTGTTGATTTTAACTGTGCCTTTATCAAAATCGAAATCGGCAGGGGTAAGAGCCAACAATTCGCCCTCACGGATACCACACCAATAAAGCATTTCAAAAGCGTAATAGGAAATCGGTTTATCCATAATTGCTTCTGAAAATTTGAGATATTCGTCTTTAGTCCAAAACAGCATTTCACGGTTTTTCTTTTTGCCCATACTACCTGCTTTCTTGCAAGGATTTTCACGCAAGTTGTAATACTTTTGTGCGTGATTAAAAATTGCAGATAGCTGATTATTTATGGTTTTTAGATATACCGGCGAATAACCCTTGCCGTTTTTGTCTTTTTCGTTTATTAGTGTATTTTGCCAAGTAATGATTTGTTGTGCGGTAATATTACACATTTTCAGCTTCCCGAAATAAGGGAGCAGCTTGCTTCTGATAATATGCTCTTTGGTTTGCCAAGTGTTTTCTTTGATACGGGTTTTCATATCTTCGGTATAATGCTCGACAAAGCTCTTAAAGGTCATATCTAAATCGTTGCCTAATTTGGATAGTTGCTCACGCTCCCACGCTTGAGCTTCACGCTTTGTAGCAAAGCCACGCTTTTGCGATTGCTTGCGTTCACCGTTCCAATCGGTATAGCGGTATATTACTCGCCAAGTGTTTGTTTTTTCTTCTTTATAAACTGCCATTTGCCTTAATTCCTTTCTTTTTTATTTGTGCCATAGCAGGCTCGTTCCAAGAAATATTGCTTGTTCACACGACCTGCAATGATGATAAAGCCTTGTTCCTTTAACTCTTTATTGAGCTTTTGAACAATTTTGTAGGCATAAGACTTTGATATGCCCAATTCCTTTGCGACATCTTCTACTCGCATAAAGGTTGTATCTGTCATTGTGCATTCCTCCTTTCCTTTTCGGTTAGTAATTAGAAATAATCATTGTTTTGCCGTTCTACCCGATTGTCGTTCCTGCCCCCACTTCAGCGGCGTTGCTTCGCTCATATCATCGCAAAGTCATATCCCAATCAGACGGTCATTTAATTTTAACTTTACGGAATTTGTTTAAGTCCGTATTCTTATTATACTAACGCAATACAGTTAAGTCAAGTCTTTTTTGATAAAAAGTTTAACTTTTTCGTTTTAGTTGTCTTGACATATCTATACTATCTGTGTTATAATGGGCGCACAATGAAATTGCACCCATTTCAAGGTTCTGTCAATCAGGCAAGGGTGGAGATTTTCGCCGAAAATACCACCCGATGCTTGACAGGTTCTTATAATGCGGTTACAGTACATAAAAAGGAGCAAAAAACTATGGCTATTGGCGAAAGAATACGCTTTATTCGTAATCTCAAGGGTATGACACAGAAGTATCTCGGTATGCAGGTCGGTTTTCCCGAAAAGACCGCTGACATTCGTATGGCTCAATATGAATCCGGCTCAAGAACTCCGAAAGCCGATTTAATTGGCAAGGTTGCAGAGGTCTTTGATGTATCTACTGCTGCATTGACTGTTCCCGACATTGAAAGCTATAACGGAGTTATGCACACTCTTTTCACAATGGAAGATTTATACGGACTTCGCATTGATAAACTTGACGACGAGCTTTGTATCCGTCTTGACAAGGGAATGGGTGCAAATTATCTTACTATGTTTGAGATGTTTTCCGCTTGGCAAGAACAAGCAGAGAAATACAAAAACGGCGAAATCTCAAAAGAGGAATACGACCATTGGCGTTATAACTATCCTGCAAGCAATACCAAATAAATTACATATAAACGCAAAAAGAGCTACCAGACTTTATCAAAAATCTGATAGCTCTTTATTCTTACGATAATTCAAATAATGTTGCCATTTTGTTGCCACGAAGGGCATTTAACCTTGAAAAACGGCTTAAAATAAGGGCTTTTGTGACCTATGAAATCACTCCCACTCCACCGTTCCCGGCGGCTTCGAGGTTATATCATATACTACTCTGTTAACATGCTCAACCTCATTCGTAAGTCTGTTTGAAACCCTAGCCAAAACATCGAACGGAATTCTTGCCCAGTCGGCAGTCATAAAGTCATCGGTCGTTACCGCCCTGATAGCAATAAGATGATCGTATGTTCTGTGATCGCCCATAACTCCAACCGTTCTTACATCAGGCAAAACAGCAAAAAACTGGCTCAGGCTTTCTTCAACCCCACTCTTTTTCATTTCATCTCTGAAAACTGCGTCTGCTTCCTGTAAAACCTTTATCTTTTCTTTAGTAATCTCTCCGAGTATTCTTACTCCGAGTCCCGGTCCGGGGAACGGCTGACGCCAAACAAGCTCATGAGGAATTCCAAGCTTTTCTCCAACTCGCCTTACCTCATCCTTAAATAGATCGCCGAGCGGCTCGATAACATCCTCAAATTTAATATCCTCAGGCATTTTCACCTGATTATGGTGAGTCTTGATTTTATCCGCATCACCCTTTCCGCTTTCTATGCGGTCAGGGTAAATTGTTCCCTGCGCAAAAAATCCCCCGTCAGCTTCTTCTCTGATTTTTCCCCAGAAAACATTGTAAAACTCTGTGCCGATAACACGTCTTTTCTCCTCAGGGTCAGTAATACCTTTTAACTTCTCAATGAAAACATCACCGCAGTTAACTCTTACAAAACGCATATCAAAAAGACGTGTGAATGTTTCCTCGACAAAATCGCCCTCGTCCTTTCTCATCAAGCCCTGATCCACAAAAACACAGGTCAGCTGACTTCCGACAGCACGGCTTAACAACGCTGCCGCAACGGAAGAATCGACTCCTCCCGAAAGACCCAGTACAACTTTTTTATCTCCGATTTTCTCCCGAAGTTTTAAAACCGTTGAGTCAATAAAATCATCCATTACCCAGTCGCCCTTGCACTCGCATACCTCGTAAAGAAAGTTTTTCAAAATCTCCTTACCGTATTCACTGTGAGTAACCTCAGGGTGGAACTGAACCGCATATATTTTTTCACTTTCATTTTCCATCGCAGCGCAAGGACAGTCCTCCGACGCCGCTGTAACGGTAAAACCATTCGGAACAGCACTTATGTAATCCGTATGGCTCATCCACACTACGCTTTCATCTGGAACATTTTTAAAAAGCTTACTCTCACAAAGCGTTTTTATATTAATTTTACCGTATTCGCTCTTTTTGCATGAAGATACTTCTCCGCCGAGCATATAAGAAATAAGCTGGCTTCCGTAACAAATTCCGAGAATAGGAACTCCTATCTTTAAAATCTCAGCAGGGTAATGCGGAGAGCTTTCATCATATACAGAGTTAGGTCCCCCGGTAAAAATAATTCCTTTGTAGCCTTCCGACTTGATTTCATCAAGCGGAGTACTGTATGGCTTAATCTCTGCGTAAACGCTTAAATCTCTTACACGTCTTGCGATAAGCTGATTGTACTGTCCTCCGAAATCAAGAACTAAAACCTTTTCGTTTAACAAAGTCTTACCCTCCATTTTATTTATTGAAAAGCCCTGTAAAGTCGAATGTTGAAAAATAATCTTCAGGAGTTTCAGCCCGCCTGATCATCTCAACGCTTCCATCCTCTTTTAAAAGAAGCTCTGCACTTCTGAGCTTTCCGTTATAGTTGTATCCCATTGAAAAACCATGCGCACCTGTGTCGTGAATGCAAATATAATCACCGATATCAATTTCAGGAAGCATTCTGTCAATGGCAAACTTGTCGTTGTTTTCGCAAAGTCCTCCTGTGATATCGTATTTATGATCGCAAGGTTCATTTTCCTTGCCCAGTACCGTTATGTGATGATATGCTCCGTAAATCGCCGGACGCATAAGATTTGCCGCACAAGCGTCAAGTCCGATATACTCTTTGTAAATGTGCTTTTTGTGAGTTGCTTTTGCTATAAGATGTCCGTACGGTGCAAGCATATATCTTCCAAGCTCCGTATAAATTGCAACATCTCCCATTCCTGCCGGAACTAAAATCTCCTCATAAGCTTTTCTTACGCCTTCACCTATTATCTCAATATCATTCGGCTTGTCCTCAGGCTTATATGCGATTCCTACACCGCCCGAAAGATTTATGAATTTAAATTTAACTCCCGTTTCCCTTTGAAGCTCTACTGCAAGCTCAAACAAAATTCTTGCGAGCTTTGGATAATAAGCGTTAGTAACTGTATTTGAAGCCAAGAATGAATGAAGTCCGAAATACTTAGCGCCCTTAGCCTTTAAAATTTTAAAGCCCTCGATTATCTGTTCTTTTGTAAATCCGTATTTTGCGTCGCCCGGATTGTCCATAATTTGATTGTGAAGCTCAAAATTTCCGCCGGGATTAAACCTACAGCATATCGTTTCAGGAATTCCCACAAGCTTATCAAGAATCTCTATGTGAGTAAAGTCGTCAAGATTTATGTTAGCGCCAAGCTTTCTTGCTAAAATATAATCCTCATCAGGTGTAACATTTGACGAGAACATTATTTCTTCACCCTTAAATCCGCAAGCCTCGCTCATCAAAAGCTCTGTGTATGACGAACAATCTACTCCGCAGCCCTCTTCTTTTAAAATTTGCAGTATCTTAGGAGTTGGAGTTGCTTTTACTGCAAAATACTCTTTAAACCCTTTATTCCATGAAAAAGCCTTATTAACTCTTCTTGCATTTTCTCTTATCCCTTTCTCGTCATAAATATGAAACGGAGTCGGGTATGTCTTTACAATTTCTTCGATTTTTGCCTTTGTTACAAACGGTTTTTTCACTTCTCATTTTCCTCTCATATAAAAATAAAAATACACATTTTATTATAACATTACAGTTTTTGAGTGTCAAGACAAAAATCTACAAATTCTGTACATCGGTTATTCTGGTTCATTGTAAAATGAAATAGGACATATAGTAAAAGTCATAGCAGACGTGGTATAATGAAGTACCACACACCAAAAACCACGGAGG
>CABUAH010000031.1 GCA_902489475.1 uncultured Oscillospiraceae bacterium | reverse complement strand
TACCACTGCGCTGATTTTATTTTCAATAATGTCCTATTTGATATTGCAATTTAGACATCGGTTATTCTTCAATATATTCCCGTAAAGTCATAACCTTTGCGTGTATCGGCTCCATCCCCCTCATAATAAGTTCTACCGCCTTTTCGTGTTTTTTGCTGCTTCCTGCAACTGCATCCTTAATATAAATCACCTTACCGCCCAAGTCAATTGCCGCCATAGCAGTAGACAGTACGCAGCACTCCGACACGACACCTGTAATCACAACACGTCCGCCGTTTTTTATTGTATCATATACCGCCTGAGTCACACTTTTATTTGACAAAGATGAATACTTATCCTTAAACACCAACGGATATTTTTTGGTATAACACTTAAGTCTGTCTATTATTTCATTTTTATACGGACACGAATTGATGTCCTGATTCACATAATTATAATCGATCCATTGACCTGTGGGACTTTGAGGTGCAGTAAAGGCAGTAAACATCACATTACAATTGCATTCACTTAAAAGCCTAACAATTTTTTCAATTACAGAGTTTATATTTGGGCATTCCCACTTTTGTCCTTTCAAATATGCTTTTTGCATATCCGTAACAAGTATTAGATCCTCTTTAAGCATTTACTTTTTCCTTTCATCAACTTTGCTATCATATTAAGTATGTGCAAAAAAAGTCCGTGAAATACAAAAAATCCGCCTCTTGCAAAAATGCAAAAGACGGACTCGGTTCTAAATTCTTATTCTTCTGTACCTTCAGTTTCCTCTTCAACTGAATCCAAAACTTCTTCGCTCTTTTCAGCTTCAGCCTCGTCTGCACAACATTCGTCGCAGTCGTCATAGCAGTCAGAACAGCAGCAATCATCAAAACACTCGTCAAAGTCTTCCTCATAATCGTATTGTTCTTTTTCGTTCTTTTTCTTAAAGAAAACTGCAACTGCAGCAGCTGCTGCACCGATAACAGCTACGAATCCTACAAGCTTTAAAAATTTATCCATAATTAACACTCCTTCTTGCCAACAGGCATAATTACTTATCTATAGTATATCACATTCATACAAATATTGCAAGCCGTATACAATTTATTTGCCAGCAATTTAATATATATTGTGCCAAAGCAAAAGGCATTTATACTCTAATCGAATTAATAAAAGCTATACCTTGTTTCCGCATTTAGAACAGAAGATCGAGTCATCACTAAGCTTTCCTCCGCATTTTGAACATACTCTCACTTCTTTATTCGGCAAAGCTGCTGCATCGATCTGATATACAGGCGCATTATATGAGTCTGACTTCAAGGACTTATCTTCAGACTCATTATCCCTCTCGAATCTCTCAAGCGAAAACGACAAAGCCACAAGACCTATACAGAATAAGATATGCGCTATAATTCCGGTTATGCTTATAGCAACCTTTGAGTCAACGAAATCCTGCAAGAATACACAGATAAGCTTAATCGTTATCGTTATCAAGATTGTAAAGCCCATAATACGTCCGCTTTTAATTACACCGTAAAATGTAAGTGTGATCACCATAAAAAGCGTTATATGGGCGCACATAATAAAGGAGGTTGTTATAATGCTCATCACTTCATTGTCTTGTGTAAGCATAAACTCTATTATATCACCGATGAGTGCTCCTCCTGACCATATAAACAAAGGTATCGCCAGCATCGATCCTTTTTTCTTTGCAAAACAAATGCTAAAAAGTGAAAATAATATCGGTATCAATAGTGGAAGATTCATTCCGACTGTTTCGATAATTCCGATTCCTGTAGCATTTGCCCTAACTCTTACATTTACATCAGAAGCAATAATCACTTCAATTTTTAAAATGCTCAAAAACGCAGCCATCATTAAAATTACTCCGGCTATAATATCTACTTTTGAATTTTCCTTTTGACCTAAATATGTTTTGGTCATATGTATTCCTCCCTTGTTTAATATTATACTATATGTTTTTGTTATTTAATTATATACTTTATAAGTTTAATTGTCAACTTTTGGGCCTTACATTTAAATTTGTTCACTAACCACTTGAAATTCAAAATCATAAGTGATATAATAACCTTAAAATAAATCTGCAATTTGGCTAACGCCCTGCGGCTGTCGGTTACGGCGGCTCTTTAAAACTTGATTTAACACTTAAACTTAAGGGCCCATAGCTCAGCTGGGAGAGTGCCGCGTTCGCAATGCGGAGGTCGAGGGTTCGATCCCCTTTGGGTCCACCACGTCGGAACGAGTTATGCTCGTTCCGATTTTTTATAGGCTACAATGGCTCATATCTCACCGCTGAAAACGCTGAAATATCTTTCTTTTCATGTACCGAATATATAAAACCGCCCTATTTAGCTTTCATTGCTTATGTACATGAAATTATTTAGTACAAAGCATTGAAGTTTTATTGAAAATATGATAAAATACATTTATGAATTTTTCTAACAGGAGATATCGAAATGGATAATTATAAGGAACAGCTTGTGAAAAAAGGCAAGGACTCTTCCGACAGTTTAAAAAGGCTTCTTATTACAATTGCAGGAATTTTCGCAGCATCTATTCTTGTATTCTTATCACTTCAATTTTTACACAATATTTTTATCGGACTCATTTTTGCCGCATTGGTGCTATGGGGTACGTATTACATCTTAGGCGGACTTTACACCGAATATGAATATATTTTTACAAACGGAGAGCTTGATATAGATAAAATTATGGGGCAAAGAAAGCGCAAGCGGCTTATTACTATTGATCTGAAAAGCTCGACTGCTTTCGGCAAGAATAAATCAGCTTATAATAACTCAAACTTGACTTTAGTGGACGTAAGCTGTCGTGAAAGCGATAATAACTATTATCTTGATTTCCGTCACAAAGAGCTTGGAAACACACGACTGATTTTCACACCAAACGATGATATGCTTGAGCTTGTTGAAAAATCTCTTCCCCGCACTGCAAACAGGACGTAATATGTATAGAATAGGAACAGATATAGTCGAGGTTGAACGAATAACGAAAAGCGTATCCAGCGATCACTTTAAGAATCGGGTTTTCTCACCCGATGAAATCAGCCTTATTGAAAAAAAGAAAAATAAGTTTGAATCCTATGCGGGAAACTGGGCTGCTAAAGAGGCCTTTTCAAAGGCTCTCGGAACAGGCGTCCGCTCATTTTCGCTTGTCGAAGTAGAGGTCTTGAGAAACGATCTCGGAAAGCCGTATCTTAAACTTTCAGGCAATGCACTAAGTGCCGCCGATGGGCTTTCTTTTGATGTAAGTATAAGCCACACAGATAAGCTCGCAACAGCAACCGTAATAGCTTTTAAATAGCTAAACAAAAGAAAGGTTATTTTACAATCCATGAGAATTCTAACTAAAAAGCAAATGATAAACGCTGAACAAAACTCCGTTTTACACGGAGTTTCTTTGTCATGCCTTATGCAAAACGCAGGCTTTGCACTTTTTGATGTAATTAAAAAGTACGCATATGAAAACATGATAAACGAATGTCTTTTAATTGTCGGCAGCGGAAACAACGGCGGTGACGGTTTAGTTTGTGCAAATCATCTTCTAAAATCAGGAATAACGCCCACTGTCATGCTTGTATCTGATATAAAAACCGATTTGGCAAAAGACGCTTTTTCAGCGCTCGATCCAAAGATACAAGTTATCAAATACACGGATAAATTACCGTCAGATATAATTGAAACCGCAAAAATAATCGTTGACTGCGTTTTCGGAACGGGCTTTCACGGAGAATTTGATGGCAAGATAAAAAAACTATTTTCACTTGTCGAAAAGTCCTCAGCATATAAGATTGCCTGTGACCTTCCGAGCGGAGTGAATTGCGAAAACGGGTACTCAGCCGACTCGACTGTGCATTACAATAAAACCGTCAGCTTCCATGCTGCAAAGCTTGGCTGTCTTTTGTCGCCTGCGAAAGAATTTTGCGGGGAGATAAATGTTTGCGATATTAATATTTCAGCCCAAGCAGATAACTCTTTTAAAACAGAAATCTTTGATTTATCTCAGGCTAAATCTTCTCTGCCCTTAAGACCTGATAACTCCCACAAGGGAACTTTCGGCAAGGTTTCTTTATTGGTAGGCTCCGATAAATATATAGGGGCGGCAATCCTTTCGGCAAATGCTGCACTTAGAAGCGGTGTTGGACTTGTCCATGTTATGTCTACAAAAAGCGTAGTGAATACAATCGCACCCGTAATTCCCGAAGCAATATTTACTCCTCTTACGGAAGCACCATGCGGCGTAATTTCAAATATAAATGCTGAGCTAATACTTAAAGAAACAGAAAAGTCATCAGTTTTGCTTATTGGCTGTGGAATTCAAAAAACGCCGGAAACAATTGCTTTGACAGCTGAGCTTGTAAAAAACTACAAAGGCACAATAATTCTTGACGCAGACGGAATAAATTGCATTTGTGAGAATATAGATGTATTAAGAAACACCGAAGCAAATGTTGTTTTAACGCCTCACCCTGCTGAGCTTGCAAGGCTAGTCGGCAAAAGCACTGTCGAAACTATTAGAGACAGAATAAATTGTGTTGTTAACTTCTGCAATGAGTTCGGCACAGCAATGATTTCAAAATCACGGGAATCATTTGTTTATGACGGAAATGAGGCATATATTATTTCAAGGGGCAACTCTGCTTTGTCAAAAGGCGGAAGCGGAGATATGTTAGCGGGAATCTGTGCATCTTTAATAGCTCAAGGTGTAAAAACTTTTAAAGCCTTGGCACTTGCCTCTTACATTTTGGGAGAATGTGCCGAAACTTTGTCCGTATCAATGTCTAAGCGAGGAATAATCGCAAGAGATATTCTAAACTCTCTGCCCGGTGTTATCTTTAATATCGAGAATTAAACGCACTATGCGTTTAAACAGGAGAGGATAATATGAAAAAAAAGGCATATGCTTATTTTTTGTGCCTGTCTTTAGGTATATCACTTTGCGCCTGCGGCAGTGCAAAAAAGGTTGAACTTAAAGCTCCATATAGCTGTTCGGTCGAAATCTCAACCGGGGAAGACAAATATGTGGGAACTATAAAAAAAGACGAGGCAAAATGGACGTTTTCTTACTCAAAGCCTGATGAGATTGAGGGCCTTACAATTACCTATGAAGGAGATAAATACAACGTAAAGCTTGATGATATTGAATTCTCTGATGACAGGGATTCTCTTCCCGACAGTGCAATAAGCACGCTGATAATGTCTTCCTTGGATTCGGCAACGCTGTCGTCAGATGTCAAATATACTACAAACAAAGACACAGTGATTGCAAAAGGTACTGTCGGAGAAAGCTCATATTCAATAACCTTTAAGGATGATGTCCCGACAAATCTAAGCATCGAAGGAATAGATGTTGTTTTTTCAGATTTTAAAACCGAATAATATATTAAAGCCTCCTTTATTTTAGTAATGCATTAAATCATTACTATTATCCGGGAGGTTTGTTTTTTAATCTTTTATTCCGCCGTTATGTAAGATGTCCAAGGTTTTTTTAAATATATGCACAAAAAAGACCGACCGGATTATACCGATCGGTCATAATTTTAAGTTTTTAGATTACTTTCTCTTTCTTGAGATTGTGAATCCTGCACCTACTAAGAGTGCCATAGCGCCTGTAATTGCAACTCCTGCACCTGTGCTTGGGTTGGAGTCTGTAGCGCTGCCTGATCCGTTAGAATCACTTCCGTTTCCGTCAGTTGGTGTATTTGTATCATCACTAGACGGATCGTCAGGTGTTATCGGCTCATCAATTGCAAGTGGCTCAAGAGCATCATATGCTGCTGTAATAGCAGCTGTTGCTGCGTCGATTTCTTCCTGAGTTACTTCCTCACCGTTTTCATACTTAGCGATAAGATCTTTACCAGCCTGAACTGCTGCCATAAGAGCCTCATATGAAGTTGTTGTGTACTTAGAAGAATCTACTGCCTCAGCATTAGCAATAGCATCGTTTAAGTTAGACCAAACAAGTCCGCCTGCTTCCTGTACTGCTGTAGCAACTGCATTCTGAGCATCGTCAATTGCACCCTGATAACCGAATACATCAGCATCACCATCAGCAATTGTAAACTCTATCTCAAGAGCATATGTTGGAAGAGCAACTGTTGCACCATTGTCTGTTGCACGAACTGAAGCACCGATAGCATCGAATGTTCCATCAGTTGTGTCGCCCTTGTATGTTCCTGTGATATATCCTGTATGATTTCCGTCCTCATCAATTGTTGGAGTTGCAGTATAGTCGATATATCCCTTATCCTTTGAGTAAACGTTTACTGCGTTGTACTCTGAGAAGTTGTAGTCATCAGCTCCGCCGCTTACTCCTGTTGTAAATACAGGAACATTATATGTCATGTCAGCTTTTCCTGCTGCATAAGCGTCAGCGCTGTTATATCCGTTAACCTTCATTGAAGAAACCTTAAGATGATAATCCTTTGCAAGAGTCTTACCTGCATTCTTTGCAGCAGCTTCAGCTGTAGTTATTGCAGACTCAAGATTTGCAATATTTGCTTCAAGCTCTTCAATTTCAGCCTGAATGTCATCTTCATCTGTTGTATTATCAACATCTGTATCTGCATCCGTATCAACATCTGCATCTATATCAGCATCTGTTGGTTCCTCAGACGGCTCCTCTGTTGGATCCTCTGAAGGTTCTTCTGTTGGATCCTCAGCAGCTATAGCTTTAAGATCTTCAAGCTGAGCCTTAAGTGTTTCTAAGAAAGCCTTAGCCTCAGTAACTGTTTTATTAAGTGCATCAGCGTTTACTGTATATGCCTGGTTTGCAACAAGTCCGTCATAGTAACCAACGTTAGATGTTAACATTAACCAGTTAAATCCAGGTATATCTCCATCATTCTGGAAGTCGTGTCCTACGATTGCAGCCTTATATGTTCCTGCACCCTTGATAGTTGCGTCAACAAGTTCTGCTTCCTTGTAGTACTGGATAACTCCGTCAGGAATGTTGTTTGTATCTGTAACAACTACATCATTTCCATTAGCGTCTTTATAAATGTTATCTCCGCCCGGCTGTGAAACGCCGATTCCCGATGGTGCTGTACCCTTTTTGTTTACAAGCTCAACTCCGTCTGCTGTGTAAGCTACCAAAGCTCCGTGCACAAAGAATGCAGACCAAGAAGATGACTTAACTGTAAGCTTAAACTTATCGGTATCAGTACCGTCTGCGTTCGGAATGAACGATGTTGATGTAGTTTCTGAGCTAGGTGCAGAAAATGCGTTTCTAAAACAAAAACTTTTTCCCATCTGAACTGAAACTCCTACAGTAGGCTGTGTAGGAAGCTCCTTAAGTGTTGAATAAACTTCATTTGCTTTCAAGTCGATTCCGTTTTTACGAAGCTCAGGAGCAGTAGAAATGCTCGGTGCTTCATAAGAAACATCAGCAGCACTTACATATGTTGCTGACATCATTGTTGCTGCAACTGCAAGCGAAGCGACTGAAGCTAGAATTCTTTTACTTAACTTCATAGTTAAATTTCCTCCTTAAATTTTTAAATAAAACAAACGGCGTATCAAACTATTTCAAGGCATAATACCCCATTCATATCATTGTGTACTTATTTTAGCATATTTCTAATAGACTTTCAATATCCGATTTCACAAAAATATACCCGTATTTGTAGCTATTTTGCACAACAAAAGCAAAAACTAGGTTAATATTACAAATTATTTTTCCTTTGGCTTACCCATAATCAAAACTACGACCGAAGCTATAATAAAAACTCCTATTACTCCGCCGCCAATATAAAAGCTTGTCGGAATATCCCATCCATCTGCATTAGCAAAAGGATCATCCTCGTTCTCTCTGTCATTAGTAACCGTTTCAGAAGTTTCCTTTTTTAAGGCTTCCGTCGTCGCCTTACTATTTTTTGCCGTACTTTTGGCTGTAGTTGTTTTGGCAGTAACCTTTTTTGATTTTACAACCGTAACTGTTTCCGCTTCCTGCGACATCTTCTGTGCAGGAACTCTTGTTGGTTCTTCTGCACCGGCACAAATTCCTATTGCGGTAACCGCAAGAATTACAGCACACAAAACTGAAAATACATACTTTTTCATAGTTATCCTCTCTTTACAATATCCCGTGGTGCTTTTTCTTTTTTATCTTTGGACTTTGCTTGTTCTTTTTTGTGTTTTTTTCTGGACATCATCGCTCCGGCAACTATAAATGAAACTCCGATTATAACAAACAAAGCAGCAAGTATCCAAACAACTCTTATCCCAAAAACAGTTTTGCTCAAAAAGTTAAAAAGTCCCGGCATATCCTTGCTTAAACTGCTGTCAGATTTTTTACTGCTTGCCTGCGTAGAAACAGTAATGATTTGTGTAGAAGCTTCCGTTGTTTCACCCTCAGCAGCACCTATATTGAATTCAGACACCTTGCCGTCCTTTGGCGTATAGCAGCCCATAGTTGATTTAACTATATCTCCGCTGCTGTGCAAAACACTCCCGTTTTTATCAAGGTAATAAACACCGTTGAGCTTCGCCGTTCCTTGCCAAAGCTGAAACTTAATATTTGTCATTTCGCCTAAATCGGAAACGTCAAATTTGAGGTTGTATATACCCTTGCCTGTAGGCTCAATAGGATTATTTACAACGCCGTACCCTGAATCCACCGTTGCCCATGTATTTGTTGAAAGAGTAAGAAAATAGTAATCGTTTGAATCTGTTTTGTCGTTGACAATCATTTTCATTGCAAATCCATTTTTATCGTTAAAACCAACTAAATTGACGCTTACGACAATCGATGCTATTTCAAGCGAATAATCGTAGCTTAGATCCTCATCGAACATCACAACAGGAGCTTCTTCTGTCCCTGTATACTCAGTGCCGATCACAGGGCTTTCATCCTCGGCAAATACTGTAATCGGTATAAAAGCTGCCGTTAAAACTGCACAAATGGCAGACAAAACTCTTTTAAAAACCATATGACTTCCTCCGTAAAAATTTATTTTAATCAAAAATTCTAATCTTTTGATTTAAGCAAGTGATTATACCATATAGGTTCACAAATCATCTTGCCTAAATTACAAAACCATTTTATCCGAAAGTGAGTCCGAAGAAGTTTGAGAATAAAGCTTCATCAACGACTCAACCGTCATACTCTGTCTTTTCTCACCCGTTATATCCATAAGAAGCTCTCCCTGTGAAAGCACAATTGTTTTGTTGCCGTATGCCAATGCACTCGCAATGTTATGAGTTATCATCAAGGTTGTAATCTTGTCTTTCTTTACAATTTCATCAGTTATCCCCATTACCTTTTTCGCAGTAACCGGATCAAGTGCCGCTGTATGCTCATCCAAAAGCAAGAGCTTAGGTGTTACTATCGTTGCCATCAAAAGAGTAAGCGCCTGCCTTTGACCTCCCGACAAAAGACCTACAGGAGTTGTCATTCTGTCTTCAAGTCCAAGTTCAAGCTCACGAAGCCGTTCCCTAAACAATGAAATATCCTTTTTGCTTATTCCGATACTCAAATTTCGCTTTTTTCCTCTTGAATAAGCAAGACCCAAATTTTCTTCAATCGTCATATTCGGAGCAGTCCCCTTTAATGGGTCTTGAAAAAGCCTGCCTATAAATTTAGCTCTTTCGTGTTCCTTATATCTTGTAATATCTTTACCATCCAAAAATATTTTTCCGCTGTCGAGCATTAGGCTTCCTGAAATTGCGTTCATAAGGGTTGACTTTCCGGCACCGTTAGAACCGATTACCGTTATAAAATCCCCGTCTTTTATTTCATAGGAGAAATTCTTAAGCGCCTTTTTCTCGTTTACTGTTTTCGCATTGAAAACAACATTGGCATTCTCAAGCTTAAGCACCCTTACCACTCCTTTCCTTCATCCTCAAAACAGTGCCTACTACACTTTTCTTAATAACAGGAAGAGCAATTGCAGCGGCAACTATTATTGCAGACAAAAGCTTTGTATACATAGTATCTATTCCAAGACTCATTGCAAACGCGAGTATGTATCTGTAAGCCACCGCTCCGAACGCCGCAGCCATAAGTCCTGAAAAAATAGTGTGCTGTGAAAAGAAGATTTCTCCGATAATAATCGATGCCAATCCGACAACCAGCATTCCCGTTCCGCTGTTTGTATCGCCCGTCTGAGTAAACTGAGCATATATAGCTCCAGAAAGAGCAACAAGAGCGTTTGCTATTGCAAAGCCCAGTATTTTCATAGTATCAGAGTTTATCGAAGAAGCTCTAACCATAAATTCATTGTCACCAGTAGCTCTCAAGCTCATTCCGAGCTGTGTTTTCAAAAACCAAAACATTATCAAAAATACAATCACTAAAACAATAGACGTCATTATAATCTGATTGTACTCGCCGAAAACATCTTCGGTAATCTTAAAGATTGTCGGACTTTTCCACAGAGAAAGATTCGGCGCCCCTAAAATTGCAAGATTGATTGAATAAAGTGCCGTCATTGTTATAATTCCGCCTAAAATCGGTTGGACTTTAAACTTTGTTATCAAAACTCCCGTTAAGCATCCGGCAAGCGCACCCGACACAAGCCCCAAAAGAATCCCGATTACAGGATGACCGTTAGATGCAAGTATTGCCGAAACAGAAACTCCAAGTGCAAATGTTCCGTCAACTGACAGATCGGGAATATCCAAAATTCTAAATGAAATAAAAATTCCGAGCGCCAAAAGAGCAAATACGAATCCGTATTCAAGCGTATCAAGTATCTGACTTTGGTAAAGCTGTGTGTTTATCAAAACAAGCATTACCACCAGCACTATTATTCTCGGAATCCACGATATAAGTTTTTTCTTGTTTATCTTCATAAAAATTCTCCGTCAAAAAAATATCAGAGCGGTATTGTCCGAAACTTAATTCAAAAAACATACCCACTCTGACATTATACTTCATTTTAGTAAATTTTGCAATATCTAATCAAAGAAAACCGTCTTTTCTCCGTTTTGGATATCCTCAGGAATAGTAATACCTATTGCCTCAGCTGTTGACTTGTTAATATATGTACTCAAATCCTCGTTAAAGACCTTGATTGGAATATCTCCTGCCTTTTTCTCGCCCTTAAGAATTTGGTCAACCATATTTGCAGTTTCCTTACCAAGATCTGTATACTCGATTCCGACTGTTGCGAATCCGCCGTCCTGAACCATTGAATCAGCTCCTACATACATAGGCTTTTTAGCATCGATTGCGATTTTCGCAACTGTTCCCATTGCTCCCGCAACAGTATTGTCGTTAGGAGAAAATACGGCATCGCACTTTGAGAACAAAGTTGTAGCAGCTTCCGAAAGCTCTGTTGCAGTAGTTGCCGAGCCCTCAACGACTTCAATTCCCTTTTCATCACAGTATGCCTTTACTTCCTTAAGGCACTCAACTGAATTCAGCTCTCCCGTATTATAAAGGAAGCCGAGAGTCTTGATGTCAGGAGTGATAGCAAGTGCATTATCCAAAATTCTTGTAATGTCAAGCTTATCGGACGTTCCGGTCAGGTTTTCATCTCCGGAATTATCCCAATCCTTAACAAGCTCAGCACTCACAGGATCTGTAACTGCCGAAAATACAACAGGAATCTCGTTCGAATAAGCAGCAGCGGCTGTTGCACAAGGAGTTGTTATCGCAACAATAATATCATCACCGTCAGCTTTAAACTTATCAAGTATCTGTGTAACCATTGTAGCTTCGTTGTTTGCCTGTTGAAGATCTATAGTACAATTCTCTCCGTCCTTGTATCCTAACTCTTCAAGCTGACTTACAACCGCATCTCTTATAGTATTAAGAGAATTATGCTCCATAATCTGAACAATACCAATTTTAAAGTTCTTAGCATTCTCACTTGTTTCATTTCCATTGCTTGATGAATCATCTGTTTTTCCGCAGCCCGTCATCATACCAAATGCCAAAGCACAAGCCGATACAGCCGCAAGAATTCTTTTTAGTTTCATAAATAGCCCTTCTTTCTTTCATACAATACCGGTTAAAGTGTTGCCGGTTTAGCACTGCAACGCTTTAACTCCTTAAACAGTATACCACTATTTATATTATTTGTCAAATTTTTATATAGTACAAAATGCGATTTATCTTCACAAATTATAATTGTTTAAAGATGTAAAAATCATAACTGACATCCGTTAAAACAACATATTAGTTACAATTCCTGTTAATACTGCAAAAACATATAAAATCCCAAGTATCATAAGGTTTTGCTTGATATGTCTTTTATTGGTTTTAAAAAGCACTAAAAGTCCCATTCCCGCTCCTGTGCAAAGACCTGCTACGCATGAGCCAAAGGTTATCACACCCTCCAAATAAAGCTCGGTAAGCAAAACGCTCGCCGCACAGTTTGGAATAAACCCGACGATGGCACACAAAAACGGTTGAAGCGGAGATTTTGAAATCAAAATACTTTTTAAAAAGTCTTGACCTAAGTACTCCATTACAAATCCCAACGCAATGTTTATGATAAGCACAAACACAAATATTGAAGCAGTATGTTTTAATGCAGGAATCAATACCGAATGTCCATGACCGTCATGGCCGTGACATCCGCAATGTTCGCAAAGCTCCTCAAAAGGCTTTTCCTCGCCTTTCTTTTTTGATACAGCCTTTAATAATAAATCAACGATGATTCCTGCGATCGCCGCCGCTATTACTTTGATTACTATAAGCTTCCATAAAACGCCTATCCTATCGGGATGAGCCAAAATTATCGGGATTGCTTCATCGCTTGTTGCAATATAAACAGCAATTATCGTGCCGAGCGTAATTACTCTTCCGGAAAAAAGGTTAGTCGCCGCAACAGATATTCCGCACTGCGGAACTGTTCCCAAAACCGCTCCTCCGACAGGCCCGAAAATACCCAGACGTTTAAAAAAGCCCTCAAAGCCTTTGGAATTCTTATGCTCCATATATTCGATCAAAATGTAAATTCCAAACAAAAACGGAAGCATTTTGACTGCGTCCAACAAACCGTCTAATAAAATTTCTAAAACTTCACTCAAGTTTATACCTCTTCTTTTTCATCCTCACTGTATGGATTCACATGCACCATACAATGCTTTACCGTTGGGAAATTTTTCTCTATTTCGTCATGCACTTCCTGTGCTGTTTCATGTGCAGAGAAAAGAGTCATATTTCCGTCAACACAAATTTCAACGTCTACATACATCTTAGCTCCGAAAAGCCTTGTTTTTAAAACATCTATTCCCAAAACGCTGTCATTGTTTAAAATAACTTCTCTTATCCTCGCTGTTGTCGCAAGATCCGCCGCTTTATCGGTAAGCTTTGAAACTGCGTCCTTGTAAATATCAAAAGCAGCTTTGATAATAAACAAGCATATTACAATGGATGCCAACGGATCCAAGACCTCAAAGCCAAGCATTGCTCCGCCTATTCCTATAATACTTCCGACAGATGACAGCGCATCACTTCTATGATGCCATGCATCCGCCATAAGAGCATCACTGTTTATTTTTTTAGCTGCACTTCTTGTATACCAATACATTGCCTCTTTAACAACTATCGAAAGTCCTGCCGCAAAAAGTGCGAAAGCTCCGGGCTGCTTTAAATCCGACAATTCATTTGATATAAAAACATTGATTCCGTTATACCCTATTCCAAATCCCGTTAGCATCAAAACAGACGCTAAAATTATTGCCGCAATACATTCAAGCCTTTCATGGCCGTACTGATGATCCTCGTCATCAGCTTTGCTTGACAGCTTTACGCCTATTATAACTACCACAGTTGAAAAAACATCGCTTAAGGAATGAACTGCATCTGAAATCAAAGCGGAGCTGTTTGCAAGAATTCCTGCCACCAGCTTGATTGCTGATAAAATAACATTTACAAAAATGCTTACAACAGATACCTTGTACGCCGTTTTAACATTTTGTTCGCTGTTTTTGTTCATATTGTTCGCCTCTAAAGGTACAGATCTATTTTTTGAAAACGAAAAGCTTGCTTATAACATAATTTAAAATCAAGACCACAACATTTGCAATGATTTTTGTAAGCCAGTAATTAACTCCTATCAGCGAGTAGCCTACCCACATCATAAGCGTTTCTACAACAAGCGTGAAAACCCTGCCTCCGTAAAACGAAACCGCTTCTGCAAACAGCTGCTTTTTGCCCGAAACCTTTGATTCAAATACCCATATCCTGTTTGTAATATATGCAAATGTAACAGCACATATCCAGGAAAATACACTGCTTACAACTGAAACGGTGTTTTTTCCGAAATCGAAAGCCTCGAGCGCTTCTTTTGAAACCCAGGCTGCCAAAAAGCTTACTGCCGTTGTCAAAACCCCGAAAAAAAGATACAGCAAAACAGACTTATTCTTTTTGTAAAAGCTCTCAAAAATATTCAGGACCGGCAAAGCCATGAGCTTGTCAAAAATATCTCTTTTTTCTTCAGTATGTCTATTGTCCGCCGTTTTGTTGCTTTCCTGCATTTTAACCCTTCCTTACTCTACTCCGTAAAGGCTTCTGTACTCTATCATTTTGTCAAGGTATTCCTGACCTTCTACTACTCCTGATTTAATAGCGTCAATGATGTCGTTTATATTAACTATGGAATACACCTTTACGCCATACTCATCATAAGCGTTCTGAACAGCACTCTTGTCGCTGTCAAGTGCCTTTTCCATTCTGTCAACTGTTATTACCATTGCGGTTATATCAACATCTGCCGCGCCCTTAAGCTTTGGCATATTTTCCTTCAATGCTTTTCCGCTTGTCATAACATCCTCAATTATAACAACCTTTTCACCGTCCACAAGCTTCTTTCCGACAAACATTCCGCCCTCGCCGTGATCCTTTACTTCTTTTCTGTCGAAGGTATAATTTACCTCCCTGCCGAACTTGTTGTAAAGCGCTACTGCTGCTGAAACTGCAAGAGGGATACCTTTATAAGCCGGACCGTAAAGCGTTTCTGCATCAATATTGTTTTCTTTTATGCACTCAGCATAAAATTCTCCAAGGCGTGCAAGCTGCGCTCCTGTTTTGTAATTTCCGGTATTGATAAAATAAGGAGCTTTTCTTCCGCTTTTAAGCGTAAACTCGCCGAAAGTCAATACTCCGCAGTCTACCATAAACTTAATAAATTCTTCCTTGTACGTCATTTCTGAACAATCCTTTCCGTTTTTGTGTTATTATAAGCACAAAAGCCTTTGTGCATTTTTATAAAATATATTTTCCTTATCCTCATCGGTGATGTGAAGCCTGTTTATCATGTCTATTTCAGCCTTTCCCGAACACCAAGGGCAGTCGGTAGCAAATAAAATCCTGTCGCTTCCGTGCTTAAGAATTATCTCCTCAACAAGTGAATCGTCATACCTGTCGGCGATAAAGCTTGTATCAAAATATATGTTTCCATCCGTCCCTGCAAGATACTTTAGCACATCGTCCGCCATGTCATTTCCGCCCATATGAGCCAAAACCATAGTCATTTCAGGCACAAGAATATGCGCTTTAAGCAAAGCTTTCGGTCTGGCATGAATATAATTCGGTGAAACGCAGTCAAGCCCTGCATGAAACATTACAATCAACCCAAGCTCCGCACACTTTTTATATATAGGCATCATTCTTTCGTCGTCGATTTCAAATCCCTGATAGTCGGGATGAAGCTTTATTCCTTTAATTCCAAGACTCTTTATTCTTTCAAGCTCTTCTTCCCAATCGTCCGCCATAAAATGCACTGAACCGAAGGGAATAATCCTCTCGCTTTTTATACTTGCCGCCCAGTTGTTTATAGTCGTTTGCTGTGTGGGCTTAGTTGCAATTGTCAAAACAACTCCCTTATCTACGCCCCACTCGTCAAACCTATTCAAAAGTGAGCTTATTGTTCCGTCAGTAAGAGCCTTCTGATCAGCAAGTGCTTCAAGTTTTTTTATTGCCCTATCAGCTATAGACTCTGTAAACGCATGAGTGTGAAAATCTATTTTCATGTTTTTTCCTCGCTATCTGCTTGTACGCAGCCTTTTTAAATGAAAAAGACTTACAAATCCTAAAATGATTATAAATGATACGGCGAACCCCAGCAAAAGCCACCTGAAATGCACTCCGTCAAGAAACAAAAAATAGCTTTCTGATGTTTCGCCGATCTGTTTTTGAACAAAAGCCTCATTCCCTGAGCCGTATGAATAAACCGTGTATACCCATTTACAATTAAGCAGCAAAAAAATATTGGAAACCGTCATCAAAAGCGTGCTTACCATAAGATTTGCAGCTCCCGTTTTTTTCATGGAAATCCAGCACACAATAAGCGTCACCAAAGATGTAATAATAAGTGCAAAGAAAACGCTTGAAAGAATTACAGCTGCATTTTTAACATTGTTTTCATTTCCGACAACTGCTTTCGCTGTTATCAAAGCCGCAAGCAGCAATGCTCCAAACCCAACGCTTAAAAGGATAACAAAAAGTCTGTAGCAAAGCTCTGACGCTCTCATCTTCTCTTTTTTGTCAGATTCAGTCATTATTCTCTTCCCTGTCTTTGACTTCGACCGCAATTCGTTCTATCCATTGATCCTCGATTTTTGTTGCAGTAAGACGAAGCATTTTATACTCGACCGTATCGTTTATTCGAACCACCCTATGAAGAGTATCCATAAAAAGTCCGCCGAGAGAATTGCAGTCGGTTTCAAACTCCTCTTCGTCAATACCTATCCGCTCAGCAAAATCACTAATAGAAAGGTCTGCTGAAACGTCATACTTATTATCAGATATTTTGACAAAAGAAGTATCTTCATCATCGCTTTCGTCGTAAATTTCCCCGACAAGCTCCTCTATTATATCTTCAAGTGTAACAATTCCGCTTGTTCCGCCGTATTCATCCAAAACAACAGCCATGTGAACCTTTTCTCTCTGCATTGCTTTAAGCGTATCCGAAATCTTCTGATATTCCGAAACAAACAGCGGCTTTTTCAAAAACGGCACTATATCCTTTCCGCCGTCAAAATAAAGCTTACAGAAATCATTTTGATGAAGAATTCCTATAATGTTGTCGATAGTTTCATCATATACGGGAAATCTGGAATATGAGTTTTCAAAAAAGCAATTCTTGATAATTTCAATGTCCTCATTTTTATCTATAGCAATGACATTCACACGAGGAATCAAAATCTCCTCGACAAGCGTTTCGTCAAACTCCAAAGCGCTCCTCACAAGATTGGATTCCTGTTCCTCCAAAACTCCCTCGTCCTCGATTTCTTCGATCATATACATAAGCTCTTCTTCAGTTACGGAAGGCTGTTTGTTTTTGTTTTTAAAAAGCCTTGACAATAGATTTTTAAGCATGACAAAAAAAGCAATTATCGGTGTAAAAACAAACATAAGTGCATTCAACGGATATGCCATAAAAAGACAAAACCTCTCAGCATTTTCCTTTGCAAAGTTTTTCGGCAAAACCTCTCCGAAAATCAAAACAACTATTGTCATAACCAGCGTTGCCGCAGCAACTCCGTTTGCACCGAATGCAGAGGAAAATACAACTGTCGCTATCGACGACGCAGCAATATTCACAATGTTATTTCCTATTAAAACCGCCGTAAGAGCCTTATCGTACTTCTCTATAATTTTAACTGCCGTCTTTGCTGTTTTTTTGCCGCTGTTAGCCAGATTTTTAAGTCTGATAAGATTTGCGGAAGAATAAGCGGTTTCCGTTGCAGAAAAAACTGCTGACATAACGACCAAAAAAACAATAAAAGCTATTTTCATGTGTTTTTATTACCACCTTAAAAAGCATTAATTTCAAATATTTAAAATACAGTATATCACAATATCCTTCTAATTTCAAGCGCATAAGCTTTTACGCAAATCACACTCCGCTGCCGGGTGCTAAAAAAGAAAACGCATTAAAATTTCTCAATACACCGTACACCAAAAACGCTGCCGCATAAACGATCATCACAACTATAAACCACACCGTCTTTTTAAACGGCTTTTGCTCTATGTACTGGTAAATGCGAAACGCTGATGCCGCCAACAAAAAAGGCAAGGTGGAAAATAAAAACCTGTTTTCATAATAAGCACCGGCAAAATCAGCTTTAAATATTTTTAAAAACATTCGGCTTACACCGCAGCCCGGACACCAGACACCAAAAGCTTCATGAAAAACACACGGAAGCGATAATCCTGTAACAATTACAAACAAAATATACAGTCCTCCCGCAGTTAAGAAAAACAGCAGCCAAAATATCACTTTTCTTAATCGGCGGTATTTAATTGTATCCGTTTCCTTATCCGCCATTTTTCATTCCTCCAAAAGCTTTAATTCAATACGCTGCCTGTGTCAATTATAATACAAAATGAGTTTTCGGTCAACTTCAATAGTTTTCGACAGTGACAAATCACATTAAAATTGCAATACTGATTTCACATATTATTCATAATGATATGATATTATAATCGTAGCAAGATGTCCCGTGCCGCTTATTGAATGACGGGGCAACGCCCCTTATTTAATCTTGGCAACAAACGAAAACAAAACGAAAGGACAACAGCATGAATATCTTATCGCTTTTAAAGCCAAAGGCTACAGTGTCGTATATTTACGATTCAAGCTCCGTAAGACAAGGTCTTGAGCAGATGAAAGCTCATAAATTCACAGCAACACCTGTAATTAACAAGGAAGGAAAATACATAGGAGTTGTTTCCGAGGGTGATTTTTTATGGTACATATTAAATGAGCACATTGATGCAGACATAAAGCTTTTAGAAGACGTAAAAATAAAAGATATTATAAACACCAAAAAGCATAAGCCCGTGCGGATAAACGCTACTATGCAGGACTTACTTCTGCTTGTCATGAATCAAAATTTTGTTTCTGTTATTGACGACAGAGATTGCTTTATAGGCATCATAACAAGAAAATCAGTACTTGAATATTTTTACAACAAAGAATGTGAACTTATGTGTACTGACGCCTAAATTCAATCGCAAAACAACAAAAATCCTATTGCAAAAGTCTGCAATAGGATTTCTTTTTAATAAAACATATTTACTTCGTTGTTTTGATAAGAATTATTATACCCGCTGTCATAAGATGAACCGGATTCTTCTGAAGACGACTGTTCATCACTTATATTGCTGTATCCGTAAACTGTTTCCTGGAAAAGCTTTATGCAATTTGCAAGGTCAACAGTTAAAACAGCCTCTCCTCGAATCATTTCATTTGCATACATACCGTCAGCCGGAATTCTAAGCTGATTAATATCGTATGACAAAAGGTCAGATGAATTATAAAGAAGATAAGCTATTTCACCGTCGGTAAGATTTGTTTTAAGCTCTCTTAAGACCTTATCCAAAAGATCAGATAACTCAACTAAGCTCATGCCCTTTGCCTTTTCGACGATCTTTGTAACAACACGTCTTTGTCTTTCGGTTCTCTCAAAATCAGCATTACCTACATATCTAAGACGTGCATATCCAAGAGCCTGATTTCCATTCATGTGATACGCTCCGCCCTTGGTGAAATAATCCGTGCCTTTTGCATTCTTAAGATACTTGTTTTGCTCCGCCATAGGTGCTTGCATTCCCACAGCTTCATCATCGGAAATTCTTATATCAATTCCGCCGCAGGCATCAACTATATCAATGAAAGTATAAAAGTTGAATAAAACGTATCTGTCTACGTCTATTCCAAAATTGTTTTTAAGCGTTTTCATCGTGAGCTCCGCACCGCCTGTCGCATATGCGGAATTGAGTTTTGCGTATGTACCGCCTGTATCTGCGATTTCAACATACATATCTCTCATAAACGAAGAAAGAGTAACCTGTTTTGTTTCATTATTTATAGAACAAAGCATCATAACGTCCGTATTTCCGTTAGTGCCGTTTGTCGTATCTCTTATATCCTCACCTATTATCAAAATATTTGTAACATTGTCGTTTGACATAAAGCTTTGCTGAGCCGCTTCAAGCTGTTCTTTTAAAAGCCGTTCTTTTTCAAGGTCCTCATCTGTTGCGGAGTTTATTGAAAGCTGCCCTGTTATCGGACTTTGAGCCTCACCTCTTTGCAGCAGTCCCGTAAAATATCCAAACGCTGAAACTCCTCCGGCAAGAAGTAAAAATAATACCCCGACAATGTAACAAACAACAATGGATGTCTTGCGCTTTTTTGTCAATTTTTTCTTTTTACTTTTGGCGTTATAATCGTTTTCCGTTTCTTCATCATCTTCAAATTCGGTCGTTTCAAACTGTGTTATAGGCTTGTCCGAAGCAAAATCAACCCCGTCAAGCTTCTGATTCAAATCGGAATTTGCCTTTTCTTCCTTAGCAGTTTTTTTCTCTATTGCTTCAGCAATAAGGTCCTCAACACTTTTGTTATCAGAGGTTTTTTTCTGCTCGGATTTTTCCGAATCATTACCATCTACACTATCAATAATTTTAGAGTCAAAATCCAAAAGAAAAGAGTCATCGGATTTTTGCGAAGATGTTTCGTTAAGTTCCTCGCTTTCAAACGTCTTACCCATATCCCTGTCCATGCTCTTTTTCTTCATAACGTCATTAATTATATCTTCAACTGACATTTCTTTTTTAGCATTTAAATCGTTTGGCAAATTATTATCTTTCATTATCGTGCCTCCCGTACAAAGTTGTGTTCATGTTACACTTTTACATTATACAACAAACTTCAAACAATTTCAACATAAAAATTCATAAAAGTCCATGCAATATTGTATGTGTTAAAATGATGTGACCCAAAAAAGAAGAGAAGTAACTTCAAAATATG
>CABUAH010000030.1 GCA_902489475.1 uncultured Oscillospiraceae bacterium | reverse complement strand
TGTGACCCTCTGCTTGTAAGGCAGATGCTCTCCCAGCTGAGCTATGCTCCCACACAAAGCCGCTTTGTTCAAACGACTTGTATATTATACAGCAAGTAAAAAGTTTTGTCAATACTTTTTTATAATTTCACTTAAATTTTTCTGTAAAATAATCTTTTACGCTTTGCTGTTTCTTTTTAAAATATTGATCAATACAAATACTGCAATTAACAAAACAACAGAGCCGCCCAAAATGAAATACATTGAACTAAGCTCAACCTTATCGCCGAAGAAGTACAGATTACAGTCGATTGCATCTTTAATGCCTTCGATAACTTCAGACGGAAAATGCAGTGATTTCATTTCACTGAATACTCCTCTGAGCGCATGGTTTCGTATAAGCGATGTGCCGTAAGTTCCCGGCAGGAATGAAACGACCTTTTGCAAACCGCTTCCGAACTGCGAAATCGGCATATATGCCCCACAGATAAATCCATAGCCTGCACTAACAATCGTTCCGACAGCGGAAATCTGTCCCTGCGATGAAAGGAAGAAGTTGATTATAGATGAAATCGCAGTTCCGAACATGACCAGCAAAAATACGTCGAGCAAAATTTTCACAATATCCATGCCCGACAAATACCATCCGACATTAGCAAGATATATTAGCGACGCACCTGTTGCAATAAGGCACACGATAAGAGTTGTGATCGCAGTTGATATGTAATATCCCAATGCGAAAACCGACTTTTTGACCGGTGCCATAGTTAAATCTCTTTTTGCGCCGGTAACTTTGTCCGAAACCATAAGCATATTTGCACAAAATGCAACCGTTACACAGCATACTGCCAAAAGTGATGAAAAAAGCTCTCCGCCTACACAGCCGTTTATCAGCTTTTCGGGAACGTCAAAACCTTTAGGCATACTTGCGTTAAAGCTGTCACGATAAACATTAGCAAGAAATGTTGCATACAAAACCAGCAATATAATAGGTGTTATCAGTGATGTGAATAACACTCCCTTGTCCTTAAAAAACAGCTTTGTATTACGTCTGATCAACGCTAAAAGTGAATTCATTTTTCAGCACCTCCCGAAAGCTTTTTACCTGTTACAGCGAGAAAAACATCATCCATTTTTCCCTTTGTAATTTCATAATCCTTGAAAATCTCCGGATATTTCACAATCAATTCTGTTGCCGCCGCCGTATTCGGTACTGCAATCCGATATGCATCACGAATCTCCTCATACGGCATTGAAAGCGTATCCGCCTGTTTTTTATCCGCTCCGTAAAGGGTAATAAAATCACCGGTATAAGTGTTTTTGAGTTGAAGCGGAGTTCCCTCCGCCGAGATCTTTCCGCTGTCAATTATCACTACATAATCTGCATCTGCCGCTTCCTCCATGTAATGCGTTGTGAGAAAAACAGTCATTTTTCTTTCATGCCTTAAAGTATCAATAACATTCCACAATGTTTTTCGGGTCTGAGGATCAAGACCCGTTGTAGGCTCATCTAAAATCAAGATTTTCGGGTTATGTATAAGCGCTCTTGCAACATCTATGCGGCGGCGCTGACCTCCCGACAGCTTTTTAACGTCTCGTTTCAGCAAATCCTTTAAATCAAGCATTTCACTCAGCTCATTTAACCGTTCTTTAAACTTAGCTCCGCAAATCCCGTAAAGTGCCGCTCTGCTTTTAAGATTGTCATAAACAGAAAGCGACTTATCTAAAACAGAATTTTGGAAAACAACTCCAAGCTCGCCTTTGATTTCGCTGAGAGAGGAATCTATATCTTGTCCGCTTATAAAAACGCTTCCGCTGTCTCTTTTAAGCTGACCGCAAATTATAGAAATCGTCGTGCTTTTTCCTGCGCCGTTTATTCCCAAAAAAGCAAACAGCTCCCCCTCCTTTACGTTAAAGCTCAGGTTATCCACAGCTTTAATATCTCCGAAGCTTTTGCAAAGCCCCTCTATTTTAATTACATTTTCCATACTACCGCTCCTTTGTAAATATAGTTTTTAATCCGTCAAACTGATCCGTAAGCATCCGGCTTACAGTTTCATAATCAAATTCTAAAAAAGAAGTTGCAAGAATTGTCGCTATTCCGTGAGTAAACGCCCACATTTCCAAGTGAAAAACACTTGCATCATCACGGCTTAGTCCGGTACTTTTCATAACAATAGAAACTGCATTTTCAAAATCATTGTCTATAGGATCGTCACTTTTATCATGCCGTCGGTCACGCATGAACAAAAGCTTAAAAAGCTCACTCTGTTCTTTTGCAAATTTTATATATCCCATTCCAACGGCTTTATATATCGGATATTCTCCGCTTTTTATAAAGCCTTCCTGATAGCTTTTATAAACCTTTGCCGCATAACTCAGCACCTCAGACTTAAGCTCTTCCATAGATTTAAAGTTTGAAAAAATCGGCTGTGTTGAACAGTTAAGCTTTTTGACTATCTGTCTTGCATTCAACCCCTCTAAACCGTTCTCTCGGACAATCTGAACAGCGGCTTTAATTATATCTTCTTTTGAAATCTTTGCCTTTGGCGGCACAATTCCCACCTCTTTCAAATAACAGCAGTTATATAACAAATGTTATTATACATTACATTGCAGGTTTTGTCAACGGTTTTTTGCGATTCAACCACCAGTTGAAAAGGATTTCATCATTTCCACTAATAAGTTATTGTAAAAACCGGTAGCGTTTGATATACTTTAATCAAGACAAAACTTACAAGGGGGAAAACAAAAATGAGCGATTACGCACAAATCCTTGCCGATAATCTCGTAAAACTTCGCCGTGAACAAGGGCTTACTCAAAGTGCTTTAGCCCAAAAGCTTTGCGTTTCATTTCAGGCGATAAGCAAATGGGAAAACAAGCTTTCAAGCCCTGATATTCTGCTTTTACCGGAGATTGCTAAGATATTCGGAGTTAGTATCGATGAACTTTTCGGAACGAAAAAAGTACTTAATATCAAAGGTGCACACTCCGATCTTTTTACAAAAAGAAATTTGGTATCTCTCCCTTGGGAAAACGATGATTCTATACACGCTGCCGTTTTTGAAGGACATAAACTGATTGAGGATTTTGAGTCTGCAAGTAAATTTACCTTTGAACTTTCCGGGAAAGCTCTCAATGTAGATTGCCGCTGTAATATCACCTGCGAGAATATATCAGGTAACGCCAGTGCCGGCGGCTCGATAGACTGCCATGACATTGAAGGTAACACTACAGCAGGCGGCTCGGTAATCTGCAACAACGTGGGTAAAAATGCTGTCGCCGGAGGAAGCCTCACCTGCGACAAGGTAGGTAAAAATGCATCATCAGGAGGAAGTCTTAACTGCGACAGTGTCGGTGGAACTATATCGGCAGGAGGAAGCTTACGCTGTAACGATATAGGCGGAGATGCATATGCCGGAGGCGATATAGAATGCGTCAATATTTCCGGAAATGCAAAGGCTGAAAACGGAAATATTTGCTGTCAAAGTATAGGTGATTCTTCTTCGGAAAATATTAAGGATAAATAAGAGGTAGTTTTAATGAATACTTTAAAAGAAATTTATGAGCCCTATTTTAAAATAGGCTGTGCGGTAAATCCGCAGACAGTAAAAACTCACAGAGAGCTTATCACAAAGCATTTTAATTCTCTTACCTGTGAAAACGAAATGAAGCTCGGCATAATACACCCGAAAAAAGATACATTTGATTTTTCCGGTGCAGACGAGATCGTTTCACTTGGCAGACAAATGGGCGTAAAGCTTCGTGGACACAATTTCGTTTGGCATCAGGAGCTTGCGGATTGGGTTTTTGCAGACGGAAAAGAAAATGCTTTGAAATACTTAGAAGAGCACATTAAGATCATATCGGAGAGATATAAGGACGAGCTTTATTGCTTTGATGTCGTTAACGAGGCAATTTCAGACGGAGATGAATTTTACCGAAATACACCTTGGTACTCGGCATTCGGAG
Organism: uncultured Oscillospiraceae bacterium; assembly: GCA_902489475.1. Lineage (GTDB taxonomy): Bacteria > Bacillota > Clostridia > Oscillospirales > Ruminococcaceae > UMGS1601. Next base: position 17,549 of record CABUAH010000030.1, on the reverse strand, counting down.
AGAATTACCTCATTAAAGCCTTTGAACTCGCCGCAAAATATCTGCCTAGCGGCTGCGGGCTTTTTTATAACGACTATAACGAAGCCGACCCAAACAAAAATCCCAAGATAATCTCGCTTGTCAAAAAGCTTATATCAAGCGGAGTTAAAATCGACGGAGTGGGACTTCAAACCCATTTGGGGCTCAACTGTAATTTTGACGAGGACGAATATAAGCGTGCACTTGACGAATATGCAAACTTAGGACTCAGACTTCACATAACCGAGATGGATGTTGCCTATTTCGGATTCAGCGACAAAAGGGTTATTCCTCCGACACCTCAAATGATAAAAGAGCAGGCTGAAACTTATAAAAAATGTTTTAAAATATTCAGAGAGTATAAAGAAGCTATTGACAGCGTAACCTTTTGGGGAGTTGCGGACGATGCAACATGGCTTAATTATACTCCTATCAAACGCAAAAACGGCGGACTTATATTTGACGAAAATCACGAGCCGAAAGAAGCATTTTATGCGATATGCGATTTTTAACAGTAAAAAGGACAAGCACGCAAGATAATTAGTAATGCGGAATTATTCTAGCTTATTGCTTCCTATAAGTTGTCTCTTTGCAAGAGGAATTGAAATCAATTGACAATTTGGGCATTATCAACTTCATCACATACGCTCAGCCGCACTACCATTAAATGGATTTATACTATAAGGAATAAGCGATTAAGGCAAAACCAGACACGGAAGTAATTTGAAAACAGTAATACACATAACTCTATTGCGGCAAAAGAATAAGCAGCACAAAAGGCAACGTAGGAATGCAGGAAGGCATTTTACGCTGTCTTTTTTATGTCTGAAACAAAATTACACTTTTTTATGAGAAATACTTATCTGTTTCCTATTGATTTTTTTAATAGATTCAATTATAATAAATCATACGATGTAAAACAGATGATTTAGAAAGGAGAAGCCAAGATATGCCACCAAAAGCAAAGTTCACAAAAGAGGAAATTACCAAAACAGCATTAGAAATTGTTAAAACAGATGGATTTGAAGCCTTAACCTCCAGAGAACTGGGAACACGCCTCGGTAGTTCAGCAAGACCAATTTTTACTGTATTCAAAAATATGGAAGAAGTTCAGCAAACTGTGATTCAATCTGCCAAAATGTTGTATAAAGAATATGTCAATCAAGGTTTAACGGAAGAACACCCATTTAAGGGAGTTGGAACACAATACATCCTTTTTTCTATCAATGAGCCCAAACTTTTTAGACTTCTGTTTATGACAGAACAAGCACAAATACCTGATTTGTTGGATGTGCTTCCATTGATAGAGGAAAGCTATGAGAAAATTCTCGTGTCAATTCAAAATGATTACGGAATTAATGAACTTTTAGCTGAAAATCTATATCGTCACCTTTGGATTTATACGCACGGCATTGCAACGCTTTGTGCCACTAAAATGTGTCGCTTTACAGGTTCTGAAATCAACTTGATGATTACAGAGGTATTTACGAGCCTTTTGAAAAATACGAAGGAGTGCGGGAAATATGATTAAAGTTAAGGATATTATAAAATCATACGGCAATGGAGAAAGCCGATTTCAAGTATTGCAGGGTATCAATCTTGAGATTAAAGATGGGGATTTTGTAGTTATACTCGGTGCGTCAGGTTCTGGAAAGTCAACTCTTTTGAATGTAATTTCGGGACTTGAACGTCCTGACAGCGGTGAAGTGCTTTATGACAAAACAAATATTACCGTGTTTACCGACAATGAATTGACCGCATTTCGTAAAGAAAATATCGGATTTATTTTTCAGCAGTATTATTTGTTACCTAATATGGATGTTGATAAAAATGTAAAAATGGGTGCTGACTTAGCGGGCAACAAAGATTATAAAGCCGTTATTGAGGCAGTCGGGCTCGGAGAAAAGTTACATAAATATCCAAGCGAACTTTCGGGCGGTGAGCAGCAAAGGGTTTCCGTTGCAAGAGCATTAGCGAAAAAGCCCAAGGTATTGTTCCTTGACGAACCGACAGGAGCATTAGACGAACAAACAGGACGACAAGTGCTTGATTATATCTGTAAACTTCAAAAGGAGTATGATTTTACAATCGTAATGGTAACGCACAATCTGAATATTGCACAAATGGCTAACACAGTTATAAAAATGAACAGCGGAAAAATATCTGAAATTTATACAAATGAAACGCAAAAGACCGCTTATGAGATTGGGTGGTAATGGTATGCTCGTTGGAATAAAAAATGCTTCAAAGCTCATTGGAATTTCCATTATCGCCTGTTGTGCTGTACTTGTATGCACAATGTTCCTGAATTTTTATTTTGATGTTCAGTTGATTGAAAGTGAAATAACATCTGAATTGTCAATGTTTTTTTATAATGCTCAGGTTTCTACTGCAAAAGTCGTTTGCCTTGTAAGTGGCGGATGTTTGCTTTTAACTTCGATTATAATGCTGCTTTTTTACACTAAACATTATATTGATACCCATAAAAAAGAGCTTGGCATATTAAAGGCTCTGGGATATTCAAATCTAAAAATTGCAAAAAGTTTTTGGGTGTTCGGAATTGATACTTTTATCGGAACGGCAATAGGCTTTGGAGGAGCGTTTCTTCTAATGCCGTGGTTTTACGCACTGCAAAATGAAGATAAAATGCTTCCCGATATAACTATAAATTTCCATCCGAGCATTTTTCTTTATTTCGTGGTATTGCCGACTGTGTGCTTTTCGGGGCTTTCGGTTTACTATGCTTGGTACAAATTAAAAAAGCCTGCGTTGCTGCTTTTAAAGGACAACCTGCAGGTTGCTTCCAAACCGCCCAAGCACAGAACCGAAAAAAACAGAGAACTCTCATTTATAGAGGATTTAAAAAGGAATACCTTGAAATCAAAAAAGTCACTTGTGTTTTTCATTATTTTTGCTTCGTTTTGCTTTTCAGCTATGACACAAATGTCGTTTAGCATGAAAGATTTATCAAGTGAAATGATGGGTGTGATGATGTTGGTCATCGGACTTGTGTTAGCGTTTACAACTCTGTTTCTTGCTATAACTACAGTAATAAACGGAAATACGAAAACTATTGCTATGATGAGGGTATTCGGCTATTCGCAGAAAGAATGTTGCAGGGCAATTTTAGGAGGATACAGACCGATGTCCTATATTGGTTTTGTAATTGGAACAATATATCAGTATGGATTGTTGAGGCTTATGGTGGATTTTGTATTTAAGAATATTGATGGTGTATCTGCATATAAATTTGACTTTCCTGTTATGCTTATTTCTCTTGCTTGTTTTATCACGATTTATGAAATTTTAATGTATGTATATTCCGAAAAAATCAAGAAAATTTCTATCAAGGAAATTATGAATGAGTAATTAGAGGATGGCATCGAAGATGTCGTGTATAGTAACAATCAGGGAAACTGTATTGACAGTTTCCGATATAAAAAGCTTCCTTATGCGGTGTTATTCTAACGACTTGTCTTTTTTATTCAAATAAAGCAGTTTAATGCAAAATTTAAGTCTTGAATATTTTTACAATTAGTGATATACTATATTTAATCGTGCGCTGCACAGAAAATTCAAGGAGGAAAAGACATGACGAAAAAACCGTTTTATATCACAACGCCTATTTATTATCCATCGGGCAATCCGCATATCGGTCACTGTTATACAACTGCCGCTTGCGATTCGATTGCGAGATATAAGCGAATGCAGGGCTGTGATGTAATGTTCCTCACAGGTACCGACGAACACGGACTTAAAATTGAGCAGAAGGCTGCTGAAAAAGGGGTTACACCAAAGCAATATGTTGATGAAATAGTTGAAAACTTTAAAAGCCTTTGGAGCTTTATGAACATAAGCTATGACAGATATATAAGAACTACTGACGACTATCACATCAAAACTGTTCAGAAAATATTCAAAGAGCTTTACGATAAAGGCTATATTTACAAAGGCGAATACAGCGGAAAATACTGTGTTCCTTGCGAAAGCTTTTGGACAGAGTCACAGCTTGTTGACGGGAAATGCCCCGACTGCGGAAGAGATGTAACAGAAGCTAAGGAGGAAGCATATTTCCTTAAAATGTCACCGTTTGCTGACAGAATAGAAAAGCTTTTGACTGAAACGGATTATCTTCGCCCTAAAACAAGAGCAATCGAGCTTGTAAATAACTTTATAAAGCCGGGGCTTGAAGATCTCTGTGTTTCAAGAACTACCTTTAAATGGGGAATTCCTGTAACCTTCGACGAGGGACACGTTGTTTACGTTTGGATAGATGCCCTTTCAAACTATATCTCTGCTCTCGGATTTTATAATGAAGAGTACAGTGACTATGATAAGTTCTGGCCTGCGGATGTTCACATGGTTGCAAAAGACATCATGCGTTTCCATGCTATTATTTGGCCTGCAATGCTAATGGCACTTGATCTGCCTCTTCCGAAGCATCTTGCCGTACATGGTTGGATAACATTCAACGGAAAGAAAATGGGAAAATCACTCGGAAATGTAGTAGACCCGTTCGTACTCGGAAAGCGTTATGGTTCTGATGCAATACGTTACCATATTTTAAGAGAAATGGCTCTCGGCGCAGACAGCTCATTTTCAAACGAAATAATGATCAACAGAATAAATTCCGATCTTGCAAACGGACTTGGAAATCTTGTTTCAAGAACTGTAGCTATGGCTGATAAATACTTCGGCGGAACACTTCCTACTGACCGTGAAGAGGGCGAATACGACTCTGAGCTTATCGGCGAGGCATTAGCTCTTCGTGAAAAGGTTGACGAGTTCGTAGACAAAACTCAGCTTAACAACGCACTCGCTGAAATATTCAAGGTAATCTCCCGTGCAAACAAGTATATCGACGAAACTGAGCCTTGGCTTTTAGGAAAAGACGAAACCAAAAAGTCAAGACTTGCAAGCGTATTATACAATCTTTTGGAAGTCATAAGGATTTCCACTACCCTGCTTTCATGCTTTATGCCGACAACAATGCCGAAAATCTGGGAACAGATAGGCGCAAAGGACTCGGACGTAACCTACGAAGCGGCAGGAAAATTCGGAGTTTTGCCTCTTGACGTAACTGTTCACAGAGGAGAAATTATTTTCCCAAGAATCGATGTTGAAAAAGAAATCGACGAGCTTAACGAAATTATCGGAAAGAATTCTCCGAAAGAAGAAAACGCCTTTACTCCTGAAGAGATCAAAGACGAGATCACGATAGACGATTTCGCAAAGACAGATCTTCGTGTCGCAACTGTAAAAAGCGCAGAAAAGGTGAAGAAATCTAAAAAACTTCTCTGTTTACAGCTTGATGACGGTATGGGAGGCAGACAGGTTGTTTCAGGAATTGCCGAATGGTATAAGCCTGAGGATCTTGTCGGAAAGAAAGTAATTATCGTGGCTAATCTAAAGCCCGTAAAGCTTTGCGGAGTTGAATCAAACGGTATGATATGCGCCGCAGATATGCCTGACGGCTCATGCAAGGTAATTCACCCTGATGAGGCACTTCCAAACGGCAGCCGTGTAAGATAAAAACAAAAGACCCCATATTCCACAAGGATATGGGGTCAGATATGCGCCTGTAGCTCAGCTGGATAGAGCAATAGCCTCCGACGCTATGTGCCGTGCGTTCGAATCGCATCAGGCGTACCATTGGTGAATCGCCGCATATATTCCGCCTTTAGCAAGTTTGCTTAGGGCGGATTTTTTGTGTAACGACAGATACACATTCCCTGAATCCCGAATCGTCTCGCTTTTCCCAAAAATAGATTTCTCTTTGTTTACTCAAAGTCTTTTTCGGTTTTGCACCTTACGGTGCAGGTAAAACCTACTGCAAATACTCCGCATTTGGCAAGTATACTGATAACAAAACAAACGGACGTCTGCAAAACCTGCAAATGTCCGTTTTCGTTGGTTGCTAAACCGAAAATAATATCAATCTGTTTTCCTATCATATCCCCAACATTCGCCGTCAAGAGATATCTTGTCTCGATGTCCCTTTAAATTATCGCCTTCACTATCTTTCTCTTCCTGAAAATGTATGCAATTAACACATTTTTGTTTCACTACCTTATCAAGCAGAGAATCATATTCCTTACGACACAAAACTGTTGCCTCAACCTCATTGAATTTATCAATTTTAGCTACATTTATATATACTTCTTTTATTTCCTCTTCAATAAGATACGGGAACACACAATCATCTGTTTGATATTGCATCATAGGAATAAAAGAATGATACTTATCTGACAAATACTCAACAAATCCTTTGACAGTTGTAATTCCTTTGGGAAACTGATAATAATCATAATCAATTTCTAATAGTTTCACAAATACTTTGCTCCTTTACGGTAGTATAAAAAGTTGTTTAGATATGCCGGTTCAAACACCATATAAAAAATATAACCGCACATTATTTTTATTTGTCCTCAGATTGTCCTCAGTAATAAAAATAGCACAAATACAAACGCACCTTGAAATGCTTCAAAGTGCGTAAATACGTTGGTTGCGGAGGGCGGATTTGAACCACCGACCTTCGGGTTATGAGCCCGACGAGCTACCGGACTGCTCCACTCCGCGATATATTTCCTAAGTGCTTAATAATTATAACACCACCTTTTGCATTTGTCAATACCTTTTTACAAATAATCTTACACCAAAAATCGGCATCAATCTGCAAAATGTTCAAATAGATGTACAAATCTAAAGTAATAGTTACAAATTATGACAAAGCAAAGAATCATATTGACCTTATTGCACCCATATGATACAATCAAATTAAGCTATTTAGTGTTTCAGTGGGTGGAAATATGTTTAGTATTAAAGAAATTAAAGCTAAGTCCCGAAAGAATATACGCAGCAATTATTGGTCAAGTGTTGTGGTTTGCTTTATTTTGGCATTGTTTTTCGGTGAGTTTATTTATTCATCATTTGCAATCACCGCATACAGAAAGCAGGCAACCGAACAAGTTGCTAACTTAAGCCCATCCGTTGTAAGAATCTACAAGATGAATAACTCTGAGTTTTTAAACGCTCTTTTGTGCGGCAATGATTTGATAGCTATATACGAACACTACGGCGTAGACTTTGAAAGTGAAGATCCTAAGCCTTTAGATTCAATCCCCAACGCTATGAACAATGAGCTTAATAAAAAAATACTCGAATACTATTCTACTCATAAACTAAACGCTGCGATTCTGGCATCGGTTAATCTGATGTCCCTGCAAAACACCTATACATTGCAGCTTTTCGCCGGAGTAAGAAGTCTTTTTGATTCCCGAACCTTCACTTGGGGAATGGTTGTGCTTGTCACAGCCCTTATAGGAATTTTATTTTCGTTTTTTGTGGGGAATCCAGTGAAAATAAGCAAGGCAAGATTTTTTACTGAAAGCATATCATATAAAGACACTTCTGCAACACGACTGTTATTCATATACCGACAAGGATACATTCTTAAGCCTGCATTTATTATGGCTGTTCGCTCAGTGATAACAGCTTTATCATTACCTACTATCGTGCTGTTCCCTATTGTCTGTTATAGTTTTAAAATGATTCCGTATGTGCTTGCAGAAAACCCGACAATAGGTGTAAAAGATGCTTTTGCGCTTTCATATCAGCTTATGAAAGGAAATAAGTTCCGTGCTTTTTTGCTTGACCTTTCGTTCATCGGCTGGTATTTGTTATCGTTTATATCCCTAGGTGCTGTTGGACTTTTTTATGTGAACTCGTATACATCGTTTTCCGAAGCAGAGCTGTACCTCGCACTGAGAAGAGCTGCGATTTTAAACAAGTCGGAGCGCTGTGAACTTCTCTGTGACAAGTACCTTGACATTACAGATTTAAGCGATGACGAACGATCTGTTTTATATCTTGACAACAAAACTGCAGCAGCTCAAAGTGCTGAGGAAAAACAGCGTCAAAATGAGATTAAGGCTCAAAAGCTTATTGAAACGGAGATTGAGCGTCAAAAGAAAATACAGGAAATCTCATACGATATTACTGATATTACAAAAACCATCAAGGAACTTCCAAAGTCTATCAAGGAGCTCCCTAAAACCATAAAAAAGGATGAGGAGTCTTTAAAAAATGCAAACAAAAAAGCTCCGAATGCACGGAGCTCAGATAATCCTTAATTTGAAAATTTTACGTTTACTTCGACAACTTCTGCGTCGGTACCTACTCTCATAAACGGCCCGTATATGCCGACGCCTGATGTTACAATCGAATACATATTATCCTTTTTGATCATTCCGCAGGAGTTTTCCCATATTAGATTTGTAAATATCGTTGCAGGAAAAATCTGACCGTCGTGGGTATGCCCCGAAAGGTCAATATCTACTCCGACATCGGCAAGCTCTTGAAGCTGTCTTGGCTGATGATCTATAACGATAATAGGCTTGTCCTCGTCATCAACACTTTCCATAAGCTCAACAGGGGTAAGCCTATCGCCGTCGCTGCTTCCGGGCTTTTGGCTGTCGAGCCGTCCGGCAAGATAAAAGCTGTCATCAATAAGCTTTACATCATCTTTTAAAATTTTAATATTTGATTTTTCTAAAAATTCATACATTCTATCATCCTGAGTTTTACCGCTTGAGCCGCCAAAAGTAAACCCAACTAAAATCTTCTCTGAAACATCATGATTTCCCCAACAGGCATATGTTCCTAAAGTAGATTTCATTCCTTTTAGAATTTGTATTATCTCATCGGGATTTTCAATGCTGTCATACGAATTATCAAAGAAATCTCCGGCGAAAATCACTATATCAGGATTCATCGCATTTACAGCATCTACCATCTTCTGTGTATGAGCTGCACCGATAGAATATCCTAAATGAAGATCTGCTACAAGTGCAATTTTAAGCGTATCTCTGTTGTCGCAGCTCTTGTCAAGAAAAACATCGTATGAAGTTGTTTTTATACTTGTTGCGTGTATAAATCCATAAACGGATATAACCGCTGCAAGGGAGATTATTCCAACACCCTTTGCAACATAAAACCTTCTGGTTGCAAAAAACTTCGGCTTTATAAGTCCCGCTTTTTTTACGATAAAAAGAATTACATCCACAGCGATTGATATTAAAACAAGATATAACAAGCAGCCAAGCCAATAGGTGCTTAAAGGACGTATAAGCTTTCTTATATATATATTCGGTAAGAATGATGCCAGCACCGGCGTAACTGCGAGAAAAAACAACACAGCTGAAATCACAGCAATAAACCATTTTCTCCTTAGAACCTGCGAAAAAGCAGTTGCCATTCTGTAAAAATGGCTTATCATATAAATAACCGCCAAAATATAAAGCGGCGAAAGATACACAGCAATCATTATATTACTCCCGGATTTTATTACTTTAATCTATTATACATTAATAATTACATACTTTCTATACACAGCGGTAAAAATTAAAGAAATATTAATATCTAAATTGAATATGGATATATATTACTCTGCTTTGTAATATGCAGAAAATCAATAAAGAAAGGAGGATTGATTTTATGGATCCGAATAACTCATCGCCCTATATAATAACAAAATATCCGGACGCATTAAGGCAGGAAATTATTCCCCAGAAAAACATACGCCTTAAAATACCTTCAATAGGACTTGGATATTACAGAAGATACAGTCTTATAACTTATGCTCTGATGTTTTTTGCATTTGCCTTTATCGGTTGGTGTTGGGAGGTTTTAATACATATCGTTGAAGATCACGTTTTTGTAAACCGAGGAACAATGGCAGGACCTTGGCTTCCCATTTACGGAATCGGCGGAATAATCGGCGTTTTTATAATGACCACCTTCGGAAAAAAGCTCTTAAAATATCCTATACTTACATTTTTAACCGTCATGTTATTATGCGGAATAATAGAGTATTTTACAAGCTATACGCTTGAAAAAATATACGGCATTCGCTGGTGGGATTACACAGGTTATATTCTTAATATCAACGGAAGAATATGTCTTGAGGGTGTTTTGATTTTCGGATTTGGCGGATGTGCTGCGATATATTTTATAGCTCCTGCATTCGACAATATGCTTTCAAAGATCAGCCTCAAACGAAAACTTATAATTTTATGTGTAATTTGCCCGCTGTTTATTGCTGATTTGATCTACTCAAATGTGCATCCCAATATCGGCAAGGGAATAACCGATTACAAATCAGACTATATGAAACCACCGGAACCGTATTCAATTGTTTCATGCATCAGCTATGATTTATATAATACGCATTTAACAGATTAACCGAAGCCTTTTGTTTTCAAGAAAGCTTCGGTTTTTTTGCGCAAAGGAAAAACTGCCCCCAAAAAAGAGAGCAGCCATTCCCGATATATAAGTTTAATTTAGAAGTCAACCTCTGTGTCGTAGTAGCAAGCCTTAAGAAGCTTCTCCATCTCTTCCTGTGTAGGAATTCTCGGATTGGAACCTGTACAAGCATCAGCAATCGCATTCTTAGCGATTTCAGGAAGTCTTTCAAGGAATACTTCCTCAGGTACGAATCCCTGCTCACATGGATAGCTGTCAGCCCCGTAGTTCTTGATACAATAAGGAATATTAAGCTTTTTGTTCATTCCTCTCAAATACTCAATTAAAAGCTTAACCTTTTCGTGATCGCTGTTTCCGCCGAGATGCATATAATCAGCAATTACACCGTAACGCTTCTTAGCTGTTTCGTCCTTTGCGTTAAATGCGATAACCTTTGGAAGATACATTGCATTAGCAGCACCGTGAATAATGTGTGCGCCGTAATCAGCAAAAGCAGCACCTGTCTTGTGTGCCATTGAGTGAACAATTCCGAGAAGTGCATTTGAGAAAGCCATACCTGCTAAGCACTGTGCATTGTGCATTCTTCCACGAGCTTCCATATCTCCGTTATAAGAATCAACAAGGTCAGCCTGAATCATCTCAATAGCATGAATTGCCAAAGGATCTGTAAAATCACAGTTAGCTGTTGAAACGTAAGCTTCTATCGAATGTGTGATAGCGTCCATACCCGTATGAGCCGTAAGCTTCTGAGGCATTGTTTCTGCAAGCTCAGGATCAACGATAGCAACATCAGGTGTGATCTCAAAGTCAGCGATAGGATATTTAATACCCTTGTCATAATCTGTAATAATCGAGAATGCAGTTACCTCAGTAGCAGTTCCCGATGTAGATGGAATTGCACAGAAATGAGCTTTTTTTCTAAGCTCCGGAATTCCGAACACTTTGCACATATCCTCAAATGTACAATCAGGATACTCATATTTGATCCACATTGCCTTAGCTGCGTCAATCGGCGAACCTCCGCCCATTGCAACGATCCAGTCAGGCTCAAAGTCAAGCATAACCTTAGCTCCGTTCATAACTGTTGTTACTGACGGATCAGGCTCAACTCCCTCTAATACTTTTACTTCCATTCCTGCTTCTTTAAGATAGTCTTCAGCTTTTTGAAGAAAACCATTTCTTTTCATTGCTCCGCCGCCGACAACAATAATTGCCTTAGAGCCTTTTAAAGTCTTAAGATTTTCAAGTGCGCCTTTTCCGTGATAAAGGTCACGAGGTAGTGTAAATCTAGCCATTTTATTTTCCTCCAAATTTATAAATTTTTCAAGGCAAAGTTTATGCCTGCCCTTTGTTAACATTTTAACACACTTTTTATTTCAACTCAAATATAACTTTCGCATAGAAATATATCAAAATATATATGTTAACAAATGACTTTTTTAGCTATTTTTCACAGGTGTCTAAAAATAAGTGTTTTTGTTTAATAACCTGTTGATTTGACATTAAATATGGCAGTTTAAACAAAGAACAAGGACATTTTTATACTTTCCTCACAAAACTATGAAATATTCTGAAAATTTATTGACAGTTTGTTGAAAATATATTACAATATAGGTGCAGATATATTTGCGGTTGTAAGTGGATTTAAGCTTACCACTGATTGAAAACTAAGAAATTGATAATTGACTGGAAATGGAGGGCAAAATCAATTCAAAGGTATCCGGTCTTATTAATTTATGGATACCGTAACAAGGAGGGTCTTGTCATGAAATTAAAATCTATTGTTTTATCGGTTCTTTGTATGCTTTTGCTTGTCGGATGTTCGGAGGATTCTTCGTCGAAAAAAGATGATACGACTAAAGCTACAACTACTACAACATATAAAAATCTTTCATTTGAAGCTGCGGTGCTTATGGTGCTTGATAGTGGGCATATTGATTTGATAGAGTCTGACTACGTCATAGATTCTGCTAACGGTAAAATAGGCAAGGCACGTTTGGAATATGATGACAATGTCGAAGTTGCTTCTGACATTAAGGCAGGAGATAAAATAAAGGTTACCCTTCGGGGAGATGTTATAGGAATGAAAGAATCATATCCTCCTATTATATACGATATAAAGAGCATAGAAAAAATAGGTGAAAGTAAAGAAAACTCTTTTGAAGCTACTGTACTTAAAGCAGATGACGGACATATTACGTTAGTAGATGCTGAGCTTGATGACGGTAACGGAAATAAGATCGGCGAGGCACAACTTGAATATTTTCAAAACTATAAGGTTTCTCCTGATATTAAATCAGGAGATAAGATCAAGGTTATTGTCGGAGGAGATTGCGAAATTGTAGAAACCGGACCTCCAACGATAACTGATGTAGTAAGTGTTGAGAAAATAAGTTAGTTTACATTTATTTATGCAAAAAGGCTGATGTACCTTGATATTGGTGCATCAGCCCTGTTTTTATGCTTACTTATGTCTAAACTTCACTTTAAATCTTCTTTGAATCTCATGCATACCTCTGTAAATCTTTTCAAATACCGTCACAAGCCTCTTCTTAAACGGCGAGAAGCAGTAATAAAACTCTCCGGCATATGTTACGACCTCTCCGTTAAAGCCTTTTTTAAACTTGTACACCCCGTAATTCGGGTGAGTTTCGTCCTTGTAAAAAGGAATTCCCTGAAAGTCGTAAATGAAATCATTGTTTTTTAATGCCCACTGAATCATAGTCCATTGCATCAGGTAATTAGGCATAGTATTTCTGTATTTATTTGACGAAGCGCCATATACATAACAGGTTTTTCCGGCATACTGCGTTGTAACAGCTCCCGAAACAGGAACCTCCTCTCCGTTAGTATCCTCATTATTTACATAACATACAAACAATCTACAATGTTCTTCACCCAAAGCGTCAAGCATCTTCTCAAAATACTCTTTAGGTCTTATAGCAAAACCGTCACGAGTTCCTGTCTCCTGCATCAGCGGATAAAAATCATCAAGTGCCTCTTTTCCGCAAGCTTTGCAAACAACTCCTTTTCTTGAAGCCTTTCTGATTCGGTTTCTCCAATCGGGTTTAAAGGTCATCATAACCTCATCCTCGGTTTTTCCCTTAATATCTCTAAGCATATAGTTATTTCTCGCCTGAATAGTCGAAAGCTCCGGAGCATCTTCTATAAAACTAAATCCCATTGATTTTATAAGCTCTATAGCTTCTCTGTCCCCCTCCTCACAGCAGGGATCCCACATAAAGTCATAGCATTTATGTTTTTTCGCCAACACCTTAACGCCCTCAAACAAATCCTCCATAACAGCCTTATCATGCCAGTCACAGGCAGGACCGTGAGGAGCATACAAGAATGAACAGCCGAAAATAGGAATTCTTCTTACAAGCACAAGACAAGTTCCGACAATATTGCCGTCGTTATCCCTGGAAATTATTGCGTCCCAATCCCATTGATCTTTAACCTTAGGCCAGTTAATCGACTGTAAAAATGTACCGTTTTTATGAGTTTCAGCGAAATTTTCATATTCTTCACAAAGAGCCTTATTAGATTTATCAAGTATCTCCAAGTTAACTTACCACCTTAAATTTAAATTGGAACAAGCTCTGCTTTGCTTGCAAGGAGCAGAACTTGCGACAGATTGCAACCTGCGCCGGGAGCGTTAGCTCCTCAGGGTTTCAGTGGGAGATTAAACTTACACTGAAATTCTGAAATGTAACCCACCGCCTTAGAGGTGGGGACATCTGCGCTTAGGTTATATTTTCATTTTCTTTAATATAATACCACAAAAATTTACAAAATGCAACCCGACAAAACAAAACCAAAACACCATATGGCTTTATTTGACACAACTAATTACTTGACACACTCCTCTTGTTTATGATATTATTTTCAATAACGAACAGAAAGGACAGGCTATTTAATCTATGTGTAAATACCACTTTGAAAACGAAGAAGCAATACAAAAAAGGCGCCGTGAAGCTGACCGCAAACGCAAGCAAAATGATTTTAAAATACTAATTATACTGATTTTCATTGTCGCTCTGATAATAACAGTTATATACTTTTCCTTTAAAAACAATGGGAACGAAAGCGTTCCTGTAAGTGCTTCTGTCGCAGAAAGCTCATCTTTTTCTACTGATTCTTCGTTTTCGCAAAGCACTTTCTCTTCTACTGAACAAACCGACGAACAACCTGTCTCAGAGCATAAAACCGAAGTCATTGACGGACGAACATATATAGATGGAATTTTAATAGTAAATAAAACCTACTCGCTTCCGTCAAGCTATGACCCGGGACTAAGCCAAGAGACCTTAGCAGCGTTTGAAAATATGCAATCGGATGCCGCAAATGATGGGATCAATTTATACATTTGCTCCGGATACAGAAGCTATGCGGATCAGCAGTATCAATATAATGTTCATGTTGAAAACAAGGGTAAGGAATATGCCGACAGGGTTTCTGCCAGACCGGGATATTCCGAACATCAAAGTGGGCTTTGCATGGATGTTAACACCACTGAGGACAGCTTTGCCGGCACAGCGGAAGCTATTTGGCTTAACGATAACTGTGCAAAATACGGCTTTATAATAAGATTTCCAAAAGAAAAGGAAGAACAAACCGGATACAAATATGAGCCTTGGCACATAAGATATGTTGGAATCAAAGCTGCTCAGGAAATATCAGAAGCCGGACTTTGCCTTGAAGAATATCTAGGCGTTAAATCAGAATATCAGGACTGATCAGCAGCGTGTATTTCAGAAAAGCTCAGATGTTGATGATACAAGCAAAAAAGCCAAGCAATGCCCGACTTTCAATAAGGGGCACCGCCCCGTTATTCAACAAGTGAACGAAAGGCGAAGCCACTTAGGGTTTCAGTAGGGGGTTAAGCCCCTACTGAAAGATGTAGATGACCGCCGCCTAAAAGGCGGGCATCCGTTCACGGTTATAAACATTCTATATCCAGCACATAGTTTTTCTGTACGAAAAAGTTTTTTTCGCTTTATTTTGATCTTTAATCATCGCCGGTGAACAAAGACAGTTTGTTATTTTGGTCTACTACACCTAAGAATATTTCCTTGGCGCTGTTATAGCCCTGCGTCTTTAATTCCTTTTGAAGCCATGCGGAATCAAGTCCTTTTCTTTTTAAATTCTCGTCCATTATCCGTCCGTCCATGATAACTTCGGTACTGATAAGCTCTGCTTCAGGAGATATATTCATATCTTTCGGTGTAACAGGACGTTGATTGCTTACCGGAAGAACTGTAAGTCGTCCGTTATATTCAAAAACAGCGGTTTGTATATTATCCAGATTAAAATATCCTTCCTGTCTGCACATAACCATAAACTCGCTTAAATCGAGCTTAGCCTTTTTCATGTTTTTACGATACAGCTTTCCATTGTCCATAATAATCGTCGGAGTTCCGTTTATAATCTTTCTCATTCTAGGACACTTGCTCGATAGAATGCTCAAAGTTATTGAAATTCCTCCGTAAATAATCATTGCGGTCAAAGGTCTCCACGGAGAGTCAAGATCAGTTGCAAATTCAGCTGCAATTGATCCTATGGTTATTCCTGTTATATAATCGAATAAATCAAGTTGGGACATTTGCTTATGTCCCATTATTTTTGCTATAACAAATAAAGCCAGCGCTGAAAACAGCGATGTAAGAACAATCTGTAAAAAGTCCATGCAACCACTCCTAAAATCCACTAAAACTTCTTTCGCCATACACAGAATGCCATAACACGAAAATATACCATGTAAAAGCCTTCGGTTACAGCGACTTAACAACAATACTATTACCTGAATTATTCCAAATAACCACAAAAAACTCCAACAACAGCGTATGCCATTGTCGGAGTTTTATTATACATAATTATTTAAACATTCTACTGCTTTTCAGTATGAAAAATAGAAGTTCTTAAAACAAATAAGTCTATATACTTATATCCCCTTTTTTAAATTTTCTATGGATTGGATAACATATTTTAAATTCTTAGGAAGACAGCCAATGCGATAATTCAAGTGGCATCGAGGCAAGAGATCTCATTATGACTTTTCGAAATTTCAATATAACAATCATCATTTACATCAATTACATCTATTGCATCAGAAGCAGGACTTTTAGGTTGGCGGGTCGTAAAACAACCTTTTAATTTATCATATTGCCAAGTGGTTGACTTTCTGGTCTTCTTACCAAAAGGATTGATAAACCTTGAGAGTCCAAACCAAGTACCGCCTATATAATTAGATTCTCTTCCATCTCTATATATTATGTAATACTTTTCAGAAGACAGCGACTTACCTTTGAAGAATTCTATATGCTGTATTTGATGTTGAAAAAGTTCCAACAAAAAATCTATAGCAATCTCGATATAATATCACCATCCTCATAGCTACAATCTTCAAAATGACAGTGGTCCGTAAAATAGAAAACTGTAATTTCATTGTCAAAAACCTCAATGCCAACATCATTTTTCTCATCAATCGTTATATAATCTGATTTATAGCTCCGATTTCTCCAACTTTTATTCTCGCTGCTAACAGTAATATTAGCATTTTTAATAAAAGGATTTAATGCTTCCAGTAGTTCAGCAGTTGTTTTAAAATTCATTTTTTCACTTACCTCCGTAAATCATAAACCCATTATACACGCTTTGAATAAAAAATACACCCATAAAATTGATGCTATTTTAATATTGTGCAGTCGAAATATTACCAACGATTGATAACAGATGTGAAATTGGCACTCAAATCGGGCGTCAAAAAGCGGATTTTCAAAGTGTATGCCTCGCGTTAAAACCATTCTCGCAAAAAACAAAAACGGACACCTTACGGCATCCGTTTACGCTTTGGCAGGGGCAGAAGGACTTGAACCCTCGGCACGCGGTTTTGGAGACCGCTGCTCTACCAACTGAGCTATACCCCTTTATGGTGGGCCATCGGGGATTCGAACCCAGGACCAACCGGTTATGAGCCGGTTGCTCTGACCAACTGAGCTAATGGCCCGAACAAAGAAAAAATAAAGCTGCCCGATAAGATCAAGCAGCGAATATCTGGTGACCCGTGCGAGAATCGAACTCGCGTTGCCGGCGTGAGAGGCCGGAGTCTTAACCGCTTGACCAACGGGCCAAAATGGTACACCATCACGGGCTCGAACCGTGGACCCACTGATTAAGAGTCAGTTGCTCTACCAACTGAGCTAATGGTGCGTATAAAAGTCGGCAACTACCTATTTTCCCGGGCAGTCACCCGCCAAGTATCTTCG
>CABUAH010000029.1 GCA_902489475.1 uncultured Oscillospiraceae bacterium | reverse complement strand
AGCAGACGTTGGTATGATCAACAGCCATGCTAAGGGTGTAAAAACTCTTTGGTAAATAGCAGTTCTCCATATATTGTGTGTTACATAGAAAAACAGCAGGTTTCCTCTTATGGGATACCTGCTGTTTTCTTTGTTAGGCTAACAACTGACTTATTAAAAGGTGTAGTGTAGATTAGGCAAAATTCAACTAGTGAGATTTTGCTTAATAAAATATCACTTGAGAATAATGCTATCTACACATCATAGAAGATAGCATAAAAATGCAGAAAACCCGTCAGGATTGCTTTCTGACGGGTTTTATATTCCTTGATGGATTATATATTATTTTGCAAATTTAACATCTATATCTCCGCTTACGGTTTCTGCTTTAAATGTATTGCCTCCCATTGCCGGATACGGAACGGAAACATCTCCGCTTGTTGTATCGGTGATAAAGGTTACAGAGTCCTTGCTGTCAACGATTGTGCCTTCAATATCACCGCTTGTTGAATTGAGTTCATAGCCTTCAGCATCGAGGTTTGTAAATTCTATATCACCGCTTGTAGATTCCAATGTGATTTTATTTGCGGCAACATTTTCTAACTCAACTTCACCGCTTGTAGAGGAAGCTTCCAAGGCGTCTGCATCTTGAGAGTTTCGGATATAAATATCTCCACTTGTCGATTTACAAGCTATGTCTGAGGCAGTTGTTCTGTCAAGTGTAAGACTTCCGCTTGTGGAGCGAGCATTTATTGAAGAACTGTTGCAGCTTTTAAGTGTTATATCACCGCTCGTGCTGTTTAGCTCAAGATTGCCGTCATGCAATGCGATGAGGTCTAAATTACCGCTTGTTGAATCTGCAATAAATTGCGTGCCGGATATGTCAGTGGTTTTAATGTCACCGCTTGTGGTTTCTAAATTTACAGTGCTCCATGTGTCAGTAGGAAGTGCAACAACAAGCGAAACATCTTTAATATTCACAAATGGCAATAGATATTCGTACCATTTTCTGTTGTCTTTTTCCTCAATTGTAAGGGTATCATCCTCTATGTTAAAGTCAAACGAAATGTTATCGCTTTCATAGCAAGAGATTTTAACATTCGTTCCCTCGGATCTTCTTAAAATAATATTGCTTGAAATGGTTTTAATATTTAGTTCACTGGCGTCTTGAGGGTCGATTTCATATTCGTGTTTTACTCTGTTATCGTTATCAACTAGTGCAGAAAGCTTGAATCCGTTTGCCGCAACAGCGATAAAGCCTACAATTATTCCGATAGCAATGATTATTCCTGCCGCAGCAAACCATTTTTTAGTTGTACTTTTCATTTTATGCACGCTCCTTTTTTATAAATAAAGATTTTATTTTTAATATCACAAATTTAGTGAAGCGAATGATATACTTGGTAATACTAAATGCGGCATAAAAAGCAAAAATAGAAAGTCCGGTAATTATCAGACCGCCTGCAAAAAGTGTAGCCGCTGAATAAAGATTTACAGAAATTAAAAACGGCGAGGCAATAACTGAAGCAACTCCGCTTAAAACCAATGCGGCAACAACTGCAAAAAGGGAAATTATTACCGCTGCAATTGATGCATATACGGCAAATATAATTGAAAGCAAAGCTATAACAAGTGAACCCCATACAGGAGAACCTAAGATCAGTAGGATGATAACAGGTATTGTAAGATTGAAATTTCGTTTTACCGACTGTTTTACAAGTCCGGTGAGAGGTACCTGACTCATTGCATTTCTTACGATTTCATCAATGTCACCGACTGCTTTAACAGCTTCTTCCTCGCTTTCACCGTCCTCTATTCTGTCGTCAATCATTTCGCTGTAATAATTTATTGTTTTCTCTGCTTCGCTTTGAGGAATTCCTCTTAGTCGGCTTGAAAGCTCATTTAAAAGCTCGCTTTTATTCATGATCATTTTCCTCCGTTTCTGTAGTTATATATTTGTAAACGGTCATAACTTCGTCCCACTCAAACAGAAAATCGCTGATTTTTTTCTTGCCGAGCGAGGTGATCTTGTAGTATTTTCTGAGTCGACCGTTATGTTCAAGCGAGTAAACGCTTAAATAGTTCCCCGATTCAAGTCGCCGTAAAATTGGATAAAGCGTTGATTCGGAAATTTTTATATATGGGCTTATATCTTTAATGATACGGTATCCGTAGGAATCTTGCTTATATAAAGCAGTAAGAACGCATACTTCTAAAAGCCCATGCTTTATTCCTGCATCCATTTGATTACCTCCTGACAAATAATACTATATCATGCATAGTATTATTTGTCAAGTAGTATTTGGAAATTTGACAAAATGAAAAAAATATGGTAAAATAAACTCATAAATTAAATAGCATATATGAACGACACATGTTGCGCTTTGCGTGTAAATCTGATTACGGTACACATCGGTTGGGTTTACCAAAAAGTGCGGCGTGTTTTTTTATTGTGCTAATGTATAAGGAAAAGGAGTTTTAAAAATGCCGAGAAATCAAATTCAAAGAATGGTTTTTGCCTTTATGACAGTTGTTGTAACTGTTCATGCCTATGTGTTTTTCAGTCTTTATGTAGTAAACGGAGCTACGCTTATGGCACTTAACAATACGGATAGCGTTATCGGAGCTATCAATGCTCAGGGCGGTGTGATGATGTTTGGAAGCTACTTGCCGATATGGACGGTAGTAATGATTGAATTCTGCTTTGCGTATCTGCTTGAGGTAGTAATGGGAAGTCCATGTTCGTTTAAGCTTGCGTCAAAGGTTTTTGATCCGAGAACAACTAATCCGGTAATATTTGAAACGGCAATCATATGTGCAACCGTTGCGCTTATGTGCCCTGCAATGAGCTTTATCGCTGCAATAATTTACTATCCGTATTATTCAGGCTTCAATGTAATAACGCTTTTTGCGAATTGGCTTAAGCTTGTGTGCTTCAATTTTCCGTTTGCATTTTTCACACAGCTGTTTTTTATTCAGCCTCTTATAAGGACAATTTTTAAGTTTTTGTTCAGAAAAGACATTTCTAAGCGAGCTGAGAATACATAATTTTCTGCCCGGCATGAATTTGTCGGGCATTGAGCGTGTCGACAAAGTCGAGCACGCTCCCCAAGGGACAAACGCACTCACTTCGATAGCTTCGCCCATCTCGTTCTGCGTTTTTCACCTGGGATACCCCTTTTCGTCGAAAATCGGCTAATACCGCTGATTTTCTCTTAAGGTGTCGCTGCGTCGGCACATGTCCGCCTACGCGACAATATTTTAAAAGTGTACTTTTTCGATAATCTGCATGCCCGGCATAAATTTGTCGGGCATTTTTGCGTTTTAAGTATTAAAAGGCTTGAAATCCTTATCAAAATTTGGTACAATAAATATATCTATTGATAAGATGCATGAAAGGAGATCGTCAGGTACGGCGATATGAAAATATATGAGTCAAGATAAAGATTATTTTGCAAATACCGTAGAAGACAGCAAAAAAGAAAAATCGACTTTTAACGATGTGATAGAATGGCTTGAAGCAGTTGCTATTGCGGTTATGGTGGTTTTGCTTGTGTTCACATTCGTTTTAAGACAGGTTGTAGTAGAAGGCGATTCTATGTTCCCAACGCTGGAAAATGGGGATAGACTTTTAATTACGCATCTTTTTTACACTCCTAAACAGGGCGATATAATCGTTGTAAACTGCGAGGGGGAAAACAAGCTCAACAAGACAATTATAAAGAGAGTTATAGCTACTGAGGGACAAGAGGTTAATATTGACTTTGAAAATGCAGTTGTAACGGTTGACGGAGTTGCGCTTGAAGAGGACTATATAAATGCTCTTACAACAAGAAACGACGGCGCTTTTAAATATCCGGTAACAGTGCCTGAAAACTGTGTTTTCGTAATGGGTGATAACCGAAATCACTCGACAGATTCAAGAAGCCCGGAAGTAGGCTTTTTGAGTGTTGACGATGTTTTGGGAAAAGCATTTTTCAGACTTACTCCGTTTAATAAGATAGGATTTATTGAGTAATGAAATCGTGAGAGGAAAATTATGAATGAAGCTATAAATGTACAGTGGTTTCCGGGGCATATGGCGAAAACAAGGCGCATTATGAAATCAAGTATGCCGCTTGTAGATGCTGTTGTTGAAATAACGGACGCAAGAATTCCTTATTCAAGCCGAAATCCGGAGATGGATAAAATAATAGGTAATAAACCAAGACTCATTTTGCTTAATAAATGTGACGCTGCGGACGAAACGGTAACCTCTCAGTGGATAGATTATTACAAGCGGAAGAACATCTTGGCACTTGCGACGGACTGTAAAAGCGGTAGAGGAGTAAATAAGTTTTTGCCTTCGCTTAAACAGCTGCTAGGCGCAGAGATAGAAAAGTGGAATGCAAAGGGAATGACGGGAAGACCGATAAGAATTATGATTGTAGGCATTCCGAATGTCGGTAAATCGTCATTTATTAATAAGCTTTCTAAGGCTCGGCGAGCTAAAGTTGAGGACAGACCCGGTGTTACCCGTGGAAAGCAGTGGGTAACACTTTCTGAGGGGTTAGAGCTTTTGGATATGCCGGGAGTACTGTGGCCTAAATTTGAAGATAAGCAGGTAGGCGAAAATCTTGCTTTTACAGGCGCTATTAAAGATAACGTTATGGATATAGAATATCTTGCTTGCAGACTTTTACAGTTTTTAAACAATGGCTACAGCGACAGAATAGAAGAACGCTATGGTGTTGATTTAAGCGGCATTGAGCCTGACGACAGCGTTTTGAGTAACTGCACAGAGGGATACGAAATACTTAATCGAATAGGAAAGAAAAGAGGATTTTTGGTTTCGGGCGGCGAGATCGATACCGAGCGCACCGCTATAACGGTAGTAGATGAATTCAGGGGCGGAAAGCTTGGAAGATTGTCGCTTGAAAAACCGAAGGATTGATTATGACGCTTTGGGAATTTGACAAAGAAATAAAAAGCGAAAGCAAAGCAACGCTTTTGTGCGGAGTTGACGAGGCAGGACGGGGTCCGCTTGCCGGAGATGTTTATGCGGCTGCGGTGGTTTTTTCTGATGATGTGATTATAGATGGGATCAATGACAGTAAAAAGCTGAGTGAGAAAAAGAGAGAAGCTCTTTTTGATGAGATAAAAGAAAAAGCTTCAGCGTATTGTATTGCTACGGCAAGTGTTTTTGAAATTGAAGAGTTAAACATTTTAAATGCCGCAATGCTTGCGATGAAACGGGCTGTTGAAGGGTTAAGTGTTACGCCTGAGATTGTTTTGATAGACGGAAACAAAATTCCTGATATATTGCCTAAAGCCGTATCAGTTGTTAAAGGCGATGCCAAGAGCCAATCGGTCGCTGCGGCGTCAATCTTGGCGAAGGTAGCAAGGGACAGATATATGAAGGAAATGGATAAAAAATATCCTGAGTATCAGTTTGCAAAGCACAAGGGCTACGGAACAAAGCTTCACTATGAAATGGTTGATAAATACGGGCTTTGTGATATACATAGACCAAGCTTTTTTAAAAAGTATTTTGATAAGAAAAATGGATAAAAAAACAATCGGAAAGATAGGCGAGGATTTTGTCTGCCGTTATCTTGAAAAAAAGGGCTTGAAAATTGAAAAGCGGAATTTTACGGTAAGAGGCGGCGAAATAGATATTATTGCGTCTTTACATGATAAGCTATTTTTCGTTGAGGTGAAAACGAGAGAGCCAAATCCTTTAGTATGCGGAGAAGCGGCGATTACTAGAACAAAAAAAGACCGCATAATAAAAACAGCAAGCGTTTACTTAAGGGGACAAGGAAGGAATTACCAATGCCGATTTGATGTTGCTGTTGTGACATTTGACGGAAAAAAGATAACTGACTTTGTCTATTATGATAACGCCTTTGACGCAAGCAAAAAATAAGGCTTTGATATTAACACACAAATTAATTGACAACAGTATAAAATGTGTGTATTATATATGTGAATTGAAATTAGAAATGATATGTGGAGGAAAAAATATGTACTACAAAAGCACAAGAGATTCAAGCGTAAACGTCACATCTGCACAGGCAATCGCACAGGGAATTTCAAAGGACGGCGGTCTTTTTGTTCCGAGCGAAATACCAACACTTACGATCAATGAAATTACATCTCTCGGAGAAATGACATACCCTGAGAGAGCGGCTTTTATTTTCTCGAAGTTCCTGACAGATTTTACTGATTCGGAGATTCGTTACTGTACGGATAACGCATATACCGATAAGGTATTTGACACGGATAATATCTGTGAAATTGCTCACTTGTTTGATGGTACTTATATGTTGGAGCTTTGGCATGGACCGACATGTGCGTTCAAGGATATGGCGCTTCAGATCCTGCCGTACCTCATTACAACTTCTGCAAAAAAAATCAATCTTGACAAAAAGGTTGTAATTTTGGTTGCAACTTCAGGAGATACGGGAAAAGCAGCTCTTGAGGGCTTTAAGGACGTTGAGGGAACTGAAATCATGGTATTTTATCCTGATGACGGAGTTTCTGCAATGCAGAAAAAACAGATGACTACTCAGGAGGGCAAGAACGTCGGAGTTTGTGCTATAAAGGGTAATTTTGATGACGCTCAAAACGGAGTTAAGGCAATTTTTACAGACGATGAAATAGTTGATGCCTTGGCTCAAAACGGAAAAATGTTCTCTTCTGCAAACTCAATAAACTGGGGAAGACTTGCTCCGCAGATAATTTACTATGTATCAAGCTACTCTGAACTTGTTAAGGATGGGGAAATTAAAGCCGGTGAAAAGATAAATATTGTTGTTCCGACTGGAAACTTTGGAAATATTTTGGCTGGTTATTATGCAAAGCTTATGGGTGTGCCTGTTAACAAGCTTATCTGTGCTTCAAACTCAAACAATGTTTTGACTGACTTTTTACAAACAGGTGTTTACGATCGAAACAGAAGCTTTTATACAACTATTTCTCCGTCAATGGATATTCTCATTTCGTCTAACCTTGAAAGATTACTTTACCATTTAAGCGGAGAAAATGACGAGCTTATAAGAGAGTGGTTTGAAAGTCTAAAGCAAACAGGAAGATATGAGGTAACGCCTGAAGTACTTGAAAAGATAAAGACTGATTTTTGTGCAGGCTGTTGCAGTGACGAGGAAACAAAAGATCTTATTAAGCGAATTTTTGAAAAGTATTCGTATCTTTGTGACACTCATACTGCTGTTGCAGTTAAAGTGTATGAGGATTATGTTAAAAAGACAGGTGATAAGACAAGAACTCTTATTGCTTCAACAGCTAATCCTTATAAATTCTCAGGCAGTGTTCTTTCAGCACTTGGAGAGTACGATGAGGGACTTGATGAATTTGAGCTTGTTGAAAAGTTAAACAAGGTTTCAAAGATGGATGTTCCTAAGTCGTTGGCTGAGCTTAAAAATAAGGCTATTCGATTTAGTACGATTATAGACAAAGATGATATGAAGGATTTCGTTATAAAAACGCTTGCGTAAATACAAATTAAAATATGTAAATCGTCTGCCGTATTAGCAGACGATTTTCTGTGACTATTGATTCTTCGGCTTAAAAGTTCTGCAAATTGTCTCATCACAGCAGTTTGGCTTATCACAGCAACAACAAACGTCGATATTGCCTGCTACACACTCGCAAGAGTTTCTGTTGTAGACACAATTTGCAACGTCACAGTTGATTCCACGGATTTTATTTTCCATAATGAAATCTCCTTTCGCAGAGCTTTCTCTGCATAACTATTGTAAGCTAAAAGTGAAAAAATATAAGAGTTAATTTTTGTTAACGGGAGGAATATTTTGTCAATTTTTGTTATAGCTGATCTTCATTTATCGTTTGGTGTAGATAAGCCTATGGATATTTTCGGAGGATGGCATGACTATGCAGAGCGGCTTGAAAAAAACTGGAGAGAAAAGGTAAAAGAAGAGGATACAGTTGTTGTTCCCGGAGATATATCTTGGGGAATAAATTTGAGTGAGGCAAAACCTGATTTTGAGTTTTTGCAAAGCTTGCCGGGGGAAAAGATTTTGCTTAAGGGAAATCACGATTACTGGTGGGAAACAAAAACTAAGCTTGAGAAATTTTTTTCTGAAAACGGATTTGATTCACTTAAGATTCTTTTTAATAATCATTATAAATATGAAAATATAGGTCTATGCGGAACGAGGGGCTGGATAAATGAGAAAAAGGGTGAAGCTGCTGACCAAAAGGTCCTTTTAAGAGAAGCAGGGCGGCTTGAAACATCCATAAAATCAGCCGTTGACGCAGGACTTAAGCCTGTAGTGTTTTTACATTATCCGCCGATTTTTTATAATGAGTATAATTTTGAGATACTTGATGTTTTGCATAAATATAACATAAAAAAATGCTTTTACGGTCATATTCACGGATCTGCACATAATTATGCGATAGACGGAGTTGTTGACGGAATAGATTTTCGTCTTATATCTGCGGATTATCTTAAATTTGTACCTGAAGATATAACGAATATTATACTCTAAGCAAATGCTGTTAGAACAAATAAGTTTTTGGAATAAAATTAAAGGACACTGAAAAATGAAAAATCAGTGTCCTTTTTTGTACGGCTAATACGATAAATTAAACCGTTGTCGGCATAACGATTAATAGAGATTTTTTATTAATCGTGTATCTTCCAGCTGTTCAGCATTTTTGCTGTTTCCGCTGAGAAATGGTCGACAATTTCGCTGTGTCCGAGGTCGAGAGTGCTGATTGCTGCCATGTCCTCTTCACTGAGCGAGAAATCCCAAATGTTAAAGTTTTCTTCTATGCGGTTTTTGTTGATTGACTTTGGAATTATTACAACTCCTCTCTGTGTGTTCCAGCGAAGAACTACCTGAGCAACTGTTTTGCCATATTTATTTGCAATTTTGGTGAGTATTTCGTTTGTGAAAATTCCATGCTTGCCCTCTGCTAACGGTCCCCATGCTTCAGGCTGAACTCCGAATTCCCGCATATTTTTCAAAGCTTCTTCCTGCTGAAAAAACGGGTGAAGCTCTACCTGATTTACCATAGGCTTTATGCGTGCATTTGTGCAAAGGTCGGCAAGACGTTCAGGATAAAAGTTACTTACGCCGATTGCACGAATCTTTCCTTCCTCGTACAATTCCTCCATAGCTCTCCACGAGCCGTAGTAATCGTTCATCGGCTGATGAATGAGATAAAGGTCGAGATAATCAAGCCCAAGCTTTTCTAAAGATACGTTGAACGCTTTTTTTGCATTTTCATATCCGGCGTCTTGAATCCAAAGCTTTGTTGTAATAAAAAGCTCTTCACGGGGAATTCCGCTTGCTTTGATTGCTTTTCCTACCGCTTCCTCATTAAAGTAAGCTGAAGCTGTATCAATTAGGCGGTATCCTGCTTCAAGAGCGTCTGTTACAGCCTTCTCGCATACATCGCCGTTTTCAACTTGAAAAACGCCGAAACCTTCCATAGGCATTTTTACGCCGTTTGTTAAAGTGGTATACTCCATATTCATTTACCTCCGATATAAATTTTATGTTTTAAATTAGTGCTTGTTGTTATTCCCACACTTCTTTCGCCATGTAAAATGCTGCCCACGCTTTCGGCCAGCCTGAATAGAAAGCGGCATGAGTCAGAATTTCTGCAATCTCTTCTTTTGTAACTCCGTGATTTTTTGCATTTTGGAGATGAAATTTAAGAGAGCTGTCTAAAATTCCGCTTGACATAAGAGCGACTACCGTTACTATGCTCCTATCTCTTGCTGAAAGCTTATCCTCTCTTGACCAAACCTCTCCGAATAGCACATCGTCGTTTAACTCTGCAAACTTTGGAGCAAATTCTCCCAGTGCATCTCTTCCTGCTGTTACTTTTGCCATTTTTTATCCTCCTTTTACCTTGACATTAATAACTTGATTTCCCAAATACAGGGAATACATCATAATCGCCGTAGGTTTTAAACTTTTCTGCTTCTTTAAGTGTTTCCATATCTTTATCAGATATTTCAAAGTTCACATCTGAATTGTTCTGCATATGTGAAGGATCAGCGGTTTTAGGAAGTGCAACCGTGCCAAGCTGAATAGCATAGCGAATACAAAGCTGTGCGGCGGAAACTCCGTAAGATTTTGCCATTTGATTAATTACCGGATTCTTTAAAGCTTCTCCGTGAGCAATAGGGGAGTACGCTTCAACTAAAATTCCATGCTTTTTACAAAAGCACAAAAGCTCTTTATCCGTGTTGCCGATATGGAGCAAAATCTGATTTACCATAGGCTTTATTGTGCAGTGATCTATAATGTTTTGAAGATCATCCTGCATAAAATTTGAAACACCAATTGCCTTAACTTTTCCGTCCTTATATGCATCTTCTAAAGCACGCCATACTTCTATGTTTTCTTCAAAGTATCTTTTTTCTTCACGGAATTCATTCCATGGCTGAGGGCTGTGGATAATCATTTGGTCAAGATATGTCAATCCCATTTTATCGAGCGTTTCGTCAATCGAATCTGACGCTTCCTTGTAGGTCTTAAGCTCGGCAGCGACTTTACTTGCGACAAAAAGCTGTTCACGGGCAACTGATGAGGTGCGGACTCCTTCGCCTACGCCACGCTCGTTTCCGTAAGCCTGGGCAGTATCAATCAGGCGGTAGCCTAGTTTAACTGCTTCTCTTACAGCTTCAGCTGCTTTGTCATCGTCAATAAACCATGTGCCAAGTCCGAGCTTTGGAATTTTGATGTCGTTTGCGAGTGTATAGTATTCATTTAAAATCATTGCATTCATCTCCTTGGATTATAGTTTTTTATTGCATTACAAGCTATTGTATTCTTCATCGGTCACAGGCTCACACCATTCGTTTTTGCATTTTTCACCGGGAACTTCTATAGCGATGTGCGAAAACCAGCTGTCCTTTTTTGCACCGTGCCAATGCTTTACTTCAGGGGGAATAGTAATAACTGTTCCCGGAACAAGGCTTACAGCCTCTTTGCCTTCTTCCCTGTACCATCCCTCTCCTGCGGTACAGATAAGAAGCTGACCTCCGCCGCACTTTGCGTGATGAATGTGCCAATTGTTACGGCAGCTCGGCTCAAAGGTGACATTTGCAAGAAACACTGTCTTTTCGCCGTCTGTGAGCGGATTTAAAAAAGATTCTCCGCTAAAATATTTTGCATATGCTGTATTTTCACTTCCCAGTCCAAACACATTCATTTTGTCAAATTCGGTTTTATTAGTTGTTTTCATACAATTCATTCCTTTCTTAAATAATATCCTTGACACGTTCAGCCCATGCCGTTATTTCCGACTCCGGAGTTTCAAGACAATCTCCGCCGTTTGAATCAAAACGTACTTCTAACGATTCTTTAATTTGAGCGACTTTGCAGGCTTTGGCCATATCTTTAATGACGTGACCCGGCCAGCCGCCGTTTGTCATAAACGGAACTACAGTTTTTCCGCTTAGGTCATGCTGATGCAAAAATGTTAAAACTGCCGGAGCCATTGTATACCACCATGTCGGAGTGCCGACGGCGATCACATCATAGTCGTTTACATCGATCGGGAGCGGCTTGATTTCCGGTTCAAAACCGTTGTTTACTTCTCTTTGACCTTGCTCTACAACATCATCATAGCTTCCTTGATATGGTACGGCGGTGTCAATGCGAACAATATCTGCTCCGGTAGCTTTTTTAAGTTCAAGTGCGACTCTTTCGGTATTTCCGTTTGACCATGAATAATAGACGATAAGCATTTTTTTCAATCTAATTCACCCCAGCTTTCTAATCCATTTTTCGATTTCTTTTTCAGAGCTTTCAACCCGTCCGCCCTGAATGGCAATTCCTTGTGCAACATCAGCAGTAGGACATAGCTTTTTAATGTCGCTTAAACTTTTTCCTAAACCGCTGCCTTCGTGTGTACAAAAAGGTCTTATTTCCTTGCCCTTAAAATCAAAGTGTTCCAAAAAAGTAAATACCGCCATTGGCATCGTACTCCAATAATTTGGAAAACCCAGATAAATAATATCGTATTCTTCAAGGCGTTCAGGATATGTTTTAAGCTTTGGGCGAGCATCACGCCTTTGATCCTCCTGTGCCTCGGCAATACATTCATTGTAGCTTTTGTTATACGGCTTGATCTGTTCAATCTTAAATAAGTCTGCTCCTGTGAGCTTTTGAATAATATCCGCAGCCTTTTGAGTATTTCCGACTGTAAGCTGTTTTATTTCACCGCTTACATAGTTTTCATCTGTTCTCGAATAAAAAGCGATTAATTGTTTTGACATTTTATGCCCTCCGTTCTTTGGTTCCTAATTTAATTATAGACTGTTTTTGCTTGACATGGAATAGCCGAGATGTTATTATTATATAAACTAAAAGTTTATGCAAAACATTGGAGGAGCGTATGTATAATCCTGCATTAAAAACATTTATAGAAGTTGCGGACTGCGGAAGCTTTACAAAAGCAGCACAACAGCTTTATATTTCTCCCACGGCTGTTATGAAACAGATGAACTCTTTGGAAAGCCATTTAGACTTAAAGCTTATTGAGAGAACATCTTCGGGAATTCATTTAACGTCTTCGGGAGAGATAATTTACAAGGAAGCAAAGTTTATGATCGATTATTCAAAAAAGTCGGTCGCAAACGCTAAGTCGGCAGAAAAAGATTTTGAAACAACCTTTTGTATCGGAACTTCACTTTTGAATCCTGCAAAGCCGTTTTTGGATTTGTGGTACAAGGTGAATAAGGATTTTTCAGACTATAAGCTTCACTTAGTGCCATTTGAAGATAACCATGAGGGGATTGTATCTGAAATAAAGCTGCTTGGAGAAAAGTTTGATTTTTTGATAGGAGTCAATGATTCCAGAATATGGCTTTCACTTTGCGATTTTCTGATGCTCGGAAGATATAAAAAGATGATTGCAGTTTCAAGGGAGCATCGTCTTGCAGGTAAAAAATGCATTGATATAGAGGATTTGTACGGTGAAACGCTTATGATGGTGCCTAAAGGAGATTCCGGCGTAAACGACTTCCTTCGCAATGATTTGGAAAAGAACCATCCGAAGATACATATACAAGATACATCGCAGTTTTATGATTTATCTGTGTTTAACCGCTGTGCAGAAACAAATAATGTTCTGCTTACGATCGAATGCTGGCAGGACGTTCATCCGGGAGTTGTGACAATACCTGTGAACTGGGATTACAGTATCCCTTACGGATTGCTTTACAGCCATAACGCACCCGAAGATGTGCTTAGATTTGTATCGGCAGTTAAAGAAATAATAAAGAAATAAAACCTTTGTTGATAACATTGCGTCTTGACTTCTCCCACTGTTGCTGAAATAATATTTAATATTATCAAACAACACCTCGCTTACCGACACATACTGTCAATTATGCATTGTTCATTGATATGGTTGCCGCTTTATGTGAGAACTTTAAAAATCACAAGCTGTCCTTTTAACTTCTGTTTATAGCATTACCGAGAACAGATGGAACATTTTCCTATGACCTCCGCCCGTCAGGAGCATTTAGAACATAAATGAAAAATTTTACGCAAAATCCTGCACGCATTCGTATTTGGCTAAAAGTTTAATTTTGATGTGAAAGCGACCTCATGACGGTAATGTGCCAAAATGCATTTTATTATCTCAAAGTTTGTTTCAACTTTTTAATTCCGAATTACTAATTCCGACCTCCGAATTAATCGTCTATTTCCCATTATTCATTGCCATTGTCCGAAGCAGTGAAATAATTGCAACGTCAGCTTTTTATCGGAATTGGTATTTATTTTCTTAAAACGCTTGAAAAATAAAATGCAATGTGTTATAATCTTTAAGATACTGAAAAAAACAATTTTTTACATATGTTGGAGGATGTTGAAATGAGTTTGAAATCAACTAAAAAAATCGAAACAAATAAGTATGAGCTTGAAATTGAGATTTCTGCCGATGCTTTTGAGGCCGCTGTTCAGGCTGCATATTTAAAGGCAAAGAAGAATATTAATGTACCGGGCTTCAGAAAAGGTCACGCACCTAGAAAAATTGTTGAAAAGGAATACGGCGAGGGTGTTTTTTATGAGGACGCTTTAAACGCAATTTTACCTGCTGAAGTTGATACGGCAGTTGCAGAAGAAGGACTCGAGCTTGTTACTCGTCCTGATCTTGAGGTAACTGAGGTTTCTAAAGAAAAGGGTGCGATTGTTAAGGCTACCTGCATCACAAAGCCGGAAATTGAAATTAAAGATTATAAAGGAATAGAAATCGAAAAATCTGTCAAGACTGTATCTGACGAAGATATTGACCATGAAATCGAACATATCCGTGAAAAGGGAATGAGAATTATATCTGTTGAGGATAGAGCAGCTCAAAACGGCGATGATGTTGTTATTGACTTTGAGGGATTTAAGGACAACGTTGCTTTTGAGGGCGGAAAGGCTGAAAAGTTTACGCTTTCTCTTGGAAGCGGACAGTTTATTCCGGGCTTTGAGGATCAGATCGTTGGGCATAATATCGGTGATGAATTTGACATCAATGTTACTTTCCCTGAAGATTACGGCGCAGCTGATTTGGCAGGCGCACCTGTTGTATTTAAAATTAAGCTTCATGAGATCAAGACAAAGGAGCTTCCTGAGCTTGACGATGAGTTTGTAAAGGACCAGTCGGAATTTGATACTGTTGACGAGCTTAAGGCTGATATAAAGGCAAAGCTTGAAGAAGCTGCTCAAAAGTCATGTGAGCAGGAGCAGGAAGGAAAGATCCTCGATGCAGTAATCGCAAAGGTTGAGGGAGAAATTCCTGAAGTTATGTTTGAAAGAAGAACTGACGAGATGATCGAGGAGTTGGGTCAGCGCCTTGCTCCGCAGGGAATTTCCGTTGATATGTATCTTCAGTACACAGGTCAGACACTCGATTCTTTAAAGACAATGTACCGTGAGCAGGCTGAGAAGCAGGTTAAGCTTCGCTTGGCACTTGAAAAGATTGCAGCAATTGAAAATATCGAGGTTTCAGACGATGAAGCTGAGGAAGAGTTTAAGAAGATGGCTGACGCTTACAAGATGGAAGTTGAGCAGGTTAAGAGTTATGTAACTGCTGATGCTCTTAAAAAAGATTTAGCTGTCGGTAAAGCAGCTGAGCTTGTAAAGAAGGAAGCTGTAATTAAGTAGTTTAAAGTCGCCCGCATTTATTTGTGGGCGATAGTTATAACCACGTCAAGATGTTCTCTGCCTTTAAGTAGGATGACCACATCTGCGTCTTTCAGTAGGGGATTAAAATCCCACTGAAATCCCATGGGGCTAACGTCCCGTGCCGCTTGTTGAATTACGGGGCAATTCCCCTTATTTAAATAAATATTATATGGAGGCAATACAAATGGCATTAGTACCTTATGTTATTGAACAGACAAATCACGGTGAGAGAAGCTATGATATTTTTTCCCGCCTTTTAAATGATAGAATTATAATGCTTACCGGGCAGATTGATGACGCTTTGGCAAGTGTTGTGATTGCACAGCTTTTGTATCTTGAAGGTCAGGATCCTGAAAAGGATATCGACCTTTATATCAACTCTCCGGGAGGAAGTGTAACGGCGGGTCTTGCTATATATGATACAATGCAGTATATAAAATGCGATGTTTCTACGATCTGCGTAGGACTTGCAGCATCAATGGGCTCGTTTTTGCTTTCAAGCGGAGCTAAGGGAAAGCGTTTTTCGCTTCCTAACAGTGAGATTTTAATTCACCAGCCGCTTATCTCAGGAGGCTTGAGCGGACAACAGACGGACATTCAGATTCATGCTGAAAATATGCTTAAAACAAGAGAAAGACTTGAGAAGATATTGGCTGAAAACTGCGGCAAGGACATTGAAACGCTTCATAAGGATTGTGAGAGAGATAATTATATGTCTGCACAGCAAGCTGCTGAATACGGATTAGTAGATAAAGTAATTGACAAGAGATAGAAAAGGGAAGGACGATATTAATGCCGGGAAAAGATAGCACAAGGCACTGTGACTTTTGCGGAAAATCTGAGGACAGGGTCAGAAATCTTTTTTCTTCAGGAAATACAAATATATGTGATCAGTGTGTTATGCTTTGTTTCGGTATCATGGAACAAAACGGAGATGTGTCTCCGGCTGTTAAAAAGCAGTCCAAAAAGCAGGACAGTTCTGTGAACCTTACAAAGCCGCATGACATAAAGAAGATACTCGATGAATATGTTATAGGACAGGATAAAGCCAAGATTTCGCTTGCGGTGTCGGTGTATAATCATTATAAGAGAGTGATGAGTCTTGACGACGGAAGCGACGTTGAGATCCAAAAGAGCAATATTTTGCTTTTAGGACCGACAGGAACAGGAAAAACTCTTCTTGCACAAACCTTAGCGAGGATTTTAAATGTTCCGTTTGCTATTGCTGATGCAACAACTCTTACCGAAGCGGGATATGTCGGTGACGATGTAGAAAATGTCTTGACAAGGCTTATTCAGGCTGCTGATTATGATGTTGAAGCGGCACAAAAGGGAATCATATATATTGATGAGATAGATAAGATTGCGAGAAAAAGTGAGAATACGTCTATTACCCGTGATGTAAGCGGAGAGGGTGTTCAGCAGGCGCTTTTAAAAATAATCGAGGGCTGTGTTTCAAATGTACCTCCTCAGGGTGGAAGAAAGCATCCGCATCAGGAGTTTATTCAAATAGACACAAAAAATATCCTCTTCATTTGCGGAGGAGCATTTGACGGGCTTGAAAAGGTTATTAAGAAAAGAACTGACAATTCTTCGCTTGGCTTTGGTGCAAGCTTAAAGACAAAGGACGATAAGAAGCATTTTGAACTTATTGAGCCGCACGACCTTGTAAAGTTCGGACTTGTGCCGGAGTTGGTTGGACGGCTTCCGGTTATAACATCTCTGGAAGAGCTTGATGAGGACGCTTTGGTGAAAATTTTGACAGAGCCTAAAAACTCGCTTGTAAAGCAGTATAAAAAGCTTTTCGAGTATGACGGAATAAAACTGGAATTTGAAGAGCAGACATTAAAGGAAATTGCAAGAAAAGCTATTGAGCAAAAGACAGGTGCAAGAGGACTTAGAGCTGTTGTTGAGGGAATTTTGATGAAACCGATGTTTGACGCTCCGTCTGATAAAACCGTGTCTGAAATAACCGTAACGCCTGATTGTGTTACAAAGGGAGCGGAACCTCTCATCATCAAAGGAAAGAAAAAATCAAAAGCATAAAATCAAAGGGCAGTATAAAAACTGTCCTTTGAGCGTGTAGGAAAACTATGTTATAAATCAAAAGAGGGGACGCTTTCACTTGCAAAGCATCCCCTCTTTTAAAACAGTCCACCGGACTGTTTTAAAATTCACCCCTTGAAAAACGCTTGCAAAAAAAAGAATTTCGCCGTCTGCGGACGGCGACCAAGGCTCTGCCTTTGGAAACTGCAAGCTTTTGAAAAAGCTTGACCAAAACTTTTGCTTTGGTCTTTTAGACAATCTGAGGACAGTATAAAACTGTCCTTTTTGATGGAAATGTCTGTTACTGAAAATATATCTTGTATTTTAATAAAAAAAGTGTTATAATCTAAGTGTAGATGTCTCCCGCCTCTAAGGCGGCGGAAGACATTTCAGAATTTCAGTGGGAATAATAATCTCCCACTGAAACCCTGAGGAGCTAACGCTCCAAGCACTGATTGCAATCGGTTGCAAGCCCTGCTCCTTGCAAGCAAAGCAGAGCGTTGCTCCGATTTAAATAAATTTTAAGCTTTGAATTTGGTGTTTTATGTCGGTGAAAAAATGAATTTTGAAAAAATTAAAAAAATAAATATCATAACAGGTCATTACGGAAGCGGAAAAACTAACTTTGCCGTAAACCTTGCAATGCATCTTGCAGGAAAAGGTGAAACGGTGAGAATTGTGGATCTGGACATAGTAAATCCGTATTTCAGAACAGCTGATTTTAAAGAGCTTTTCAATGATAATAATATTGAGCTTTCAGCATCGGTTTATGCAAATTCAAATTTGGATATTCCTGCGATCACTTTTGATGTTGAACGGCTTGCCGGTGAAAACGGATACTTGATTATTGACGTTGGCGGTGATGATGACGGAGCAATTGCGTTAGGTCGATATTACGAGGCTTTTAAAAAGCTTTGCAGTGATGATATTGAAATGCTCTATGTGATTAATAAGTACAGATATTTGGACGATTCACCCAACGAAGCTGTTTCGCTTATGAGAGAAATTGAAAATGCATCAAGACTTCGCTGCACAGGTATTGTAAACAACTCAAATTTGGGAGCTGAAACAACAGAGGAAACTGTTTTAAATTCTTGTGATTTTGCAAAAAGTGTCAGCGAAATGACAGGGCTTCAAATTAAATATACCTGTATAAACGAAGGTTTTGATATATCTGTTTTCAATCCTTTTTATGTCAAGAGATATGTTAAGGCTCTGTGGGAGGATTAGTTTAAACGTGCTGTATGCCGAAAAGCAACCGAAAAGCCGGCTTTGACGGTGCATTTTATCATATGCGGTGTATTTTCAAAGTATAAATGTTTTGAAAAATAAATTTCATATAAAGGGAGGACTATCAAAATGGCAAAAATTACTGTCGATTTTGAAAGGTGCAAGGGATGTGCTCTGTGTACTACCGCTTGTCCGAAAAAAATTGTTGAAATTCAAAAAGAAAAGCGCAATTCAAAGGGATATTACACTGCCGTTTGCATAGATACTGACAAATGTATCGGCTGCGGAATGTGTTATACGATGTGTCCTGACTGTGCAATTACTGTAGAAAGATAGGGGGGAGAGAGCATAATGTCAGAAAGAAGTTTAATGAAGGGAAACGAAGCTTTGGCAGAGGCTGCAATGAGAGCAGGCTGTAAATGCTTTTTCGGATATCCAATAACTCCTCAGACGGAGATTTCAGCTTATTTGGCTAAGAAAATGGCGGCAAACGGAGGCTTGTTTTTGCAAGCTGAAAGCGAGCTGGCTGCGATAAACATGGTTTTAGGTGCAGCGAGTACGGGAACAAGATGTATGACTTCATCATCTTCGCCCGGAATTTCTCTTAAGAGCGAGGGAATTTCTTACATAGCTGCATCGGATCTTCCGTGCGTAATTATAAACGTTCAAAGAGGAGGTCCGGGACTTGGCGGAATTCAGCCGTCACAGGCGGATTACTGGCAGGCTACAAAGGGCTTGGGACATGGAGATTTTCATGTATTGGTTTATGCTCCTGCGTCTGTTCAGGAAATGGTAGATATGGTTATAAATGCTTTTGACAAGGCAGATATTTACAGAATGCCGGCAATGATTCTAGCTGACGGACTTTTAGGTCAGATGATGGAGCCTGTAACATTCCCTGAGATCAAAAAGCTTGATATAGACAAGAGCTGGGCAACCGACGGACATAAGAACAAGCGTAAGCATAACATTATCAATTCGCTGTTTTTAACACCTGAAGTATTGGAGAACTCCGTTATAGACCGTTTTGCAAAATATGATAAAATAAAGGCAGAGGAAACTGACGCTGAGGTTTATTTGTGCGAGGATGCAGATATTGTAATTTGTGCATTCGGAGCAACAGCAAGAGTTGCTAAGAGCGCAGTTAATCTTGCTCGTGAAAAGGGAGTAAAAGCAGGACTGTTCAGACCGAAAACACTTTGGCCATTCCCTGAAAAGGAGCTTTTGGCTGCAACTAAAAACGCAAAGAACATTTTAAGCGTTGAGATGAGCATGGGTCAGATGGTTGACGACATTAAGCTTGCAACTGAGTGCAAGATACCAGTATCGTTTTTCGGAAGAACGGGCGGAGTAATTCCAAAGCCTGCTGAAGTTTTAGATGAAATTATGAAAATCGGGGGTGCAAAGTAATGGCAGTAGTATATAAAAGACCTCACGCATATTGTGATGTGCCTACGCATTATTGCCCGGGATGTACACACGGTATCGTACATAGGATTTTAAGCGAGGTAATTGATGAAATGGGAATTGAGGGCGATACAATAGGTATCTGTCCTGTAGGATGCTCTGTAATGGCGTATGACTATTTTAACTGCGATATGATCGAAGCACCGCACGGAAGAGCACCTGCCGTTGCAACCGGAGTTAAACGTGCAAAGCCTGACTCATTTGTTTTTACATATCAGGGTGACGGAGATCTCGCAGCAATAGGAACCTGTGAAACAGTTCATGCGGCAACAAGAGGAGAAAACATTGTCGTTATTTTCATAAACAACACAACTTACGGAATGACAGGAGGACAGATGGCGCCTACTACCATTCCGGGACAAATAACGCAAACAACTCCTTACGGAAGAGATCCTTTGGTTCAGGGATATCCTGTGAAGGTTTGCGAAATGCTTTCAACACTTTCGGGAACAGCACTTGCACAAAGAGTTGCAGTTGACAGTGTTCCTCACATCAACGAGGCTAAAAAGGCAATAAGAAAGGCGTTTGAGAATCAGAAGGAAAAGCGTGGATTTTCTATTGTCGAGGTATTGTCGACCTGTCCTACGAACTGGGGACTTTCGCCTGTTGAGGCTCTTGACCGTTTGAGGAATGAAATGATTCCGTATTATCCTCTCGGAGTATATAAAGATGTAAATGTCAGAGAGGAGGGCGAAAAGAATGCTTAATGAAATTGTTTTGGCAGGCTTCGGCGGTCAGGGAATTTTATTTGCCGGAAAAATTTTGGCATATGCAGGACTTATGGACAACAAGGAGATCTCATGGCTTCCGTCATATGGCCCTGAGATGAGGGGAGGAACTGCAAACTGTTCGGTGTGCATATCCGATGATCCTATAGGTTCTCCTTTGGTAATTGATCCCGATATGCTTATCGTTATGAACGAACCGAGCTTTGATAAGTTTATTGATCATGTAAAGCCGGGCGGTATTGTAATCGCTGACAGCTCTATGATAGACAAAAAGAGCGACAGAGATGATATTTCTGTTTTTTATGTTCCTGCATCATCGCTTGCAGATGAAAACGGTATGACGGGAATGGCAAATATTATTCTGTTAGGAAAATTTATAAAAGAAACAAATATCGTATCTGTTGATACGCTTAAAGCTGCTTTTGAAAAAGCGATTCCTCCAAGAAAGAAAAATCTTGTTGACGTAAATATGAATGCTGTAAAGATCGGCATGGAGCAGTAGACGTTGAATTTTGCATAGACTCTTAAGTTAAACAGCACTTAGGAGTCTTTTGTATTATAGGCGATTTTAAGAAAGAGGAAAGACTCATGAATCTTTTTTTGACATTGGCATTTTTATTTTTTATCGGATCTACTCTTGGGTGGGTGATCGAACTGCTTTTCAGGCGTTTTATATCCTCTTCCAATCCGCAGCGCAAGTGGATAAATCCTGGGTTTTGTATAGGTCCGTATCTTCCGCTTTACGGCTGCGGCTTGTGTTTGCTGTTTCTTATAGCAAGTCTTGAAGATTTGGAGCTTATCAAAAATCCGATTTTGGAAAAAGCAGCGCTCTTTTTCATCATGGCAGTTTGTATGACAGCGATTGAGTACATAGCAGGAATAATAAGTTTAAAGGTTGCCAAGGTGCGGCTTTGGGATTACAGAAATGAGTGGGGAAATATTCAGGGTATCATCTGTCCTAAGTTTTCTTTGGCATGGGCTTTGCTCGGTGCTGTTTATTATTTTCTGATTCATCCTCATATTATCAATGCGCTGGTTTGGCTTTCGGAAAATTTGGCGTTTTCATTTTTTATCGGATTGTTTTTCGGCGTGTTTATAATTGACGTTATTTATTCATCACGCATTTTGGTGAAGCTGAAACAGTTTGCGGAGGAAAACGATGTTATCGTAAAATATGAGCGTTTGAAATCGCAAGTACACGCATTTCAGGAAAAAAGAGCGCAAAGGCATCGCTTTTTCTTTCCTCTTAGAACAGAGCGTCCTCTTTCAGAAACCTTAAAAGACCTTAGAGAAACCTTTGAGAGAAGAAGTAAGAAATAAAAAAGCTTAGGAATAAAAGCAAAGAT
>CABUAH010000028.1 GCA_902489475.1 uncultured Oscillospiraceae bacterium | reverse complement strand
TTAAATGCTCGGATAATAATTATAGTAAGATGCATTATAAATTTAGCAGGGGTGTACATAGTGATAAGGATTGGAATTTGCGACGACTTAAAAGTTTGCAGAGAAGAAATTAGAAGATTTTGCATCAGCTGGGCGGAAAAAGAAAACATGATGGTAAACATAGATTGTTTTAAAAACGCAGGAGAGCTTGTGCATCTTTGCACTACGTCAAGGGGAAATTTTGATGTTGTTTTTATGGATATAGAATTCGGATCAAGCTTTAACGGAGTTGATGCGGTTAAAGAAATAAACCGACTTTGTCCTTACTGCAAAATTATTTATGTTACCGCCTATTCTGATTATGCACCTGAGGTATACGAAACGGAGCATTCTTATTTTGTGCTTAAAAACAGTAATATGTCCTCAAATGTATATAGGTCATTGGATAAAGCACTTAAAGCAATCAAAAGAGATAAAAATGAGATAATAAGTGTGAGAGCCGGAGGAGTGTGTCTTATACCTGTCAAAGATATTGTGTGTTTGGAGCGTGACTGCAGAGTAACTGTTATAAAGACAATAAAAGAAGATTTCAGAACTTACGAAACATTCGATGAGATACTTGATAAGGCAAACAGCATAAGATTAAGGCAATGTCACAAAAGCTACGCCGTTAATTTTCATCATGTGTCAAAATATACAAAGTCTAAATTTATTATGGATAACGGCCAGGAAATTCCTATAAGCCGTACATATCAAAAGGAAATATTTGATTGCTTTACAGACTATATCGAAAATAATATTGTTGCACATATACATTAAACAAACAGCAGCAGGTAAGCTTATTTACCTGCTGCTGTTTGTTATACTACATTACCATTCCGCCGTTTGCTCCGATTGTAATCCCGTTTAAATACGATGAGTCGTCCGATGCCAAGAAGAGTGTAATTTTTGCAATTTCTTCTGGAGATCCCAAACGTCTCAGCGGAATATCGTTTATAAGCTCAGCGATCGCTTTGTCGTCAAGCTCTTTGTTCATGTCTGTATCAATTACTCCGGGAGAGATGCAGTTGACTCTTATTCCGCTTTGACCGACTTCTTTTGCCAAAGCTTTTGTAAGACCGATCATTCCTGCTTTCGAGGCGGAATATACAACCTCGCAGGAAGCGCCGGTTTCTCCCCACATTGATGATATATTTATAATAGTTCCGTTTTTTTGGGGGATCATATCTCTTACTGCGTATTTGCTGCACAAAATTGCTCCTGTAAGATTTGTAGCAAGCAGTTTTTCTATCTCGCTGTCCTCCATAAGCTGGAAAACTCCGATATGCGAGATCCCGGCATTGTTTACAAGCACATCTGCTCCGCCAAAACGCTCCTTGACATAATCAAACATAGCTTTAACCTGTGTGCTGTCGGAAATGTCAGCCTTAAATATATGTGAGTGGGGAAGCGACTGACAGAGCTTTTTTGCTTCGTTATCAGAATTTTTATAGTTTATAATAACCCGATATCCGGCATTGCTGAAAGCTTTGGCTATTGCTTTTCCTATTCCTCGTGACGCACCGGTAATTACGGCTGTTTTCATAATCGTGTACTCCTATTTTAAGTATACGATTATTTTACCTCTATTTGTGATTTTCGTCAACCCAGTGCTTTGAAAGCTTTATATTTTCATCATCGTTGTTGTAAACTCTGCCGTTTTTATCGGTGTGGTTGTCGGTTACTACATACGTTTCAAACACAGGAATTACATTTTTCGGATCGTATATTTTTACATCTCCGTCAAATCTCACCTCTCTTGTATGCCTTGGAAAACGCCGTTTGTTTTCGTTCTCTTTCATTAAAAGCCCTCCTTTTTTAAATGTTTTCAATATTATTTTTCCACGGCCTAAGAGTTATATCAAATAAAAGATTTTCTAAAATTATTGTATTATTTTGAAAAAACGTGTATAATGTTTTTTGAAATAAAATTTATTCGGAGGAAGAAAAATGAGTTTGAAGAAAAAATGTGCCGCAAAGGTCTTGCTTAAGGTCTTAACAGCGGACTTTATGTGTCTTGTGCTTTTATTGTTCTGGATGGTTTTTTACCGTTCATACTG
Organism: uncultured Oscillospiraceae bacterium; assembly: GCA_902489475.1. Classification (GTDB taxonomy): domain Bacteria; phylum Bacillota; class Clostridia; order Oscillospirales; family Ruminococcaceae; genus UMGS1601. The sequence continues at coordinate 20,178 of CABUAH010000028.1, read as the reverse complement.
GCTTATAAATAATATTGTTTTCGGAGTTTGCGAGCTTTTGATTGTCGGAATGATTTTGGCTGATTACTGCATGAAGCAGGGCGGATTTATGAAAAATCAAGTTAAATTCCATGGACTTGAAGAATGCGAAAACTTCGGATTTACGATCGGGCTTGTGAGCGTTATCCCGAGCTATATCTCAATTATTTTTTTGTTTTTGGGAAAAATCGGAGTGCTTGGAAATACGATAGCTGTTTATTACCTTACTAACACATTCTTTACTCCGATCTTTAATCTTTTTAGTTTGAATTTTAATGCACCCGACAGCACAGCTTCGGTTGCATCTGCCGTTGCAGGAAATACTTCATGGCTTTCAATCATCGTTGCTCTTATTTTGCCGTTTTCAATGATTTTGGTATGCTACTATTTCTTTAAAATCGGTTATAACAATCAGGATTTAAAAACATTGTTTGTATATAAACGCAAAAAGTAAGCTTTTGAATTTAGGAGTCATTCTACGTCTAATAAATCGGTAACCTTTTGTGCTATACTGACTTTAAGCTGAGTTTTTAAGCATACTGAAAAGCAAAGACAAAAAGGACTGGCTGAAGGGTTATTAAACTTTATTTATCCTCATAAGCTTTTTGTAAGAGCGATATATAATCGCCGCAAAAAATAAAAAAGGGGAAAGCTTTTATGAGGTCTAGTATCAAAAAAATCGCTGAAGCGGGACTTACGCTTGTTGTAATGAGCGTTTTTATCATGTGTTATTATGTTACAAAGGATATAAATGCCGTTGTGACCGAAAAGGCGTCTGTAGCGGTGTCGGAGGTTCAAAGCGGTTTTCCTGAAATACTTCTTGATGCAGGTCACGGAGGCTTTGACGGAGGATGCGTTGGCGTGAACGGAGAGGTTGAGAAGGATATAAATTTAGCTGTTACAAAAAGCGTTTATTACCTTTGTTCGATTTTCGGATATCATACAAGTTCTACCCGCTTAGACGACAGCGCTCTTAACGACAGCGGTATTGAAGGAATATATGATATGAAGCAGTCTGATATGAAAAAACGGCTTGAGTTTTTTAATTCAAGCGATAATGCTGTGTGTCTGTCAATTCATCAAAATCAATTTACCGATGAACAGTATTGGGGATCGCAGATGTTTTTCAGCAATAAAAATGAACTGAACGAAGCCTTGGCTTTGGATATTCAGCAAAGCATAGTTTCAAATATCGAATTCCAATCTAACAACACTAGAGAAGTTAAACACGCAGACGATATGTATGTTTTGTCAACAGAAAATCCGTCAGTAATGGTGGAATGCGGATTTTTGTCAAATGCTGAGGAAGCCGGAAAACTATGTGATGCAGGTTACCAAAAACAAATGGCGTTATCTGTGTTTCTTGGACTTAATAAATTCATAGGAGAAAATTATATTTAATGTACATAAATTTCAGAAGTGCAAAACAATCTGACGCAAAAACCGTGCTTGACATTTATAAACGGGCGGCTAAGAAAACAACTGAATGTGGAATAGATCAATGGGACGAACTTTACCCTGATATGAGCGATGTGACGGATGATATATCAGAAGGCTGTTTGTTTATCGGCGAACAGGACGGACAGATTATGTCGGTATATACGCTTAATCGAAAATGGGATGAGGAATACAAAAATGGCTTGTGGAAATATCCTGAGGAGTCGTGTGCGGTAATACACAGGCTTTGTGTTGATCCGAAGCTTTGGCATTTGGGAATCGGTAGGCTTACGATGCAGTATATTGAAAAAGCTGCAAAGGACGTGGGAATAAAATCTTTAAGACTTGACGTTTTTTTAAGCAATCCATATGCTGTGAAGCTGTATAAAAAGCTTAACTATACTATAGCAGGTATTGCGGAGTATAGAAAAGGAAAGTTTTATTTAATGGAAAAGAAAATTGTTAAGGAGTAAGAAATGGCAAAGGTTTCAAGAGTTTACATATGCTCACAATGCGGATATGAAAGCACAAAGTGGAACGGAAGATGCCCCGGATGCGGAGAGTGGAATACGCTTGAAGAGGGAGTGTCATCATCAAGCGAACGCTCATCTTCAAGGAGCAAAGCTTTGGTTTCGGACATAACCGGAGCGATAAGCTCTCTTTCATCGGTCGATACAAAAACAGATGAGGTAAGATATAAGACAGGGCTTAATGAGCTTGACAGAGTTTTAGGAGGAGGACTTGTAAAAGGTTCACTTGTTCTTTTGGGCGGAGAGCCGGGAATCGGAAAATCAACCTTGCTGCTGCAAATCTGTGAGAATTTAGGAGAGGATAAAACCATACTTTATGTTTCGGGTGAGGAATCTCAAAGGCAGATTAAGCTTCGTGCCGATCGGCTTCGTGTGTTTACCGAAAACCTTTATCTTTTAACCTCTACGGACGCAGAAGCTGTAGCAGATGCGGTTGTGAAAGAAAAGCCTGATATCGTAATAATCGACTCTATTCAGACAATGAGCATATCTGCGCTTTCATCAGCTCAGGGAAGCGTTGCACAGGTAAGGGAATGTGCAAATCTGTTTATGAAAATAGCTAAAAGTGAAGAGATACCGTTTGTAATAGTAGGCCATGTCAACAAGGACGGAGCTATTGCAGGTCCTAAGGTAATGGAGCATATTGTTGATGCCGTGCTTTACTTTGAAGGGCAGAGAAATATGTCCTACAGACTTTTGCACGCTCACAAAAACCGTTTCGGAAGAGCGACGGAAATAGGTGTATTTGAGATGACGGATAAAGGCTTGCTTGAAGTCGAGAATCCATCTGTCATGTTGCTTTCGGGACGGCCTATTGATGTTTCAGGCTGCTGTGTCGCTTGTTGCATGGAGGGAAGCAGGCCGATAATGGCGGAGGTTCAGGCACTTGTCACAAAGAGTGGATTTACAGCGCCGAGAAGAACTGCGACAGGATTTGATTATAACCGGCTTTCAATTATAATAGCCGTTTTAGAAAAAAGAGTAGGGCTTCACTTTTCAAACTTAGATGTTTATGTAAGCGTTGTCGGAGGTCTAAGGCTTGACGAACCGGCGGCAGATCTTTCTATTGCACTTGCGCTTTATTCGTCAGTTACGGACAAAGTGGTTCCGGACAAGCTTCTGGCATTCGGAGAAATAGGGCTTGGAGGAGAAGTGAGAAACATTTCCTATATATCACAAAGACTTGAGGAAGCTGAGCGTTTAGGCTTTGAAAAGTGCATTGTTCCAAAAAGTGCTTTGAAAGGCGTAGACAAATCGAAATTCACAATGAAAATAGTAGGCGTTACAAACGTCAAACAGGCTTTTTCTGAGTTACAGGAGGAATAATTTAATTGATAATTGACAATGGATAATGGACAATGTTTAATTTGTAATGCATAATGTGTAATGCGTAATTGATAATTTAAAACAAACTTAGAGATAATAAACAGTATTTCTGCACATTACCGTCAGGAGGTTACCTGCACATACGATATAAAGCTTGTGCAAAATCTGCTGAGCAGGCGACCGCCGCCGGTGGCGGAAGCAGTGGCTTGCGAAGGTTATGTACCAAATTACTTTTTGTCATTTTGGGTTTTGGTTAGATTTCAAATTTAATTGTCAATTTTCCATTGTCAATTATCAACTATTTCGTTCTTGACAAATCTCAAAAAAATGTTATAATAATAAAAAAGGGAATCCTGCGATAAGCGGTTTCTCCCGTAATAGTGGTAAAAATAACCGCTAACTCTGGGAAAAGTTCAGGCGGTTATTTTTATTTATTTAAAATAAAAAATTATCTTTTGTTACTGAATATTAGATAACAAAGAGAGATAACGCTGATAATTATACTGGCAAATAAATACATATCTGAGTATGCAACCATAGTTATCACCTCCTCTTGCGAGGAGAAACCGCCTACCGTATAGCAGGATACCCTTGTGACTATAATAGCATAAGGGTGTTTTTTTGTCAAATTATGTCGAAAAAATTGCCGATCGTATCTTTGGTAGAGGATTAATTAAAAACTCGGAGATCGAAAAATGTAAACTTTCTGTTAAATGTTGTTGACTTTGTGTTTTAGGTATGATATGATAGTAAAGCCGCATATTGACGGTATATATTAAAAGTTGTATAAAATCTCGCTGTTTCGCGGGATTATACACACCGATCGAATAGCGAGACTTATTGAAAAGAGAGGTGCATTTTAGATGTACGCAGTTATCGAAACAGGCGGAAAGCAGTATCAGGTAAACGAGGGTGATGTAATCTTCGTTGAAAAGCTTGCTGTAGAAGCCGATGAAACAGTAACCTTTGATAAGGTAGTTGCAGTAGGTGCAGACAGCATTACAGTCGGAACTCCTTATGTAGAAGGCGCAGCTGTTACAGCAAAGGTTTTGAAAAACGGAAAGGGCAAGAAGATTCATGTTTTCACTTACAAGCCAAAGAAGGGCGAGAAGAGAGCAATGGGTCACAGACAGCCTTATACGCAGGTTAGAATTGAATCTATCAAGGCATAATGGTTAAAGCGGACTTTTTTAAAAATGCCGACAATAAGCTCTTAGGCTTTTCCCTTTCGGGACACGCAGATTTTTCCGATATGGGAAGCGATATAGCTTGTGCCAGTATTTCAAGCGCAGTTATGCTAACCGTAAATACCATTACTGACTTTTTCAAAATAGATGCAAAGGTCAGGGTGCTTGAAAATGAAATTATGTTAAAGCTTAACGGAATAGATGATGACGGAGATAAGCTTTTGCTTTCTTTAGTAACTCATCTTTATGAGGTTCAAAGTCAGTTTCCGGGAAGCATTAAAATCACGATTTACGAACGATAGGTCGTGCTGAATTTGACTTGGAGCTCAAGTCAGAAAGGATTGGTAAGTAACTATGATTAGAATTAGTATGCAGTTCTTCGCTCATAAAAAAGGAATGGGTTCGACTAAGAACGGTCGTGACTCGGAATCAAAGCGACTCGGCGTCAAGAGAGCTGACGGACAGTTTGTTCTTTCCGGAAATATTCTCGTTCGTCAGAGAGGAACAAAGATTCATCCGGGAAATAATGTTGGAAGAGGATCGGACGATACTCTTTTCGCAATGGTTGACGGTGTTGTTAAGTTCGAGAGACTCGGACGTGACCGCAAACAGGTTTCTGTTTATCCGGAGAACTAAGTTTAAAATTGCTGACCCCGATGTCGTTTTAGGCATCGGGGTTTTTGGTTGTTTAGAAGCAAGAAAATAATTGACAATTATTAATTCGTAATGCGTAATTAATTTTAGTATACAAATGCGTTACAGCGAGTATTTCTGCATATCGCCGTCAGGAGCTATTTTGTACATTGGTATATCAAGTCTGTGCCAAATCCGAATGCGTGTAGTATTTGGCTCTAGCCGAACTTTCTCAACCGCTTTCTCTAAAAACAGAGGGCAGGGAGAAAAGCGAAGGGAAGAAATAAGGAAAAAGTCGACTATATTTCTGACTGTATTTTGGAAAGGGAAAACCATAAGAACGAATTTTTCAAAATTCTGGGGAAGTTTCTCTGCTTTTGATGGGTTTTATTGTCAGGCCCTTTATCGTAAATTGTCCTTTTGCCAAAACCGATTAATTCTTGCATCTAGCAAAGGGCAAACCTATGGAAAAGGGGGACACTAACAAAACTCTATAAAAGTAAAGAGTTTCCCCCTTTTCCTTCAGGTTTTCCCTCTGCACTTCCTTTCCAACACCCTTTTCCCCTTTTTCTTTACTTTTACACTTTGTTAAATAGTGAGATTTTGATTTTTGGGAAAGTATTAATTGAAAGGCAAAATCGCTGACCTACTTGATGGTTGGTTTATGAGTTCTAATATTGCCTACTTTCATGCTACTAAATTAATTACGAATTACGCATTAAGCATTATGATTTAATTAAGATTGTACCTTGAATTCACGCTCAAGATAATTATAAGCAAGAGAACAATGGAGAGGAGGAAAATATGAAGCATATAGGAACTCAGGAGATAACAACAGATAGGCTTTTGCTCAGACGCTTTAAATTAAGCAACGCTGAAGCTATGTTCAATAACTGGGCGAATGACAGCGAAGTTACAAAATATCTCACATGGCAGCCGCATGGTAGTATTGACGTCACAAGACAGATATTAAACGATTGGGTAAATTCGTACAGCAATGATGACTGCTATAATTGGGCTATCGTTTTGAATGAAAACGGAGAAACTTTGGTAGGTTCAATCAGTATTGTTTCAAAGAATGACGAAGCCCAATCAGTGCATATAGGATATTGTATGGGTAAGACTTGGTGGCACAGGGGTATAATGACCGAAGCATTAACAGCGGTAATTAATTTTTTCTTTGAGAGGGTCGGAGTTAATCGTGTTGAAGCACGGCACGACAGCCAAAATCCTCATTCAGGCGGCGTTATGAAAAAATCAGGAATGAAGTATGAGGGAACGCTCAGACAGTCAGACAAAAACAACACCGGCATATGTGATGCTTGCTATTACGGAATTTTAAAAAGCGAGTGGGTTTCGGACGATGAGTAATTTGCAATGCGTAATTGATGTAATTGACAATGGAGAATTGACAATTAAATATGGAATTAAATCAAAAGTGACAAAAAGCATTTTGGCGCATTATCTCAAAGTTTGTTCCAGCTTATTAATTACGAATTACGCATTAAGCATTATGAATTATGTAAAAACCTCTTGACAAGTAAACTTGGCAATGATATACTGTATATGACAAGTAAACTTGTCAGGAAGGTCGTCGGCTTTATGAATAAGGAAGAAATTTTAAAAAAGAGCAGAGAGGAAAATAAGAATAAAGATATTTATGAGCTTGAAGTAATAAGCAAGGCTCAACGCATTGGAGGGCTGATTGCTCTTTTCGTTACTTTTGCGCTGATGTTGATAGAACGTGTAATCTTAGAGTGCGGAACAAATTATGGATACTTTCTTATTATTCTTTCAGCCGGTGCGGGATTGTGGATATATAAAGCTATAAAGATGAAAAAGAAGCATGAAATATTTATTGCGATTCTTTGGATTGTTTTAGCTATTTATGCAGCGATAATGGTTATCCTTGATCTTATAGGGTGATACTATGAATAATGAATTGATATTAAAAAACAATTTAAAAAGTACACGGGCAGAAAAAGGAATGTCACAGGCTCAGCTCGCGCTAATGGTCGGCGTATCTAGAAACACCATAAGCTCTATAGAAACAGGACAGTTTACACCGACCGCTAAGCTGGCGCTTATTTTGTGCATTGCTCTTGATAAAAAGTTCGAGGAGCTGTTTTATTTCGATTAGTGTTTAATATCTGTGTTTGACACAAAATCGGAGCTATGGTATAATTAGTAATAAAGGGTACTGGGTATCGGTAGGCGGCATCTCCTTTAAAAGGGAGGTGATAACAATGATTTCATTTGAAGGAATTTGTTTATTTGTTTCTATGATTGTCGGCGTTATCTCTCTATGTTTTGAAATTTTCAAAAATAAGTAGAGTAACTAGTTACATAAAATAAAGAAACACCGCCCACTCTGACAAAGTAACGGTGTTTCTTAATACCAAAACTTAAGGGAGAACCGCTTATCGCAGTATCCCTTTTCTAAATATATTATAGCATAGACTATAAATTTGTCAAGGCATAATATTTAAAAAACGGAGGATTTTAATGTTTGTAGATATAGCAAAGATATTTGTTAAGGCAGGAGACGGCGGTGACGGAGCAGTTTCCTTTCACAGGGAAAAATATATAGCGGCAGGAGGCCCTGACGGCGGAGACGGCGGAAAGGGAGGAGATATTGTTTTTGTCGCAGACAGCAATATGTCTAATCTTATAGACTTTAAGTACAAGAGAAAGTTTACCGCTGAAAAGGGTGAGAACGGAAGCAAGAAAAGATGCTCGGGTAAAAATGCTCCTGATCTTATTGTAAAAGTCCCTGTGGGAACGGTTGTATATGATGATGATACGGGAAGAATTTTGGCTGATATATCAGATGACAATCCACAGGTTATAGCTGTCGGAGGAAAAGGCGGAAAGGGAAACGCTCATTTTGCGACCTCTACAAGACAGGTCCCGAAATTTGCAAAGCCCGGCTTTAAAGGTGACAGCTATAATTTAAGACTTGAACTGAAGCTTATTGCGGATGTTGGACTCGTAGGATTTCCGAATGTCGGAAAAAGTACACTTATCTCTGTAGTTTCTGCGGCAAAGCCAAAGATTGCAAATTACCACTTTACAACGCTTACACCGGTTCTCGGAGTTGTTAAGGCAAAGGGTGAATCATTTGTAATGGCGGATATTCCGGGACTTATTGAAGGTGCAAGCGAGGGAATAGGACTCGGTCATGAGTTTTTGCGCCATGTTGAAAGATGCCGCCTTATCGTTCATGTGGTTGACGTTTCAGGCTCTGAGGGAAGAGATCCTAAGGAGGATTTTGATATAATTTCAGAGGAGCTTAAAAGCTTTAATGAAGAATTGAGTCGTGTGCCGATGATAGTGGCAGCAAACAAATCTGACATGGCGACAGAGGAGCAGATAGTTGATTTTAAAGAATACATTGAGAATAAGGGCATAGAGTTCATTGAAATTTCGGCGGCGACTACCAAGGGAACAGATGAGCTTGTGAACAAAATTGCCGAGATGCTGTCTTCACTGCCTCCTGTAAAACGCTATGAAGCACAGCCGCTTACCCGTGAGGAGCTTGACGAGAAGCTTTTGACAAAGAAAGACTTTAATATTACGGTCGAGGACGGAATTTACTTTGTCGAAGCGGACTGGCTTTACGATATTCTGCGTGTTGTCAACATGGACGACTATTCCTCTTTGCAGTATTTCCAGAGGGTTTTGCAGACAAGCGGAATAATAGACAAGCTCGAAGAAATGGGAATCAACGAGGGCGATACAGTAGCGATTTTCGATTTTGAGTTTGAGTATATGAGGTAAATTTAATTTGGAATTAGGAATTCGGAATTAATAATTATTAACTATTAACAATTGACAATGGATAATTTATTCGATATAATTTGACAAAAAAGCACCCTTGTGCTATTATAATCACAAGGGTGTCTGCTTAACGGTAGGCGGTTTCTCCTCGCACGAGGAGGTGATAATATGAACGATTATTTTTCGTTGCTTGTGCAATTCACTTGTATGGTGATTGCTATTATCACTCTGTGTTACACGATTTTTCATAAATAGTAACATAATTTTTTGTTTTTTATAAATAAAAAATAACCGCCTAAACTTTTCCACGAGTTGACGGTTATTTTTTAACTACAATTCAAGGAGAAACCGCTTATCGCAGACTCCCTTTTCACTTATATTATAGCATATCTTTAGTTTTTGTCAACACCCAAAAATAATTGACAATTGACAATGGAAAATGGATAATTAATTGTATTTAGTTTAGTAGAATACAATGCAGAGTATAAGTCAGGAGATTAAAACACAATGGACAAAAGAGAAGCAAAACAATACTCACCACTTGCGCTTGCGTATTTAGGTGACGCAGTTTATGAGCGAATGGTGAGATTAAGTCTTGTAAAAAATGCAAATATGTCAGCCGGAAAGCTGCATAAAAAGGGAGTGCATCTTGTAAACGCTCATTACCAGGCAAGGTGTGTAAAGATGCTGGAAGAATATTTGTCTGAGGATGAAGCGGATATTTTGCGGCGTGGAAGAAATGCAAAAAGTCTTACTGTTCCGAAGCACGCAGATGTTATTGAATATAAGCGGGCAACAGGTCTTGAAGCGTTGTTCGGATATTTAGAGCTTATCGGGGATTATAATAGAATAGAAGAAATCTTTGAGATATGCCTAAAGGTTGATGAGGAAAAAGCAAATGCTTAAGAAATACAAATTTGGAATCGATGCGTGGGCAATATGGCTTATTGCGGTCATAATGCTTCCCAATATTATATGGGCATTAAGCAACTTGCCTGACGACATTTTAAAAAGGGAAACTTTAACACCTTCTCTAGACAATGTAATGACTATATCGCAGGTAATCATGATACTTGCTCTTTGTTTTATTAGAAATAAGGAAACGAAAAGTCTCTCAATGATGAATTCGCTTCCGGCAATATCAATTGCCATGTGTATGTTTTACTATTCCTCATGGATTTTTTATTTTTGCGGCAGTGCAGACAGCTTCATTTTAATGTCTCTTTGTGTTGCTCCATGTATCGCACTTATACTTTATTGTTTATTCAGAAAAAATGCGCCTGCATTATTATTTACGGCGCTTTTTTCGGTATTCCATATCATGAGAACTGTGCTTAATTTTCTTGTGTGAGATATATTAGTATACATTATAAAAAAGGACGAATATCAACAGCCAGTCTTTCTTCTATGCTTATCAGTTTCTTTGATATATTCTTTGATTTTTCATCAGCAGCTTGATACTGATTAAGATATTTTGATAGCGACTTTATTCCCATATTACAACCATCTGTAATAAATGCAGCTACTGCATTATCCGAAGCGTCCACTGCAAGCTTAACATTTGTCTTAAACCACTCCATGCCCTTTGCCATGGCGGGAGGCTCTTTGCCATCGTCATGGTAGTGATTTAAAAGATTTTGCATATCATGTTTAATTTCTGTATGCTCTTGAGTGCTTTTGTCGAGTATGCTTTTTAGCTCTGAATTCTTTACATACTTCACAGAATCGTCGAGCGATGAGATTCCCATTTTGATTCCTGCATCGCATTCTCTTAATAATCTGATAGTATCTTGTTCGATCATAAATTGGTTCCTCTTTTCTGAATTTTTAACAGTACCTTAGATTTTCGGCTTTGTTTTTAGTACTATTCCCAAGAGGATAAATATTATTGATGATTTAGTAAAATTATGTGTATAATGTACTTTGCTTAAGACTTAAACAGCCCCATTTTCGTGGCTGTTTTTGTTTTATCTGCAAAGATTGCCAAATAGCAAATCACGAAAAGTTATTTGTATTAAATGAATATCGTTGTTTTTTTAGTAGAATAAGCTTGATGATACGTTTTTGACTTTTGAAAATATGACAATATATATAAGATGTAAACATCTAATCATTTCTTGATATTTGTGTAATATCACATTTTTCATCCTGTTTTTCTTGATACAAGACATAAATTGTTTTTTTATTAAAACTATTGACAATAACTGATTTATTGAGTATAATGTACAATATACCCAATAGAATGTGTGCAATTTTTGTACCATTTTCAGCGTATAAATTATCGGGGGGAAGTCTCCGACTTATGTTAGGGGGGGAGAAAAGGCCTTTATTAGTATTTGCAATGCAGAGCGGTACAGGTGCTTTGCATGATTAAAAAATCCTGTAACACACACTATTTTTAATAAGGAGGATTTTAGACATGAAGTTTAAAAGACTGTTAAGCAGTGTCTTAGCGGTAACAATGGCTATTTCATCAGTAGCTATGTCTGCTTTTACGGCGTTAGCGGCGGATACCGACAACGTTGAGCTTAAGTTCACACAGGGCAATTGTACCAGTGACGGCGGTAAGATGAAGTATGCTGTAGACGGTTCATGGGCGCCTCAAAAAGTTATGGAAGCTGATTCGCTTGCATATCTTAAGAGTGGAAATGCCGAAATTAAAACTATTACCGGAACTGTAACAGTAACCGGAACAGTAGCAGAGCCGTTCTATATGTACATTTGCTATGCAGACGGATCAGGAAATGCATACTGGGGCGAAGGAAACAGCGCTAACAAAAAGACAAGCGAGGAATCTCCGCTCATCAGCGAAGCAGGTACATATGAATTTACATTGACGCTTGATGAGGTAACAAGTCCTACGGCTGTAAATTACATTGGATTTGACGGAAGTGCAAATTCATATAAGAACAACCCAGATGCAGTTGTACACACTGATTCCATTGTAATTAACAAGACAGCAAGCGAATCATCTTCAAAGGTAGTAATCACAGACTTTGCAGGAGATACAACATTTGTTGATTCAGCAACAGCTGGATATCAGGGCGAGGATTTTGTAGAGCTTATGATCAATAATACAAATAACAATACAACAATCCTAACTGATGATCAGAAAGCAAAGATCACAGCAATTGCAGATTCGATCAAGACAATTACATATGAGATCGAAGTTACAGGAACAGTTGCAAGTGAATTCACAATTCTTCCGTGTGTAAACGGCGGATCGTGGAATATCATGAGAGGTTCAAACCGAGGCGGAATGTTTATCAACAACTACAACTGTACGGTAGACAACGTTAAGGTAACAGGACCTGCAACATATACAGTAACAACAACAGTAAATGACGGAATTTCTTCGTCAGAGATTCTCAACAAGATGTGGTACTTGACATCACTTGAGTATCATTCAAAGAGCTTTAACCCTGACATGGTAATGAAGCTTAAGAGCTTGACAGTAGAGGGTGCAGCAGCAGTAACTCCTGAGATCGATTACACAGCACTTGATAAGGCAATTGCAGACGGTGAGGCAGTAGATACAGCTGCATATACAGAGGCTACTGCAAAGGCATTAACAGATGCAATCGCAGCAGCTAAGGCTGTTAAGGAAAACACAAGCGCTACACAGGACGATGTTGATGCAGCAGCTAAGGCAATCACAGATGCAATCGCAGGACTTGAAGAGGCTTCCCGCACTGTATTATGGACTGCAAACGTAAGTGCAACTTCAAGCGACAGCGTTACAGCTACTCTTTACGATGATTATGAGCTTGTTTTCAGCGGAACGGGAGCTATAAAGGCAAACAGTTCTACTTCTAAACCGTGGGTAACTGCAGGTTATGAAAACAACACGATCAAGAAGGTTACGGTTGAAGAAGGAATAACCGCTTTAGGAAATTATTTTCTTGGAACTAGTTCATCTACCGCAAGATACAAAGCATCAGCGGTAAAAGAAATATCACTTCCGTCAACTCTTACAACGATCGGAGCATATGCTTTTGAATATTGTACGGCGATAAGCGAATTGGATCTTTCAAAGACATCCGTTAAAACTATTGGTATATATTCCTTCAGATATATGACGGCTCTTAATAGCATAAAGCTTCCTGATACCTTAGAGAGTGTAGGTTCAGGTGCATCGGCTTATACTTTTGCTAATGATACGTCACTTACTGAATTGGATCTTTCTAATACAAAAATAACGGAAATTCCGGGATATATGGTATCTGAAGATATAGAGCTTACTTCGATCAAGTTGCCAAATACGGTTAAGACATTATCGAATTATGCTTTAGCTAATTTGTCAAATCTTACGAGTATTGATCTTCCGGATTCGATCACAACAATGGGAACTTATGTTTTCAGAAGTTGTACGGCTCTTGAGGAAGTTTCTATACCAAACGGCGTTGCTACATTGAATGCTACTTTTAATGGCTGTACAGGACTTACAAAAGTTGTTATACCGCCAAGCGTTACTAAATTAGACGCTAATGTATTCTATCAGTGCACAAATCCTGATCTTAAAATATATGTATATTCGACGCTGGCTTCGTTAACTAATACTGCTTTCGGATCAAGCAGCAGCAGTTACTCTGTTAGAGGAACAGTATATGTATGTGATCAAGCTACATATGATCTAATAGATACAACAGCAAGCGCAAGAAACAATTTTACATTGGTTCTTGATCCTGACTTGACCAAATTAAGAGATGCTATTAAGAATTATGCAGCACATGAAGCTTCGGATTACACGGAAGCGTCATTCAGCGCATATACAACGGCATATAATAATGCAAAAGAATTAAATGATAACTATACTAACTATCCAAACTATACTGCAGATGCTATCAGTGCACTTGTAACAGCTATAAACGAAGCTGAGGCAGCACTCGTATTGGTTGATAATACAGCTAATGTAGCATCGCTTAAGGAAACATACGAGCTTTACAATGCACTCGCAGCAGTAAAGGATTACAGCGATGAATATCAGGGCTATGATGAGGCAAGCTATAAAGCATTTACTGAAGCACTCAGTGCAGCAGGTGCAGCTCTTGAGAATACGTCAACTATTACAAATAGCAAGGCAGTAGCTCTCAAGGAAGCTATCATAAGCACATATAAGGCTTTGAAAGTAAACCTTTCGTATGAGCTTGAGTCATTCGGAGATATTCACGGAGGAACCTCAAACTATACACAAATTATTACTTCGGACGATATTAATATGTCGGGCGTGGTAGGAACAAGCTATGTTAAAGTTACTTATAAGAATGTAATAGGTGGTAATATACAGTACAACGGTACAGGAATGTATATTTCGGTTGACGGCGGAGCAACATCTTTGGCAAATACCGGAAAACCGAGCGGCTCATATACGACAGGAGCTATATACACTTATAAGTTAAATTATGCGATCACTGACGCAAGTCAGACATTCAAATTGGCAATGGCACATAACGGTTGGACTGCTAACGATGTAGTAGTAGCAATCACAGGAATAGAGTTCTATGATGCAAATGATACTCTACTTTATGCAGTGCCGTTACCAAAGGTTGATTACAAAAAGGCAAAACTCAGCGACCTCAACACGAAGATAACAGAAGTTGAGACAGCTATTGCTTCAGGTAATTACACAGAGCTCAGCTTGTCAGTATTGAATACTGTACTGAGTGAAGCAAAAACAGCAGCTGCAGGAACCGATGAAGAATCAGAGGTTTACAGCGTTGCAATCAATGAGCTTACAGCAGCTTTGGCAGCAGCAGTAACAGTAACTCCAGAGATCGACTACACAGAACTTGATGCAGCAATCGCAATTGCAGAAGCAGTAGATGCAGACGCATACACAGCAGAGTCATATGCAGCACTCACAACAGCATTGGGAGCAGCTAAGGCTGTTAAGGATAACGCAGATGCTACACAGGACGATGTAGATGCAGCAGCTAAGGCAATCACAGATGCAATCAATGCACTTGAAGAAAAGCCATCAGAGCCAAGCAACATAGTTTTACCGGACAGCGGAGCTTGGTCAAGAACAAGCATTACAAATTCAGCAAAACTTGAATTCTCGCCGTACAGCGGTAACGGAAATGCAGTTTCAGCACTTTCGGGCAAGAATGAATTCTATGCAACATTCACAGTAACAGGTGTTCCTGAAGGCGGAGTAAGGGCTTACTTACCTACAGTATTTGTTGGCGGCGGATCACACTGGAATGCTGACGACGTTGTTCCTTTCGTAGAAATTCCAACTGACGGAACATATACAGTTAAGTTCAGTGGTGAGTCTATTCCTGATCCTGCGAAGCTTCAGTACTGCGGAATCAACTTCAAGGGACTTACAAATTCTACTGACGTAAAGGTTGGCAGCATTGAGCTTGTAAATGTTACATTAACAGCTCCTGCAGCAGAAGATCCAAACAAGGTAGTAATCACAGACTTTACAGGTGATACAACATTTACAGAAGGTGACGGAAGCTACGTTGCTAAGGGTATAATAATGCTGCCTGTAAAATACAGCAATTCACTTAATCCGGAATTTGACACTTGCATTTTGAGCGACAGCGATATTGCTAAGATTGAGGCGCTTATGCCAAACATCAGCAAGATCGGATTTAAGGTTGAAGTAACAGGAACAGTAGCTAAGGAATTTACACTTGTACCTGAAATGTCCGGAGACGGATGGTATGTATCAGTAGGCTCTAACAGAGGCGGTCCATACCTCAGCACAAGCGGTGCAGCATATGAAGGGGTTAAGATTTCAGCTCCCGGAACATATGAGCTTGTAATTACAGTAGATGAGGGCAAGACCACACCGGAGCTCCGTAGCATCATTATAAAGTCAATTGAGTATAGCTCTAAGACAAATAACCCTGATGCAACTCTTGTACTAAAAGAAATGTACGTAGAGAGTGCAGCAGCAGTAACTCCAGAGATCGACTACACAGCACTTGATAAGGCAATTGCAGACGGCGAAGCAGTAGATACAACTAAGTATACAGAAGCTACTGCTAAGGCATTAACAGATGCAATCGCAGCAGCTAAGGCTGTTAAGGATAACGCAGATGCTACACAGGATGATGTAGACGCAGCAGCAAAGGCAATCACAGATGCAATCAATGCACTCAAGATTGCAATCGACTACACAGAACTTGATACAGCAATCGCAATTGCTGAAGCAGTAGATGCAGACGCATACACAGCAGAGTCATATGCAGCACTCACAACAGCATTGGGAGCAGCTAAGGCTGTTAAGGAAAATGCAGATGCTACACAGGATGACGTTGATGCAGCAGTTAAGGCAATCACAGATGCTATCAATGCACTTGAAGAAATTCCTGTAGACGATGGCATTTATGTTAAGGTACTTTCAAGCGGAACAGAAGACCTGTCCAAGAGAGTATTAGCTAAGTTTGCAGAAGGAACAGCAAATGCCGCAATGGCAGGAGCAACACAGGTTAAGGTAACATTTGATATGGGACCGAATGCTGCATTCAATCAGTATATGTCATTTAACGTAGACGGTGATGTAGCAGGAACAACAAGCACAGAAAAGATTAAGGGAAATAGCTGGACAAACGGAGAAAAGAATAAGTTTGCAACAGTTAACCTACCAAAGGCACTTGCAGAGGGAGATGCATATTCACTATCTGCATGGACAGCAGGTTTTTCAAACTGTAATACAGAGGATAACTTTGTATTTGGAATTAAGCAGGCTGAGTTCTTAGACGCTAATGGTAATGTTCTTTATACACATACTCAGGTTGAAGGACCTGCAGCAGAAGATCCGAACAAGGTCGTAGTTAACGCCTCGAAGGACTTTATAAATCAAAGCAATAAGTTCTATCTTACACTTCGCACAAGTGGAAGCGACAGCAATTTGATCACTGATGATGAATGGGCAAAAATTCAAGCACTTGCTCCTAATTACACAAAGTTCACATTTGAAGTTGAGGTAACAGGAACAGTAGCAACACCATTTACTTTAGTACCAAGACTTTATACTAAATATTCATCAGATTATGATTATTGGTACATAAAGCCTGATGCAAACAGAGGCGGACCATTCATTTCAAAGGATTCAGATGTTACATTTGAAAGCTTCAAGATTTCCGAGCCGGGAACATACAAATTAGAAGTAATTCTTGCGGACGGAACAAGAACAAGTGAGTTATCCGATCTTGTAACTATTAGTTCTTTAGAGTACAATACTTATACTGATAACCCAGATGCAACAGTTACATTTAAGTCATTTACAGTAGAAGGTGCAGCAGCAGTAACTCCAGAGATCGACTACACAGAACTTGATGCAGCAATCGCAATTGCAGAAGCAGTAGATGCAGACGCATACACAGCAGAGTCATATGCAGCACTCACAACAGCATTGGGAACAGCTAAGGCTGTTAAGGAAAATGCAAGCGCTACACAGGACGATGTTGATGCAGCAGCAAAGGCTATCACAGATGCAATCAATGCTCTTGAGGAAAAGCCTGTAGAAGATGGTTTGTATGCAAAGGTTTACTTTAACGGATACAACCCAACAGCAGATAAGTATTTTGCTATCGCAGAGGGAACAGCAAATGCTGCAATGGCAGGAGCAACACAGGTTAAGGTAACATTTGACATGGGTGCAAATTGTGGATACAATCAGGCTACAACCCTTAATATAGCAGGTACAGTAGCAGGAACAGCAGTAACAGCAGCACTCAAGGGAACAGGCTGGCCGGCAAACGGAGTAAAGGGATACGAAAAGACATTTGATCTTCCGGCAGCTCTCGCAGCAGGAGATGCATATGCATTAAATGCATGGACAGTTAACTGGGAAAAATGCAATTCAGAAGACAACTTCGTATTCGGAATTGCAAAGGTAGAATTCCTAAATGCAGACGGAACAGTTCTTTATACACATACTCAGGTTCAAGGACCAGAAGCTGAAGCTTCAAACAAGCTAACTGTCACAGGATTTGATGGTAAGTTTGTTGACTCAACTGATTTTGGTTATCAGTCAGGCGGAATGCTTGAGATTCAGATCAATACATCAAGAAGCTCAGGCGAAACTAAGTCTATCCTTACTGATGATCAGAAGGCATGGATCACTGAAAATGCTGATGCAATCACTTCAATCACATATGAGGTTGAGGTTGCGGGAACAGTTGATTCACCGATTACATTGGTAACAAATTCAAACGGCGGCGAATGGAATACTAACAGATATTCGACTCGCGGCGGATATATAATTAACGATTGGAATTGTAAGACAACATCATCTCAGATTTCAGAGGCTGGAACATACACAGTAAATGTTGCTGTTGGAAGAGGATATTCTTCTGCGGAGCTTCTTAACAAAGCTTGGTATATTACAACTCTTGAATCTAACTCATTCACAAATAACCCTAACGCAACACTTACACTTAAGAGCTTAGTAATTTCAACAGAGCCTTATGTAATTGATTACACAGCTCTTGATAAGGCAATCGCAGATGCTGAGGCTCTTGAAGCAAGTACATACACAGCTTCGTCATGGTCTAAGGTTACTTCAGCATTAAGTACAGCTAAGAACATAAAAGATAATACTCACGCTTCACAGGAATCTATTGATAATGCAGCTAAGTCTTTGAACGATGCTATCAATGCTCTTGAAATTAAGCCTAACCTTGATTACTCGAAGCTTGAAGAAGCAATTAAGACTGCTAAGGAAGTAGATACATCTAAATACACATCAGCTTCTGCTAAGGCATTGACAGATGCTATTAAGGCTGGTGAAGCACTTCTTGACAGCGCTACAGCAACACAGGCTGCTGTTGACGAAGCAGTTAAGGCAATCACTGACGCACAGAACAATCTTGTAGAAAAGAATACTATTACTGTTTATATCCAGAGTGGTAGAGATCTTGAGAGTGCGGAAGTTGAAGTCAACGGCGCAGGCGATTATTCAGCACAGATCACACTCAACGGTTCTTACTGGTATGGAAACCTTGGCGGATTTATGCTTACACCATGTCCGGAAGAGGGAGCTAACTATACAATTGATGTAAATTCAATTGTAATCACAGCCGATAGGTCTAGCGGAACTAAGTACACACTCATTCCTTCATCAAATAATACGGGTATCGTTCCAACAGGCGATATGACAAGAACTGATACTAACGGACTTCCAAACAAAGGCTTTGATACTGATACAATTTACGCTTCGAACGAAGATGGAACAGCAGTTCTTAAGCCATATGACTCTTCAACAATGAGATTCCTTGTAAATGGTTCTATGACAAAAATATACTATGTAACATATAACTTTACACTTAAGGAAAAGGTTGAGCGAACAGCTGACTGGACAGAGGCTGATAAGTGGTATGCTGTTGCTAAGGATCTCCTTGCTAATCACAAGGACGAGTACACAGCGTCCGGTATCGCAGATATTGAGTATGCTATTAACACATACGATCGTTATGCTGATAATCCGGAGTTGGGCCAATCAACAGTTGACTGGTTGGCAAACTTGATGAAGCTCAGAATCGAAGGAGCTGAGAAGCCAAGCGTAAATACAGCTCTTGCAGATCTTGCTAAAACAATCAAGCAGGCAGAAGCAATCGACACAAGCGAGTATACAGAAGAAACAGTAGCTAAGCTCACAGAAGCGCTTGAAGCTGCAAAGGCAATGGACGAGAATTCAGCTTACGATGATGTCCGTGCAGCTGATGCAGCACTTAAGAATGCAATTAGCGGACTTAAGAGCCTACCGTTAGATCCATTTGCATACATCTACAAGAAGGGTCAAACAACAACAATTGCAAATGGTAATACTGACGATGCGATGGCAGGTGCAACACAGATCAGATTTACATTTGACTGTGCAGATGATGTAAGCTATAACGAGTATGCAAGCATTGAGTTTAAGGCTACAGTAAACGGTACTGAGAGCTACAAGAAGTACCCGGGAACTAACGGATACACAACAGGAGCTAAGGGCTTAACTGAAACCTTAGACCTTACAAATGCAATTGCAGCAGGACAGACCTTTACTCTTGAAGGATTCACATATTCTTGGGATAATGCAGCTGACTATGTATATGCTGTAACAAAGGTAGAGTTCATCGACGCTGACGGAAATGTAGTTAAGACAATTACAAAGCCAAAAGAGATTTCACTTGATGAGCTTAACGAGGCAATTGAAAAGGCAGAAGCAATTGATACAGCACTTTACACAGATGAAACAGTAAAGGCATTGACAGATGCAATTGCAGCAGCTAAGAAGGTAACAACAACATCTACTGAAGAAGAAG
>CABUAH010000027.1 GCA_902489475.1 uncultured Oscillospiraceae bacterium | reverse complement strand
TGATACTGACATATATAATTACAGCTCTCATATCTTTTAGTATTGATATTAAAATGATTGTGGGACTGGTGGTTGGATTTATCTTTATGATATTTTCTAATCTATTTATGGCTGATTCGATTTATTGTGCGTTAACAATTAAACAGGCTCGTGCCAAAGGGCTTGTTATGACGAGTTACATTGTTAGATATGTTTTACTCTTGGGAATATGCGTTTTGGGGTATAAGATAAGAATTTTAAATCCGTTTGGAGTTTTGATTCCTCAGTTTTATCCGAGAATAGCGATGACAATTGATAATTTTTTAGATAAGGAAGTGAAGAGAAATGCCGATACCACAGATAAGCACAGCGGCTCTTGACGTTCACGGACCTAAAATTGTTTTTACAATACCGGGAATTGATTGGAAAATTACCGAAACGGTTGTTGTAGGCTGGATAATAATTGCAGTATTTTGGATTCTGTGCATTTACCTTACAAGAAATCTTAAAAAGAAACCGGAAACAAAGCGGCAGATTATTGCTGAGATGATAGTGAAATCTGTAAACAATATGGTTAAGCAGAATATGGGCGCTAAGTATATGAGATATGCGCCGTATATTGCAATGCTGCTCGGCTATGCTGCAATAGGAAGTCTTGTGAGCCTTTTAGGGCTTAGGTCGATTACAGCAGATGTTAATACGACTATTACATGGGGACTTATGACATTTGTTCTTATAACATATGAAAAAATTCGTTCCAACGGTGTTTTTGGCTATTTTAAGAGTTATACGCAGCCGGTTGCGGTTATCACACCTATTAATATTATCAGTGAGGTTGCAACTCCGGTGTCAATGGCGTTCCGTCTTTTCGGAAATATTGCAGGCGGAATGGTTATTACGGGGATTATATATATGGCATTGGCAGCGGCTTCAAGCGCTCTGCATTTGAGCTTTGCAATTGGGCCGTTTTCGGTAAATGTATTACAGGTAGGTGTGCCGGCAGTTTTAAGTGTTTATTTTGATCTGTTTGCAGGATGTATACAAGCGTATATATTTGCAACTCTTACAATGGTAAATGTGGCACAGGACTGAGAATAGGAGAGTTATATGAAACCTGAAACTATAATTTATGCATGCTCGGCAATAGGAGCAGGAGCTGCAATGATTGCAGGTATAGGACCGGCTATAGGGCTTGGAAATGCAGCAGGGCGAGCGGTAAACTCGTGTGCAAGATTTCCTGAAAGAACAGGAGATTGCTTAAGAACGATGTTTATAGGCTCGGCAATAAGCGAAAGTACAGGTATTTATTCGTTAATTGTTGCACTTTTGCTTATGTTCGCAAACCCGTTTATCGGTTCACTTGAGTAATTAACAGCAATGCTGTTGAAATAAAGGCAATTTATTTGGAGGAAAAAACTATGGATATGAATCTTTTGGCAAAAGCAATAGTTATGGGTGCGTCTGCAATAGGTGCAGGACTTGCTATGATCGCAGGTATCGGACCTGGTATTGGTGAAGGATATGCAGTAGGAAAAACTATCGAGTCAATCGCAAGACAGCCTGAGGCGTCGGGTGACTGCACTAGAACAATGTTTATTGGTTGTGCAATTTCAGAGTCAACAGGTATTTACGCATTTGTTGTTGCTTTGCTATTAATGTTTGCAAACCCGTTTATCGGAAATCTTTAATATTAAATTAGAAATAACTTAGCAAGCTATTGATATACTTCTAGGACAGAGGATTCATTTTTGTTTAAGTAAAGCGTAAAAACTAAACTTAAAATTAACGCATTAAAGCTGCGGCTTGCTATTTTAATATGGGGAAAAGTCCCTTATTGAATTTCTGAAAACGTAAACTTTGGGAGGTAAATATGGTTAATATGATTTTAGCTGAAACTCCTTTTTTCTCTATTGACTTAGACACTATTATTCCGGTTCTTATTAATACTATTATCTTGTTTTTGGTTTTAAAGCATTTTCTTTTTAAACCGGTTAACAAAGTTTTAGACGCAAGAATGGATGAGGTCGATCAAACGTATTCAAAGGCAAGAGAAGCTGAGGATAACGCTTTGAGGCTTGAGAATAAATATTCTGAGAAGATGGCGGGAGTAAAAGCTGAGTCTGCTCAGATTCTTCAGTCTGCGACTGCTAAGGCAAATGATAAAAGTGACGAAATCATAAGTCAGGCAAAGCAGCAAGCGAAGGGAATAGTTGACCGTGCTAATGCAGAGATAGAAATCGAGAAGAAGAGAGCTGCCAATGAAATTAAGACTGAAATTACAGGCCTTATTTTCGACGTAGCTGAAAAGGTCGTAGACAAAAACATTTCAACTTCTGACAACGAAAAGATGATTGAAGAGTTTATAAACAATGTAGGTGAGCTGTAATGACCGGTTCTTTTGAGTATAATTATGCAATAGCGCTGTTTGAGCTTTCCGTTGAGGGTAATTGCCTTGAACGTGTGTATGAGGAGTTTTTGTCTGTTACGCAAATCTTTGATAATAATCCGGATTTTGTGAAATTCTTAAATCTTCCGACAGTTGAGTGGGAAGAAAAGGAACAGATCATTTCAAAAGCTTTCAGTGAATCTTTATGTCCGATAATGTTTAACTTTTTAAACGTCACAGCCAAAAAGGGAAGAATTAGCAGTATAACCGCAATTTTTTCCGAGTTCAAGGCTTTGTACAATGAGAAAATGAATATTTTAGAGGTAACGGCAACAACAGTCATTCCTCTTTCGGATTCGCTTAGAGGAAAGCTTATTGAAAAGCTTTCCTCTGTTTCGGGGAAGAATATTGTTTTAAAGGAATGTGTTGACAGCAAAATAATCGGCGGAATTGTTTTGAAATACAATAATACTGAGATTCACGCAAGCGTTCGTGATAAGCTTGAAAAACTAAAAGCGCAAATAAATTCTATAGTAATATAGAATTCGGGAAAGGTATGGTAAGTACTTATGAATTTACGTCCTGATGAAATCACAGGTATTTTAAAAGAGCAAATTAAAAACTATAAATCTAAGCTCTCTTTAGAGGATGTCGGAACTGTAGTTACTGTCGGCGATGGAATTTCAAAAATTCATGGTCTTGAAAAGTGCATGGCAGGTGAGCTTTTGGAGTTCGAAGGCGGAGTAATGGGAATGGCGCTTAACCTTGAACAGGAGTTTGTCGGAGCTGTTTTGCTTGGTGACGATTCTGAAATTAAAGAGGGAAGCCAGGTGAAAAGAACCGGTGATATTGTTTCGGTTCCTGTCGGAGAGGAGCTTCTCGGCAGAGTTGTAAATGCGCTTGGTGAGCCTATTGACGGAAAAGGTGAGATTTTTACAACCCAAACTCGTCCAATCGAATCGCCTGCATTTGGAATTATCACAAGAAAGTCGGTTGACAGACCGCTTCAAACAGGTATCAAAGCTATAGACTCGATGATCCCAATAGGCAGAGGTCAAAGAGAGCTTATCATCGGTGACAGGCAGACGGGTAAAACTGCGATTGCACTGGATACAATTATCAACCAATCGGATAAGGACTGCTTATGTATTTATGTTGCAATCGGACAGAAGAACTCAACCGTTGCCAATGTTGTTGATACTCTTGAAAGAGCCGGAGCAATGAGTTATACGATTGTTGTTTCTGCGTCTGCAAGTGAAAAAGCACCGCTTCAGTATATAGCGCCTTATTCGGGTTGCTCGATGGCAGAATATTTTATGCTTCAGGGCAAGGATGTTCTTATTGTATACGACGATCTTTCAAAGCACGCTGTTGCCTATAGAACGATGTCGCTTTTGCTTCAGCGTCCTACAGGAAGAGAAGCATATCCGGGAGATGTATTTTATCTTCACTCAAGACTTCTTGAACGTGCTTGTAACTTAAACGAAAATTACGGCGGCGGCTCAATTACAGCGCTTCCGATAATTGAGACTCAGGCAGGAGATGTTTCTGCGTACATTCCGACGAATGTAATTTCTATTACAGACGGACAGATTTTCTTGGAGTCGGAGCTGTTTTTCTCAGGAATCAGACCGGCGGTTAACCCCGGAATTTCTGTTTCCCGTGTCGGAGGTTCAGCTCAGATAAAAGCTATGAAGAAGGTTTCGGGTTCTCTAAAGCTTATGTATTCTCAGTATAGAGAGCTTCAGTCCTTTGCACAGTTTGGTTCTGATCTTGATCAGGATACAAAGGACAGACTTGAACAAGGTTCAAGAATTGTTGAGATTTTAAAACAGGGTAAAAGCTCACCTCTTAGCGTTGAGGATCAGGTTTTAATTATTTATGCAGTAGTCAATAATTATCTTAATGATATTCCGGTTTCTATGATTACCGATTGTCAGGACAGCCTGTTTAGATTTATGCACTATTCACACCCCGAAATCATAGATTCTATTACTCAAACCAAGGATTTAACTAAGGAAAACGAAGAAGCGCTGAAGTCGGTACTAGTTGAGTTTTTAAACACTTACAAAAAAGAATCTCTGTAAAGGCGGCGAATAAACGTGGCAACAGCTAACATTAAAGATGTAAAAAGGCGAATTAAAAGCGTTGAAAGCACAATGCAGATAACAAAGGCTATGGAGCTTGTTGCTTCGTCTAAGCTCAGAAGGGCAAAGGAAAAAGCGCTTCAGTCTCAGCCGTATTTTAACACGCTTTACAAAACGCTTAAAGATATATCCTTAAGCACTTCCTTTTCAATACAAAAAGGTAAGGCTGCTGAAAAAAGAGCATTGCTTGTTGTAATAGCAGGTGACAGAGGACTTGCAGGCGGATTTAACCACAATGTTTTAAAGCTTGCAGCGGAGAGAATAGAGAGCATAATTAGTGACGGCTATGAAGTATCGATTATGCCGATCGGTAAAAAATCTGTTGAGTATTTTTCAAAGCACACATATGACATATATGATCAGTTCTCGCAAGTCGCTGAAAAAATGTCAGTTTATGACTGCTTAAAAATTTCGGACGAGGTTGTTTCGAGATATACAAGAGGAGAGTTTGCTAGGGTAGAGATTTGTTATACAACATTTGCCAATACCCTTTCTCAAATTCCTAAAAATGTACAGGCATTTCCTCTTGAAGCTGAGCCTGATGCTGATCCAGTTTCAGATGATCCGGCGGATGCTGACGGCGAGAAAAAGCCTAAGTATAAGTCTGCGGTTGTTTATGATCCATCTCCTCAGGAGGTATTAAAGCTTCTTTTGCCGAAGTATTTTGGAGGGCTTTTGTACGGAGCGATAGTTGATTCATATGCCTGTGAGCAAGCGGCAAGACGTACCGCTATGGAATCTGCGAGCGATAATGCTCAAGAAATGATTGATAATTTATCACTTTTATATAATAGAGCAAGACAGGCTCAAATTACTCAGGAACTTACGGAAATTGTTTCGGGTTCTATGAAGAAAAGCGATTAGAAAGGGCGGCGTAAAACCTATGAGCGAAAAAAACATAGGAAGAATTGTGCAGATCGTCGGCGCTGTAGTTGACATTAAATTTTCTGTAGACAGTCTTCCAAATCTTTTGAATGCAATTGAGATAAAAAACGGCGATGCTTTGATAGTTGTCGAGGTTGCACAGCATATCGGAGATGATACTGTAAGATGTATCTCAATGAGTTCTACGGACGGGCTTGTAAGAGGAATGGAAGCCGTTGATACGGGAAGTCCTATCAAAGTACCCGTTGGAAAACAGACGTTATCCAGAATGTTTAATCTTCTCGGTGAGCCTGTAGATAACAAGCCGGCAGTCGAAACCGAAGAGAAATGGGAGATTCACAGAGATCCGCCGTCATTTGAAGAACAGATTGCTTCAAGTGACGTTTTGGAAACTGGAATCAAGGTAGTCGATCTTATTGCTCCTTATTTGAAGGGAGGAAAAATCGGACTGTTCGGCGGTGCCGGAGTTGGAAAAACAGTTCTTATCATGGAGCTGATAAATAACATTGCAAAAGAGCACGGAGGAATTTCCGTATTCACCGGAGTTGGCGAGAGAACCCGTGAAGGAAATGATTTGTATAACGAAATGATTGAGTCGGGAGTTATCGACAAAACCGTTTTGGTTTACGGTCAGATGAATGAGCCGCCCGGAGCTAGAATGAGAGTAGGACTTTCAGGTCTTACGATGGCTGAGTATTTTAGAGATGTTGAAGGACAAGACGTACTTTTGTTTATAGACAACATCTTCAGATTCACACAAGCCGGTTCTGAAGTATCTGCGCTTTTGGGAAGAATGCCGTCAGCCGTTGGTTATCAGCCAACGCTTGCAACAGAAATGGGTGCACTTCAGGAAAGAATTACCTCCACATCAAAAGGCTCTATTACATCAGTACAGGCAGTTTACGTTCCTGCGGACGATTTAACGGACCCTGCTCCTGCGACAACCTTTGCTCACCTTGATGCGACAACGGTTTTATCAAGAAGCATATCGTCTTTAGGAATTTATCCGGCTGTTGATCCGCTTGAGTCAAACTCAAGAATCTTGGATCCTGATATTGTTGGCAAAGAGCATTACGAGGTTGCCAGAAAGGTTCAGTCTATTCTTCAAAGATATAAAGAGCTTCAGGATATTATTGCTATTATGGGTATGGATGAATTGTCCGATGAAGATAAGCTTACAGTAAACAGAGCGAGAAAGGTTCAAAGGTTCCTTTCACAGCCGTTCTCTGTAGCGGAACAATTTACAGGAATGAAGGGTAAATATGTTCCTATCAAGGAAACAATAAGAGGCTTTAAAGAAATCATCGAGGGTAAGCATGATGACCTTCCTGAGTCAGCATTCCTCTTTGTCGGAACTATTGAAGAGGCGGTTGAAAAAGCTAAAAACACTAAGTAGGTGGAGCTTAAATGAATTCATACAAACTGAAAATAATCACTCCTGAAAAAACCTTTTTTGATGGGGAAACAACACAGCTTGTTGTAAGGACATCAGAGGGTGATACAGGAATTTTAGCAGGTCATATCGACTATGTGTCAAACATTTTGACAGGCCCTTTAAAAGTTAAGCAGGAAAATGGTGAGTACCGTACAGCGGCAGTAGCGGACGGTATAATAATTGTTACAAACGGTGAAGTAACTGTTTTACCTCAGTCTGCTGAGTGGGCGGATGAAATTGATCTTGAGAGAGCTGAAGCTGCAAAGCATCGTGCAGAGGAAAAAATCGAACAAGCAAAGGCAAGCGGTGATTCATTTGACTTTGCTGAAGCGAAGCTCAAGCGTGCACTGACTCGTATATCGGTATATAATAAGTACAATAGTTAACTGTTGTGTTAATTTCATCGAATAGATAAAAAATATCCCTAAACATTTAAGCTTTAGCCTAGTGTTTAGGGATTTGTTTTTTATCTGTAACATCAGTTGTTAGCTTTAACTTTTTGAACCTTTAATAAATTAGTGGTTCCTGCGACTCCGAGGGGAACACCGCCTGTAATAACTGCAATATCTCCGTCTGTGACATATCCAAGTTCTAAGGATTTGTCAATTGCATGGCTGATAAGCTCGTCTGTGTTATACTTTTCTTCGACAAGTCCGGGATATATACCCCACGACATATTCAGCTGACGACAGGTGATAGGACTTGGGGTAAGACCGATAATTGCACAGTCGGGACGGTATTTTGAAACCATTCTCGCTGTGCTTCCGCCCTTTGTGAGCGCAATTATTGCTCCTGCATTGAGGTCATGCGCCGTAGTAACAGTTGCGTGTGAAATAGCATTTGTAATGCTTAGGTTTGTATTGTATGTTTTTATTGAAAAGTCGTGCGAGTAGTCAATATCCTTTTCTGTTGTTTCAGCTATAAGTGCCATTGTCTTAACAGCTTCAACAGGAAAATCTCCCGCAGCAGTTTCACCGCTCAGCATTATTGCCGAAGTACCATCGTAAATTGCATTTGCAACGTCAGTTATTTCCGCTCTCGTAGGACGAGGATTGTGAATCATAGATTCGAGCATCTGTGTTGCAGTAATAACTTGTTTACCGGCATTATACGCCTTGCTGATAAGTTCTTTTTGAATGGCAGGAATCTGCTCAAAAGGAATTTCAACACCCATATCGCCCCTTGCAACCATAATTCCGTCAGCTGCTTCTAAAATCTCGTCAATGTTTGAAACGCCTTCCATATTTTCGATTTTTGCAATAATTTTGGGCGTTGTCCAACCAAGTGACTGGGTAAAGTTTCTAAGATAAGATACATCCGCACCGCTTCTTACAAAGGAAGCTGCAATAAAATCGTATCCCATTTTTGCACCGAACTGCAAATCACACATATCACGATCGCTTATATAAGGCATAGAAAGTCTTATTCCCGGAACATTAACACCTTTGTTGTCTGAAACTATACCACCGTGAATTACTTCGCAGATAATTTCTGTTCCGTCAATTTTTGTGACTCTAAGCTCGATTACTCCATCATTTATCAAAATTGCCGAGCCGATTTTTACATCTTCTGGCAGCTTTGAAAATGTAATAGAACCTCGTTCTTGAGTGCCAATTACATCTTCTGTTGTGAGAATAAATGTATCACCATCGTGAATTTGGACGCTGCCGTTTTCAAATTTTTTAAGTCTTATTTCAGGACCTTTTGTATCAAGCATTGTAGCAATCGGAAGATTAAGCTCTTCTCTGATTCTTACAATCTGATTAAATCTTTTTTCATGAGTTTCATAGTCACCGTGCGAAAAATTAAATCTTGCAACATTCATTCCGTTTAACATCAGTTCTTTAATAATCTGATCATTGTCAGTTGCAGGACCGATTGTGCATACAATTTTAGTTTTTCTCATTTGCTGTTGCTCCTTTTTTGTTTTTACAGAACTTCAATGTGAAACATGAAATATCTGCGGTTGTTTATTACCGAAAGGCAGTATAATTTTACACTGCTGTCAATGAAAAAAGAAATGCTTACGTTATTAAACGCTTAGCGAGAAAACATAATCATCCATTGAAAATCCGTTTCCTATATCGGTAATCTCGCTTCTTATTATATCCATTCCCATTTTTCTGTATGCGGCAATTGCTCTGTCGTTGTGTTTGTTTACTGTAAGCCAAATACTTTTAAGTCCCTTATTTTTTGCACAATTCTTAATAAAGTCAAACGAGTCTCTTAAATATCCCTTTCCTCTGTATTCTTTTTTGATGTAAAGCTTTGAGAGAAAAAGGGTGTTGTCGCTTTTAGGACAAATTGCCGTAAATCCAAGTACATTATCTTTGTCGCAAAGAAAATAATACTCATATCCAGTTTTTAAGGAATCCTTAATTGCATTTACACTTAAGAATTTATCAAGCATATATTCTATTTGTGATTGAGATAAGAGCGAAGAAAAAGCCTCGTGCCATATTTCATCAGCAAGAGATACTAACGCTTTTATCTCATCTTCTGTTTTCATCAGCTTTGTTTCCATGTTTTTCACTCCTTTTGTTTATTATAAAATGATAAATATCAATTGTCAATACGTATCAGTTTCGTTGACAAGAAGAATCAATTATGATAATGTATAGATGTAAATATTTACAAAGAGGAACGTATCATGAAAAAATTGTTATTTTTATTGCTGTTGTAATTTCAGCCTTGTTGTGTTGCGGCTGTGTAAAAGACGGACCGGCTTTCATTAAAGGTGAGTATATAAGAACTTCAACTGACGCAATCAGCAGTGAGGGTTTCACACCGCATTTTATTTTTTTGGAGATGGTAATAATTTTCAATGTTCTGGTTCAATAACTATGGACATGGCAGAAAGCGGCAAGTACGAGATTCGTGACGGAATGATTTATTGTTATCCCGATCCATCTTATCAAAGCATTTCTCCAAGCTATGTTCTTCAGATAATTGACGATAAGAGTTTTAAACTTATTAAAAACAACGGATTATGGAAGGACAGCAATATCTTTTCTGTAGGAGATATATTTACTCTAAGTGATTAAATTATAGAATAGTTTTAAGGATAGGCTATTTGTCTATCCTTTTTTGCTTGCAAAAATATTCAAAGTATAGTATAATTACTATATCTTGAATAACGGAGGACAATAATTTATGGAAATGATGGATACAATTGGTTATGTGACGAAGTTTGACAGCGAAGTCGGAGAAGCTATGAAGGATGAGCTTAAAAGACAGCGTAGAAATCTTGAGCTTATTGCGAGTGAGAATATCGTATCGGGTGCTGTTATGGCGGCAATGGGAAGCGTTTTAACAAACAAATATGCTGAAGGCTATCCGTCAAAGCGTTATTATGGTGGTTGTGAATGCGTTGATGTTGTCGAAAATATAGCTATTGAACGTGCCTGCAAGCTTTTTGGCGCAAAATATGCAAATGTACAGCCGCATTCGGGAGCGCAGGCTAATACAGCAGTTTATTTTGCACTTGTAAATCCGGGCGATACTATCATGGGTATGAGCCTTGCACATGGGGGACATCTTACTCATGGAAGCCCTGTAAATATTTCAGGAAAGTATTTTAATTTCGTATCTTACGAGCTTGGAGATAACGAGAGAATAGATTACGATGAAATTGAGAGAAAAGCACTTGAGTGTAAACCTAAGCTTATTGTTGCGGGAGCTTCAGCATACCCGAGAATCATAGATTTTGTAAGAATTTCCGAGATTGCAAAAAAGGTCGGAGCATATTTTATGGTTGATATGGCTCATATAGCAGGTCTTGTAGCTGCCGGAGAGCATCCGTCTCCTGTCGGAGTTGCGGACATTGTCACAACCACGACTCACAAGACATTAAGAGGACCTAGAGGCGGTCTGATCTTAACGAATGATGATGAGCTTATTAAGAAAATCAACAAGGCTATTTTCCCGGGAACACAGGGCGGACCTCTTGAGCATGTTATTGCAGCTAAAGCGGTGTGCTTCGGTGAAGCTTTAAAGCCGGAGTTTAAGGATTACCAGCATAGAGTAGTTCTAAATGCGAAAGCGCTTGCTGACGGACTTGTAAAGAGAGGCTTTAGACTTGTATCGGGAGGAACTGACAATCACTTGATGCTTGTTGATCTTCAGCCGTTCGGAATTACCGGAAAAGAGCTTGAACACAGGCTTGACGAGGTGTATATTACAGTAAACAAGAATGCAATTCCAAACGATCCACAGAGTCCGTTTATCACAAGTGGAATAAGAATCGGAACTCCTGCTGTTACAACAAGAGGATTGAACGAGGAAGATATGGATACGATTGCAGAGTGTATTTACCTTACTGCAAAAGATTTTGAAAACAAAGCTGACGAGATAAGAGAAAAGGTTACTTCTCTTTGTGAAAAGTATCCGCTTTATTAAGAAAAAAGGAGCCTGAGCCGATATGAACAAGCCTTTGGCAGATAGAATAAGACCAAATAAGCTTGACGATATTGTCGGTCAGGCTCATTTGCTGGGTAGTGACAAACCGCTGAGAAGAATTATTGAAAGCGGCAAGATTCCGAATATGATTTTTTACGGTCCGTCGGGTACCGGAAAAACTACTGTTGCCAGAATTATTTCAGAGAATACAAATCTCAAAATGTATAAGCTTAACGGAACGAGTGCTTCAATTTCGGATATAAAAGAAATAATAGCGTCTACCGATACTTTTGAAGGATATAACGGAATTCTTTTATACCTTGATGAGATACAGTACCTTAATAAAAAACAACAGCAGTCACTGCTTGAATATATTGAAAACGGAAAAATTACGCTTATAGCGTCAACAACCGAGAACCCGTATTTTTATGTTTTCGGAGCAATTATAAGCCGATCAACAGTTTTTGAATTTAAGCCGGTTTCATGGGAGGATACAGCTGTTGCTGTTAAAAGAGCTTTTCAGATATTAGCCGATGAAAATAAGGTTCGGCTGTCTCTTGATAAAGGAGTTGTTGAGCATATTGCAAAAGGCTGCGGCGGAGATGTAAGAAAGTCGCTTAACACGGTTGAGCTATGCTTTTTGTCTGCGGATAGATTGGATGAAAGGCTTATTGTAACACTTGAAAACGCCCGACTTTTAACTCAAAAGAGCAATATGAGATATGATAAAGCCGGAGACGAGCATTATGATATTCTTTCCGCTTTTCAAAAATCTATTAGGGGAAGCGATGAGAATGCGGCTTTGCACTATGCTGCAAGACTGATTGAAGCAGGTGATTTGCCATCACTCTGCCGAAGGCTTCTTGTAACTGCCTCTGAGGATATAGGACTTGCTTATCCTATGGGAATTGTGGTTGCAAAATCTGCTGTTGATGCAGCGCTTCAGTTGGGGCTGCCAGAAGCGAGAATCCCACTTGCCGAAGCTATAATACTGCTTTGCACCGCACCTAAATCGAACAGTGCGGAGGCTGCTATTGACGCCGCTTTATCGGACGTAAGAGCAGGACTTTCGGGAAGCATTCCAAGACAGCTTCAAAATAAGCATCTAGACGGTGAAGACGCTAAAGTTAAAGGGCAGCACTATCTTTATCCGCATGCTTTTAAGAACCATTGGGTAAATCAGCAGTATCTTCCGGACAATTTGAAAGATCGAGTATATTACGAATTCGGTGACAATAAACAAGAGCAAACAGCATTTGAATACCGAAAGAAAATACGGGAAAAGTAAATTCTGAATAGTCAAGTCAAAAATTAATGACTTAGGAATTTTCTGCACTAAATACAGCTAACATAATAATACCCTCCGAATGAAAACACGGAGGGTATTACTATTAAGTAAAATGTTATTAAAAAATAGATATTATTTTTCTTTCTGATTCCTTTGTAGAATATTCCCAGTGTGTCATGTTTCCGGACTTTATGTAATATTCATATGACTTATCGGCGTCTTCGTCATCAAAAACATCAACGATAATAAGCTTTACTTTCATTTTTTCAGGTATTATGGATTTAATGTAAACGGATGTCTTTTGTCCGACAAATACATCATCTCTGCTTTCTGCAAGACCTGCAAGGTTAGGTTTAAGCTCAATAAAAATGCCGTAACTTTCAATTGATCTTACGATTCCGCCAACAGTTTGACCGGGCTTAAAAAGACTGGCGTTTTGTTCCCATGTGCCTAAAAGCTCTTTGTGGGAGAGATATATTCTTCCATCATCAATTGATTTAACTATAACATTTATATCCTGACCGTTGAAAAAACGGTCTTTTGGGTGCGAAATTCTTGAAACAGAAATCGAGTCAATAGGAATAAGCGATGATATTCCGCAGCAAATGTCTACAAAACATCCAAACTGCTCAAGGTGTGTTACTTTAGCAGGGATAATATCACCAGGCTGAAGATTTGAAATGTAATTTTTATATGCTTCAAGCTGAGCTTCACGGCGTGATAAAATTGCTGTTTTTTCTCCGCAGTGATCCTCAATTGACAACACCTTAAAGCAAACAGGCTTATTTACTCGTGATAAAAGTGCAATATCTCTTGTTGTGCCATCGTCAATGCCGACTGCTCCTTCAAATCTCGGAATAATGCCTTTACAGCAGGGAAGGTCAACTAAAATGTTGTGGTCTGTGTCGCACATAACAGCTTTTGCTTCAAGAATAATTCCTTTTTCTTTTGCGGTATATAAGCTTTGAATGCTGTAAATTGCCTGTTTATTTGAAGCTTGCGATATAAGTTTTCCCTCAGGATAGTATTTGTTCATTTTGTCCTCCTAAAAGCGTTTTTAATCTCTTTTTTACTATATTCGGAATTTCAATTTATTATGACTGTTTTGAAAATTCACAGGCTAATAAAAATTTGCGTTTTAGAATAAAATGTGATATACTAAAAATAATTAGTAATATTTCGGAGGATTTTATGGATGTAAGACCTAATGACATACTTGTGATGAAGAAAAAACACCCTTGCGGTGAAAACAAAATGCTTGTTTTACGTTCAGGCATGGATTTTAAACTCCGCTGTGTAGGCTGTGGGCGTGAATTTATGACCACGAGAGCCAAGGCGGAAAAAAACATAAAAAATATACTAAGAGAAGATTAAACGAGGAGAGAAGTGTATGTTTGAAAAACTTTTAACGCTTGAACAAAAATTTGAGGATATAAATGAGAAGCTTACAAAGCCTGAAATTATTTCTGATAATAAGCAATATGCATCATTAATGAAGGAGTATAAAAATTTAACGCCTATTATTGAAAAATTCAGAGAGTATAAAAAAGCAAAAGAAGCGAATGACGAGGCAGTTGAACTTTTAAATGCAGGCGGACTTGAAAAGGATTTTAAGGAGATGGTTCAGCTCCAGCTTGAAGAGTCTAAGGAACAGATTGCAAAGTGCGAGGAAGAACTTAAAATAATGCTTTTGCCGAAAGATCCAAATGACGATAAGAATGTTATTATAGAAATTCGTGGCGGTGCAGGCGGTGAGGAAGCTTCGCTTTTTGCCAATTCGCTTTACAGAATGTATACAATGTATGCTGATTCAAAGGGTTGGAAGCATGAGGTAATGAATGCCAACGAAACGGAGCTTGGAGGATATAAGGAAATATCCTTTAGCGTTGAAGGCGAGGGCGCATATTCAAGGTTTAAATACGAAAGCGGTGTGCATAGAGTTCAGCGTGTTCCTGAAACTGAGTCGCAGGGAAGAGTTCATACCTCTACCGTTACAGTTGCAGTTTTGCCGGAGGCTGAAGAGGTTGAGTTTGAAATTAATGAAGCTACCGATTTGAAAATAGATGTTTTCAGAGCCAGCGGAGCAGGTGGACAGCACATCAACAAAACTGAATCTGCTGTTAGAATAACCTATATTCCGACCGGACTTGTTGTTGAATGTCAGGATGAAAGAAGCCAGTTTAAAAACAAAGAAAGAGCTATGAAAATCCTTCGTTCAAGATTGTACGAGGAACAGCTTAGAGCTCAGGAAAATGAAATTGCGGCGCAGCGTCGTTCGCAGGTAGGAACGGGCGATCGCTCGGAGAGAATAAGAACTTATAATTTCCCTGAGGGTAGAATAAGTGACCATAGAATAGGGCTTACAATTTATAGATTAGAGCAGTTCTTAAACGGAAACTTGGATGAGGTAATAGACGCTCTTGCAACAGCCGATCAGGCGGCAAAGCTTTCAATGCAAAATGACTAAAGGAGAAAGGCAAATGTTTGACACAAAAATATTGATGCCTAGTTCTCAGAATATTGAGTATTGTGCTTCTTTAATAAACAAGGGAGAGATTGTCGGAATGCCTACCGAAACGGTTTATGGCTTGGCGGCAAATGCATATGACAGCGAGGCTGTCAAAAAGATTTTTGCTGCAAAGGGAAGACCGTCCGACAATCCGTTGATTGTTCACATTGCGGATATAAACATGATTTACGAGCTTGTGAAATATGTTCCAAAAACAGCAGTGAAGCTTGCTGAGAGATTTTGGGGAGGACCACTTACAATGGTTTTACCGAAGTCTGAAAAAGTTCCGCTTATCACAAGCGGAGGGCTTGATACAGTTGGCATAAGAATGCCGTCAAATGAAACGGCAAGAAGCTTTATCGAAGCGTGTAAAGTTCCTATTGCAGCACCGTCAGCGAATATTTCGGGAAGACCGAGTCCGACGTGCGCTCGTCACGTTTATGAAGATATGAGCGGAAAGATTCCTGCTATTTTAGACGGGGGAGATTGTGCGGTTGGAGTCGAGTCAACAGTAATATCTTTTGAAAATGAAAGTATTAGGATACTTCGACCAGGCGCAGTTACCAGAGATGATCTTCTTGAAGTGGCGGATAATGTAATTCTTGACGAAGGAATTTTATCCGAAGTAGATATAACAAAAAAAGCTGCATCTCCGGGAATGAAATATAAGCATTATTCTCCAAAGGCGAAGGTTATTTTAATAAACGGTTCTTTAAGAAAATTTTTGGAATATGCTGAGAACAATGCGTCTGACGGCAATTATTTAATGTGTTTTGACAACGACAAGGATAAGATACCTGATGGCTTTAATGTTGTGTATTACGGACGCTCTTCGGATGAACAAGCTAAAAATCTTTTCTCTGTTTTAAGGAAATTAGATGATCTTGGCGCAAAAACAGTTTTTGCGAGAGTTCCTGATTCTGACGGAGTCGGTCTTGCCGTTTACAACAGAATTTTAAGGGCGGCATCATTTGATGTCATAGAGGTTGGTGAATAAATTGCCTTTTATTATTGGGCTTACAGGGCAAAGCGGAGCGGGTAAAAGTACCGTTTCGGACATTCTTAAAGAGTGCGGTGTAAGTGTAATAGACTGTGATATGCTTGCCCGAAAGGTGACTTTGGATAAGAGCGAGTGCAACAAGGAATTAAATGAGTTTTTTCCTGAGTGTTTTGATAAAAGGCTTCATCTTGACCGACGTAGAATGGCGGATATAATATTCTCCGATGATAAAAAGCTCAGATTGCAAAATTCAATAATTTTCAAATACATAACAAAAGAAATCGATAGGATTTTAAATAACTGCAACGAGGATTTTGTAATTCTTGATGCACCGACGTTGTTCCAAAGCGGGCTTAACAAACGCTGTAGGGCAGTTGTCGGAGTGCTTAGCGATAAGGAAAAGCGTTTTGAACGAATTAAAATCCGTGACGGAATATCTGACGAGAGCATTTTGCTCCGATTTTCTTCGCAAAAAGACGACGACTTTTTTATAAAGAACTGTGATATAATTATATATAACAACGCAGGCTTTAAGGAGCTTGAAAAGAAAACTATAGAAGCTCTAAGACTAATTGAGGAGATACTTAATGGCGAGAAACAGAAAAAGGAGAATTAAACCCCTTGGATGGCTTGTGATCTTTATTATTACAGCGGCTGTTTTTTTATGTATAATATATTGTGTTGCGAAGATTATACCATATTTCTCAAAGCAATATTTTTATCAAAGAACCTATTCGGAATATGTTGAGAAATACAGCCAAGAATATGATTTAGATCCTCTTTATGTATATTCTGTTATCAAGGTTGAAAGCAATTTTAATCCGAATGCAACTTCTTCTGCCGGGGCAAAGGGTCTTATGCAGATTATGCCTATTTCTTTTAAGGAAGTAAGCCAAAAGCTCGGCGAAGATGATGAGGTTACATTCAGCGATATGACAGATCCTGAATGCAATATAAAATTCGGCTGTTTTATATTAAGACAGCTGCTTGATGAATTCGGTGATTATAGGATTGCTTCTGCGGCATATAACGGGGGAATCGGAAATGCTGAGAAATGGGTAGAGAACGGTACGATTTCGCTTGATAATTTTGACGTTCAAACAGTTCCTTTCAGTGAAACAAGGCATTATGTTATTAAAATCGTATCAACATACGAGTCTTATAAAAATTTATATGGAGGCAAATAAATATGAGTGATGTAAGTAATTCAAAAGGTTTGAAAGAAGAACTATTTACAAAGAAGAAAAATGCTTGCTTAATGCTTAGTGATGATGAGCTTAAGAAAGCTGATGATTTCTGCGAAGGGTATAAGCGCTTTTTAGATTCAGCCAAAACAGAACGTGAGGCAGTATGCGAGGCGGTAAAGCTTGCAATGGAAAACGGCTTTGTTGAGTTCGATTTCTCTAAGAAGCTGAAGCCGGGTGATAAGGTATATACTGTAAACAGGGGCAAAGCGGTTATTTTGGCAGTAATAGGAACCGAGGACATAAACAACGGTGTGAAAATTTCGGCGGCACATATTGACAGTCCGAGAGTTGATTTAAAACAAAACCCGATTTATGAGGATGGGGAGCTTGCTCTTTTCAAAACTCATTATTACGGCGGAATCAAGAAGTACCAGTGGACAACTATTCCTTTGTCGCTTCATGGCGTTATTTTCCTTAGCGATGGGAAAAAAGTTGAAATCAATATTGGTGAAAATGAGGACGATCCTATTTTCTGTATCACCGATTTGCTTCCGCATTTGGCACAGGATCAAATGAAGCGTCCGTCATCTGAGATCGTTAAAGGAGAGGAGCTTAACATTCTTATTGGCTCACGTTCTTTTAAGGATGATAAGGAGTCACAGCTTGTTAAACTGAATATTTTAAAAATCCTCAACGAAAAATACGGGATTTGCGAGGATGATTTTGTATCTGCTGAGCTTGAAGCTGTACCTGCTTTTAAAGCAAAGGATTTAGGCTTTGACAGAAGTATGATCGGCGCTTACGGTCAAGATGACAGAGTGTGTGCATATACTGCCTTGAAGGCAATTTTAGACACAAATTCGCCGAAAAGTACGGTCGTAACAGTTCTGACAGACAAAGAGGAAACGGGAAGTGACGGAAACACAGGACTTAACAGCGCATATCTCACTTACTTCATAAGCGATCTCGCTGAAAATATGGGAGCGATTGCTCGTCATGTAATATCTGCGTCAGAGTGTTTGTCAGCTGATGTAAATGCTGCTGTTGATCCGACTTTCCCAGATGTTACAGAATCAAGAAATGCTTCAAAGATAAATTACGGAGTTGTTGTTACAAAGTTTACCGGTGCAAGAGGAAAATCCGGAACCAGCGACGCTTCTGCTGAGTATGTTTACAAGATCAGAGAATTGCTTGACCGAAACGAAGTTATTTGGCAGACAGGAGAGCTTGGAAAGGTTGATATGGGAGGCGGCGGAACGGTTGCACAGTATATTGCAAATCTTAACATTGACGTAATTGATGTTGGAGTTCCGATTCTTTCAATGCACGCACCTTTTGAGATCGCTTCAAAGATCGACACTTATATGGCATATAGAGCGTTCAGAGTATTTTTTGAAAGTTAATAATAAAATAAAAAAGCTGTCGTACACCTGCTTGTGTTATCGACAGCTTTTTATAGGTTTAAATTTAACCCCTCCAAGCTGTAGTCACTCAGCAAGGAGGGGATTTTAATTTATTTTGTAGCTTCTTTCAGAGCTTTTGCAAGTTGATCGGGGCAGGAAGTACCTCTACCCCCGCAATTAATTCCTTCTAAAAGCTTTATGACTTCCTCAACAGGACGTCCTTGTGCGAGTATTGATACGCCTTGAGTGTTTCCGTGGCATCCGCCTATAAACTGTATATCTTTTATAATTCCGTTCTCAATTTCAAAATTTATCTGTCTTGAGCAAACACCTTTTGTTTTATAACTGTATGTCATAATAACATCCTCCATAGATTTATTTTTTAAATAGTTTTGAAACTCCGCTTTTGATTGCTGCATCTGCCACAGCTTTTGAAACAGCTTCCGGGATTTTCCTGTCAAATGAATCGGGGAGAATATAATCCCTTGAAAGCTTGTCGTCATCAACACATGAGGCAATGGCAAAGGAAGCTGCAAGTTTCATTTCTTCGTTTATGTCAGTTGCACGAACGCTTAAAGCGCCTTTGAAAATTCCCGGAAAAGCGACTACATTGTTAATCTGGTTCGGGAAGTCACTTCGACCTGTTCCAACGATAAAAGCACCTGCTTTTTTTGCAGCGTCCGGCATAATTTCAGGAGTTGGATTTGCCATAGCAAAAATGATAGACTTATCGTTCATGCTCTTTACCATTTCTTCTGTAAGAAGTCCGGGTCTCGAAACACCGACAAAAACGTCTGCGCCGCAAACTGCGTCTGCAAGCGAGCCTGTTTTGTGATTTTTGTTTGTGATTTTAGCGATTTGTTTGTGCGCGGGACTTAAGGATTCATCGCCATCGTATATTATTCCTCCAATATCAACCATTATCACATCGCCGACACCTAAAGAAATTAAAAATTTTCCGATAGCCGTTCCTGCGGCGCCTGCACCGTTGATTACCAAAGTCAAGTCAGAAAGCTTTTTACCTGCAATTTTGCAAGCATTGATAAGTGCTGCGCCGACAACTATAGCGGTACCGTGTTGATCATCGTGAAATACAGGTATATCAAGCTTTTCTTTAAGCTTGCGTTCAATTTCAAAACACCTCGGAGCAGCAATATCTTCAAGGTTAATTCCGCCGAAACTGTCTGATATAAGCTCGATCGTTCTAACAATCTCATCTGTATCCTTTGATTTTACACATAAAGGAAAAGCGTCAACATCTGCAAATTCTTTGAAAAGAGCACATTTACCCTCCATAACAGGCATACCTGCAAGTCCGCCTATATCTCCGAGTCCGAGCACAGCGGTTCCGTCTGTTATAACAGCAACTAAATTGGAACGTCTTGTAAGTTCGTATGAAAGCTCAGGATCATCTTTAATTTTAAGGCATGGCTCAGCAACTCCCGGCGTATAAGCAACGCTTAAAGATTCTCTGTCATTAATTTTTGCTCTTGAAACAACTTCGATTTTTCCGCCTAAGTTTTTGTGAAACTCAAGTGCTTTTTCCATAATATTCATTACATTACCTTCTATCTCGCAGAATTTTGTTTTACAAGTTTAAGCATTTTATTTATATTTTCTTCGTCTGTAGTTCTGCTTCCAATATAAGTAGGCTGCATATTATATGAGCCATGAAAATCAGAACCGCCGGTAACGATAAGGTTGTGTTTGTTTGCAATTTCTAAAAGTTTTTTCTCACTGTCCTCGTCGGCAGAGAAATGGTAAACTTCTATTCCGTCAAGCTTTCCCTCAGACGCAAGCTGTTCACAAAGCTCAACATTATCATAAAGACACGGGTGAGCCATTACAGCAATTCCTCTTGACGAATGAATTAGATCAAGTACAAAATTAACATTTGGGTATCTTCTTACAACGGAACAGATTCCATGCTTTCTGTCAAACAGCTTATTGTTTAATTCACCGTAATATTCTGTTGCATAGCCGTAGTTAATAAGTGCACGCATAATATGAGATTTAAAAATACTTTTGCTGCTTTTGGTATATTTAAGTACTGATTCTGTAGTGATAGGATATATTTCCTTGATTTTTTCTATCATATCTTTAGAGCAAAGCTTTCGTATTTCGCATGATTTGTGGCATATTCCTTCAAGCCGATCAGGCTTTTGCGGTGCGTAGCAGAGAATATGTACTTTACAGTTTCTTTCTTCATCCCATGCTGAAAGTTCAACGCCGGGGATGATTTTCACACCGTACCGTTCACCTAGAACCTGCGCTCTGTTAGCAGATGACAATGTGTCATGATCTGTAAGTGAAAGATAATCAAGCCCCATTCGTTTAGCTTGTATTATGACTTCTTCAATACCAAGCGATCCATCGGAAAGAGTGGTATGACAATGTAAATCTCCTTTAATACTCATGATTTACTCCTATATACAAAAATTGTATAAGTATGACAAAGCACACTACACAAAAAATATTATATCACAATTACTAAGTAAAATCAACTGTTTAATTTTATTGTGCATGGTGTTTAAAACAGCTTTTGTTGAAACCACGGTTCTTTGGCTGTTATTTCTTTATCGTTTAGATATTCAAGTATTCCTGAGTCAGTTGTAAACCCAAATTTTACCGAATAAGAGCAAAGTGCCTGAGTCTTAATGCTGTATTTTCTATTTATTGCATTCTCACCATACTTGCCATCTCCGAGAATCGGATGCCCGATATATGCCATGTGCGCTCTTATTTGGTGAGTTCTACCTGTAATTAAATCAATTTCCAAAAGTGACAGCCCGTCTTTTTGCTTTAAAACGGTGTATTTTGTAATTATCTTTTTTGAATTTTCAACTGGTTTGTCGTATATTCTGACTTTGTTATTTCCCTCATCTTTAACTAAGTATGCAAAAATTTCATCTGATTTATTTTTAAAATTGCCAACACAAACACATCTGTATTTTTTCTTTATTTCTCTGTCCTTAATTTTTTGATTCATAATTCTTAAACTTTCAGCGTTTTTAGCACAGATTACAAGTCCCTCAGTGTTTCTGTCTATTCTGTTGCACAAGGACGGAGCAAAGCTCATCTCTTTTTCAGGTTCATATTCACCTTTATTGTAAAGATAACGTTTTATGCGGTTTATAAGAGTGTCACTTGTATTGTCGTTGTCCTCATGCACAACAAGACCTGTCTTTTTGTTAACAATAATTATGTTCTTATCTTCGTAAACAATATCAAGAGAAGTTGGTGCAGTAAGAAAATCAGTCTCCTTCGTTGAGTCAAAAAATTCGTCGTTGATATAAAGAGTTAAAACATCACCTTCAGAAAGACGGGTGTTGATTTCACATCTTTTGGAGTTTAGCTTAATTCTTTTTAATCGTATGTATTTATACATAAGTGAAGTCGGCAGCCTTTTCACTGCTTTACTTAAAAACTTATCTACTCTTTGACCTGCGTCGTTTTTAGAAATTTTAAATTCTCTCATAATATCTCCTTAATATTTTTACTGTCAGCTTGTTATGTGTTTGTGGGTAGTTAAAGCATGACTGAAATTTCAGTTTTACTATGCAGTTTAATATGTAATGTACAAAATCCGTGAAGCGTTGAAAAACAAGACCTTTAAATTATTATATCATAATTTCATTGTGCAAAGCACAACAGTCGGCAAAGCCGACAAGCGGCGACAGCCGCAAATTAATGATACAATGTTCTTAAAGAGAGGCGGTAGCCGAATCGTGCGAATGCACGATAAATCAGCAGAAGCTGATTTTCTTTAAGGTTATTATACCGAAAATTAATTGCGATTTATCGCAATAGTCGGCAGCGCCGACAAGCGGCGATAGCCGCAAATTAATGATACAATGTTCTTAAAGAGAGGCGATAGCCGAATCGTGCGAATGCACGATAAATCAGCAGAAGCTGATTTTCTTTAAGGT
>CABUAH010000026.1 GCA_902489475.1 uncultured Oscillospiraceae bacterium | reverse complement strand
AAGTAAGTATTTAATATAAAAACAGCAGGCATTGATTTGATGCCTGCTGTTTTTTGTGTTGGAAAAAAGTGTAGATTAGATATTCTTTCTTGACATTAAGCGATCAGCAAAGTATAATTCAATAAGGGGCTTGTACCGTACCTGACGACAAAACATAACCCACCGATTTTGGGGTGAGGGGACATCTATACAAAGTTATATTTAATCGAATTTAGGAAAAATTATAAAAGCTTTAATGGGTGATGTAATGAGAATAAAAAATGATGAGCTAAAGTCTGTTCAAAAGAAAAAG
Source organism: uncultured Oscillospiraceae bacterium (assembly GCA_902489475.1). Lineage (GTDB taxonomy): Bacteria > Bacillota > Clostridia > Oscillospirales > Ruminococcaceae > UMGS1601. Next base: position 22,733 of record CABUAH010000026.1, on the reverse strand, counting down.
TGGAGCAAAAGGAAAAAGATATTAACAATTGTAATAATAGCCGTTTTGCTTTTGGTATTGATTGCTTTGACTGTTTTAGGAGTTGTTTTTCACTATATAGGAAAAATAAATATAAAGGAAAATGAAAGTATTGATGTAGATTCTGCAATAAGCGATTATGCTAAGGAACTTGATATTGATACATCGTCTAAGGACAAAAGTGACATAATTAAAGAAATTGACAAATCTCTCAATGACGAAAAAAGCGATTCTTCTGACACAGACAGCAATACACTAAACGATGCAAATCAATCTAATTTAAATCATTACAACACTATGTCGCTTGATATAATGAGAGATCCGAATGTACTTAATGTTCTTCTTATAGGAACGGATGCGAGAAGCACGTCTGAGCGAGGTCGGTCGGATAGTATGATACTTGTGTCAATCAATAAACAGACTAAGAAGCTATTGATGTTTTCTTTTTTGAGGGATATTTATTTGTATATACCGGGAGTTGAATCTACACGTCTTAATCATTCTTACGCATACGGTGGTCCGGAGCTTACAATGAAGACGATTGAGCAGAATTTCGGAATAGAAATAAACAAATATGTGCAGGTCAATTTTTATTCGTTTATCGAAGTTATAGACGCAGTAGGCGGAATAGATTTAACGGTAACTGACGATGAGGCTAAGCTTATTAATGATTATCTCGGAGAGATAAATAAGCTTGTCGGAGACAAAAAGGGAAGCGATAGGTTAAAAGGCGGAGGAAATCTTCACTTAAACGGAAAGCAAGCTCTTTGCTATGCGAGAATCAGGTATATAGGAACTGATTTTGCAAGAACCCGACGCCAGCGTGACGTTTTGAATCAGGTTTTAGAAAAGGTAAGAAATATGGAGCTTGGAGAACTGTCAGGGTTTTTAGATGAAACGCTTCCTCTTATTACTACAAATCTTACCCAAAGTGAAATCTTTTCGCTTTTAGTAAATGCAAATGAGTATTCAAATTATACAAGAGTAGCGGATAGTATTCCTCTTAATCAAACATATTATTTTATGACAGTAAGGGGAATGAGCGTCATAGGAATTGATTTTGATGCAAATGTAAACGTGCTTAGAAAGGAAATATACAACAGATAAAATAGAAAAGGGTGAATAGTGTGAGTGAAGGTAAGTTTTTTGAGAGAAAGGCATTTTATTACGAAACAGACGGTATGCGAATAGTGCACCATTCAAATTATATTAGGTGGTTTGAAGAAGCGAGAATATGGTGGCTTGATATTATCGGATTCGGCTATGATAGAATGGAAAGTGAGGGAGTTATGATTCCGGTTTTGTCGGTGAACTGCAAATATCATTCTCCTGTCAGATTCAACGATAAATTTAGAGTGTGTCTTATGATTTCAGAATTTAACGGTGTTAGGTTTAAGGTGATCTACAAGCTTTACAATCTAACGACCGGAAAGCTGTCCGCTGAGGGAGAAAGCTCGCACTGTTTTGTATCACTTGACATGAAGCCTATAAGGACAAAAACAACTCATCCTGAGATATATAAAGTTTTTAAAGACGCTGAAGGAAGAAAGGACTGGTATGAAAATGAGTGAGATAAGAAATAAGGAGCTTTGGCAGAGCGGAGATATTAAGATAGATTGGGTAAAAGCAAATATGCCGCTTTTGCGTTCAATTGAAGAGGAGTTTTCAAGGACCAAGCCGTTTGAGGGGTATAAGATAGCATTGTCAGTTCACCTCGAAGCAAAGACAGCATATCTTTGTAAGGTTTTGGCAGCAGGCGGAGCAGATATGTATGTAACGGGGTCAAATCCTTTATCAACGCAAGATGATGTTGCGGCAGCTTTGGTTCATTCCGGGCTTAATGTTTTCGCATGGCACGGTGCTACTGATGAGGAGTATCATCGTCACATCGAAAGTGTTATAAAGTCAGAGCCTAATATTATAATTGACGATGGAGGAGATCTTGTAAATCTTATCCACAACGAATACCCTGAACTTATTAAAAATGTAATAGGCGGATGCGAGGAAACGACGACAGGAATTATTCGTCTTATAGCTATGAATAAGCAGGGAGCGTTGAAGTTCCCTATGGTTCTTGTTAACAATGCGGATTGCAAGCATCTTTTTGACAATCGTTACGGTACAGGTCAGAGCGTATGGGACGGAATAAACAGAACAACAAACCTTATTGTCGCAAGCAAAAATGTAGTTGTTGCAGGATATGGATGGTGCGGAAAGGGTGTTGCTATGAGAGCAAAGGGCCTTGGCGCATCTGTTATAGTGACTGAGGTTGATCCAATTAAGGCTATGGAAGCTGTTATGGACGGATTTAAGGTCATGAAAATGGAAGAAGCGGCAAAGATAGGCGACTTCTTTGTTACGGTAACAGGTTGTAAGGACGTTATATGTGAGAATTCGTTCCTCAATATGAAAGACGGAGCGATTATGTGTAATGCAGGGCATTTTGATTGTGAGGTTGACGTAGCTGGACTAAAAAAGATTGCTGTTGAAACAAAAACAGCGAGAAACAATATACAAGGCTATAAGCTTTCAAACGGAAACTGGGTATATGTAATCGCAGAGGGACGTCTTGTAAACCTCGCCGCAGGAGACGGACATCCGGCAGAAATTATGGATATGTCATTTGCAATTCAAGCTCTTTCGGCGCAGTATTTGGTAAAAAATAAGGGCAATTTAAATCAAATGATAATAGACGTTCCTGATGAGATAGATAAAGAAGTTGCGAACAGAAAGCTTAGGTTTTGGGGTTATAGCATTGATAAACTCACAGACGAGCAGAAAAAATATCTAAACTCTTGGGAAGGGTAGGGCGTTTCAAGAAAAAATACTCCTTGTTTTCTGAGGGGGTATTTAGCCTGTAAAAAAACTTGTAGCAAGTCAAAAGAGGGGCGCTTTCACTTGCAAAACGTCCCCTCTTTTAAAACAGTTCACCGAACTGTTTTAAAATTCACCCCTTGAAAAGCGCTTTGGTCAAAGGATTTCGCCGCCTGCAGACGTCGACCAAGGCTCTGCCTTTGGAAACTGCAAGTTTTTAAAAAAGCTTGACCAAAACTTTTATTTTAGCCTTTTAGACAATCTTATACTCCTTATAATTTAAGGAGTATTTATTTTTTGCGGTTTTTTATTTCCTTGAAAAGCATATATGCTCCTGTGAGAAATATAAATCCTCCGAAAAGGCGGGACAAAATATCCGTATGGATACTTATTGCTATCAAAGAAAAAGCAAGTGCAAAAATGCAGCCGGTTATAAGAGATGGGATTATTTTCTTCCATTCAACAAGCTTGTTTTTGGTGTGAAAAAAAAGACTGAGTGCGGCAATCGGCAAAAAGAAAATAAGGTTTATTCCCTGTGCTTCAAGCTGATTGGTGTCACCGAACATGGTAAGGTATAAAATTAATATCATACCTCCGCCAACACCTAGGGAGGCAAGTATTCCCGTTATAAGTGAAACAATAAATACTATTATCAGATTCATTTAAAAATCATCCTCGCACCTGAAATAACAAGCATAACTGCAAACAAAATTTTTAAAGTCCGAGCCTTAGTTTTCTTTAAAATGACTGACCCTATCGCAGCTCCTAAAAGACCGAACGGAACATATTTAAGAGAAGAAACCAATGGAACGCTTCCTTTAAACAGATAAACTCCAAGACTCACAATGCTTAAAACAACGGTAATTGAGATTGATGTAGCTTGAGCTTTTTTCTGGTCTAAGCCTGCATGTGATAAAAGCGGAACAGCCATAATTCCGCCGCCTGAGCCAAAAAGACCGTTTGCTATTCCGGTGAGTGCGCCGACGATATAGAAGTAATACTTTTTTATAAATGCTTTCATATGAAAATTGTTTGCACTTTGCATTTGTTTATTCGGATAATCAGACAAAAAAAATAAGGACGCTTTTTGCGTCCTTTGTTTTATATGTTATGGGCAATAATAATTAGTCTATTTCTACAAGAATTTTTTGACCGTTTTTGCTGGCATATGCTCTCATAACTGTACGAATAGCCTTAGCTATTCTGCCTTGTTTACCGATCACTCTGCCCATATCACCTTCTGCAACGTGAAGATGTAAGGTGATTATTCCTTCGTCGTTAGGCTCGTCTGTTGTAATTTGAATAGAATCTTTATCTTCAACAAGCTCGGAGACGATAGCCTTTAATAACTCTTCCATTTGTGTAACTCTCCTTCACCCACCTTTGTGTTAGCAAGGCATAAGGTATTGAGCCTAGAGGGTGGGTTTTAAAAGCCTTGCTAAACATTTCGGGCATTAAAGAATGCCGTTCTTTTTCAAAAGTGACTTAACTGTTTCTGTTGGCTGTGCGCCGTTAGCAATCCAGCTCTTTGCCTTTTCGCCGTCGATAGAAACAACGCTTGGCTCCTTAGTAGGGTCATAGTAACCGATCTCCTCGATAAATCTTCCGTCTCTCGGATATCTTGAGTCAGCAACAACTACACGATAAAAAGGCGCCTTCTTAGCTCCCATTCTTCTAAGTCTGATTTTAACTGCCATTTTATTCACCTCCATAAATATTTTTTAAAGTAATAATTTATCTAGTTTACTCGGAAAAATCCGTTATAAAAAAGATGTCTTAAATTAGAATCCGGCAAATCCACTCGGACCGCCTGAACCGGGGAGTCCTCCGTTCGGACCACCAAAATTTGACATTCCTTTAAGCATTGCAGGATTTAGACGTTTTTTCTTACCTTTTCCTTTTCCTCCCAGACCCATTTGCTTCATCATTTTGTTCATCTGCTCAAATTGCTTTAAAAGTCGGTTTATATCTTCAACCCTTGTTCCGCTTCCCGAAGCTATACGCTTTTTGCGGCTGGGATTTATAATTGAAGGTTTTTCACGTTCCTTTACGGTCATGGAAGAAATTATCGCTTCGAGCCGTTTGAACTGATTTTCGTCAACATCAACGTCCTTTAGCTTGCTTCCTACTCCCGGAATCATTCCAAGCAGACTTTTGATTGAACCCATTTTTTGAATCTGCCTCAGCTGATCAAGGAGATCGTTTAAGTCAAATCCCTTTTCCTTTACTTTTTTAGCAAGCTTCTTTGCCTCATCCTCGTCAACCGTTTGCTGTGCTTTCTCGATGAGCGTCAAAACATCTCCCATACCGAGAATTCTCGAAGCCATTCTCTCAGGGTGGAATACCTCGAATTCATCGAGTTTTTCTCCCATTCCGACAAACTTTATCGGCTTACCCGTAACAGATAAAACCGACAGAGCAGCTCCTCCTCTTGTATCTGAGTCAAGCTTAGTGAGAATAACTCCGGTTATTCCCAAAGCCTCATCAAAGCTTGAAGCGACGTTAACTGCATCCTGACCTGTCATTGCATCCACAACGAGCATTATCTCGTGCGGAGAAGCAATTTCCTTAATATCTTTAAGCTCATTCATAAGCTCTTCGTCAATATGAAGCCGTCCCGCAGTATCTAAAATAACGAGGTCGTTACCGTAATCCTTGGCGTGGGAAAGTGCATTTTTAACTATTTCTCTCGGATCAATCTGTCCCATTTCAAAAACAGGAACATCAGCTCTTTCACCGACAATTTTCAGCTGCTCGATAGCTGCCGGGCGGTAAACGTCACAGGCAACTAAAAGCGGACGTCTGCCTTGAGATTTAAAAAGCTTTGCAAGCTTTGCCGAGTGAGTAGTTTTACCGCTTCCTTGTAGTCCGCACATCATGATAATACATGGCGGTTTTGAAGGAAAGTGGATTTTTTCTCCCTCGTTTCCCATAAGTACAACAAGCTCTTCATTAACTATTTTTATAACCTGCTGAGCAGGGGTAAGGCTTTTGGTAACCTCTTCACCGATAGCTCTGTCAGTAACCTTTTTTACAAATTCTTTTACAACCTTGTAGCTGACATCTGCTTCAAGCAAAGCCATTTTAACTTCACGCATTGCGCTTTTTACATCGTCCTCGGATAGTTTACCTTTATTTTTAAGACGCTTGAAAACACCGCCTAATTTTTCCGAAAGACCTTCAAACGCCATAGTGTAAACCTCCCTTTAATTTTCTCCGAATAAATCGGTACATTCGTCCAGATAAGAAATCAGCGCTTCGCATCTCGACTGAACACTTCTTGTGTAGCTGATTTTTTTCAGCTCCGAAAGCATCAATGCGTTTTGCTCCTTTATATTTGAAATGATTTCTTCGTACTTTCTCATTTTCTTTAAATAACCCAGCATATCTTCAAGCTGAATCAAGGTTTCCTCTCCACGCTTAATGCTGTCTCTTACTCCTTGACGGGAAATTTTCATATTTTCTGCAATTTCCGAAAGGGAAAGATCTTCAAAATAATAAAGCTCAAGAGCGTCCTTTTGCTTATCCGTAAGCATTGAGCCGTAAATATCTATAAGGTAAGTCATATCAAGATTTTTGCTCATAAAAACACTCCTAAGCAGATTGCTGTAAAGCAATTATCCTTTACATTTATGTATTGTATCATAAAGTGTATCTTTTGTCAAGAGCAATTTATGCAAAAGTGAGTTTTTTATTGAACTGCTGGAAATTGTCGTAAAAATGTGGTAATATATAGTGTGCAGAAAAGACATTTCTTTTATGAAAAGGAGCAAAGGTATGAAAACATACAAGTTAAAAAGCAATAAATATGAAATAGATATGCCGGCTTTGTGTTTTGGTACAGCGGATTTTGATAATATTGAAAACCAAAATATTTATTTTTCCAGACTTGACAAATATGTGGAATGCGGCGGAACGTGTATTGATACAGCAAGGGTGTATTGCTCGTTTGTAGAAAACGGTGCGGACGTTTCCGAAACGGTGATCGGTAATTGGATGCAAAAACGCCGCAACAGAGATAAAATAATAGTCGCAACAAAGGGCGGCCATCCTCCTTTTGAAGACATGAGTAATTCCCGCCTTTCAAAAGAGGAGCTTGATTTTGATCTAGCTAAGAGCCTTGAATGCTTAAAGACGGATTATATAGATATATATTTTCTTCACCGTGATGATAAAAACATTCCTGTTGAAGAGATAATGCCTGTGATTAACGAGTATGTAAAGCAGAAAAAGGTAAGATTTTTGGGTGCTTCAAACTGGAGTACAGAGAGAATAGATGAGGCAAATAAATATGCGGTTAAGGCAGGTCTTGAACCGTTTAGAATAAGCCAGATAAACTACAGCCTTGCACATACAAGCGCAGATATGTTTGAAGATCCGACTCTTGAGTGTATGGATCTTAATCAATATATATGGTACAGGGATAATAACTTTCCGGTTATGGCTTTTTCTCCTCAGGCTAAGGGCTTTTTTACTCGAATTGCTGAGGGCTCAAGCGTGAAAAACATAACGGAGGGAAGATTTGTATCAACTGCAAACCTTGCAAGGCTTGCGAGGGTAAAAAGCTATTGCGAAAGCACAGGCTTATCTCCTGCCGTGGTTACGCTTGGATATCTTAACAGTCATGACTTTCCTGTCACAAGCGTTTTCACTGCGAGAAATCTTGAACATATCGCAGAAGATATGACGGCGCAGGATTTAAAGTTTGATTACAGGACTGTTGCTTTCTTAGAGAATACCGGTGGAATAATTTGATGAAATTTAAATATTGACTATTGACTTTTCTCTTGTTGAGCGTTAAAATTTATTATATAGGCTTAAAGCCATGTAAACTATAAAAATAAAGGAGCTGAGAATTAATGGACGGTTATGTCGAAAATAACAGTATTGAACCCCGAGGGAGTGTAAATAAGACATTTCTGTCTGATTTGTCTTAGCTTTGCGTTTTCGAAGGGTATCCAAATTTACAACTGAGGCGGACGCATTGAGAATTTTAGGCGTATTATTTATGTGCAAAAATTCTATGCTTTAGTGACAATGCCTTAGCTGTGCTTAATTACTGAATAAGGAGGATACGCCTATGGAACAGAGAACTGAAATGGAGCTTGTCATAAAAGAACAGGCTTTGAACTACCTTGAAAACAGGCAGTATACTTTGCTTAAAAACTATTTAACTGATCAGAATCCTGCTGATATTGCGGCGATTATGGAAGAGGTTGAGGACAGAGATATACCGCTGATTTTCAGAATTCTGCCAAAAGACGAGGCGGCGGAAACTTTCGCTTACATGGAAAGCGAAACTCAAAGAAAGCTCATTGAATCATTTTCCGATAAAGAGCTTAGGGAAGTGTTGGACGATTTGTATTTGGATGATACGGTAGACATGATTGAGGAAATGCCTGCAAATGTTGTAGCAAAAATCCTTAGAAACACCGATATCCAAACCAGAAAAAACATAAATGAGCTTTTAAAATATCCGGATGACAGTGCCGGAAGTCTTATGACGATAGAATATGTTTACTTTAACAGGGATATGACAATCTCTGAAGCTCTTGACCGAATTCGATCTGTCGGAGTTGTTAAGGAAACAATATACACTTGTTATGTAACACATAGCAGAAAGCTTGTCGGAGTTGTAAGTGTTTTAGAACTGCTGACTGCTGATCCTCAGACAAAAATTGAGGAGATAATGGATTCAAACGTCATTTGTGTACATACAGACGATGACCAGGAGTATGTTGCAAAGCAGATTCAAAAGTACGACTTTTTAGCACTCCCCGTTGTTGACAAAGAGGATAGACTTGTTGGAATTATAACTGTTGACGACGTTATTGACGTTATCCATGAGGAGGCAACGGAGGATATTTCCAAAATGGCAGGTATTTCGCCGAGCGAAAACTCCTATTTCAACACATCCGTTTTTCAACACGCAAAGAGCCGTATAGGCTGGCTTTTGTTTTTGATGCTTTCGGCAACGCTTACCGGAATGGTAATAAATCATTATGAGCATTTAATGGTTACAGTGCCGCTTTTGTATTCGTTTGTTCCTATGCTTACCGGAACGGGAGGAAACAGCGGAAGTCAGGCGGCAACTCTTATTATTCGTGGATTATCTATGGATGAGATTCAGTTTAAGGATATTTTCAGGGTAATGTTTAAGGAATTCCGTGTAGCTTTGTTGGTTTCGAGCGTTTTGGCGGTTGTAAACGGAGTTAGAATTGCTATAACCTACTGGAATAATGATCAAGGAGTTAATTCTATTCTTTTAGGGCTTGCGATTGCCATTTCAATTGTATTTGTAATTGTTTTGGCAAAAACGGTGGGATGTATTCTGCCGATGCTTGCAAAGAAAATTCACTTAGACCCTGCGATCATGGCGGCACCGCTTATCTCAACAATCGTTGACGCTTGTGCAGTTCTTATATATTGCAACGTATGTATTTTAATGTTTGGCAATTTGCTTTAATAAAAGATTTTATATGATAAAACCGCTTTAAGGATTTTCCTTTATAGCGGTTTAATGTTATTTCACTAAAATCGGCAATAGCAATGAAGTTGAGATTGTTTATATGAGTAAAGATTATTAGATTAAAAGGTGAGTAGTATATGATTTTAAAGGTTGTAATATGTATTATTGCAGGACTTGGCGCCGGCTTTGGAACGGGGCTTGCAGGACTTTCTGCCGCAGCAGTTATTGCTCCGATGCTTGTTACGTTTCTGGGGGTAAATGCTTACGAAGCTGTTGGAATTGCTTTGGCATCAGATGTGCTTGCCTCTGCTGCGTCTGCCTATACATACAAGAAAAATAAACACATTGATGTTAGAAACGGCATCGTAATGCTTATATCCGTATTGGTGTTCACTTTTGTGGGAAGCTATCTTGCGTCCTTACTGCCTCAGACGGCAATGGGAGGATTCTCAATGTTTATGACGCTTTTTGTAGGTCTTAAATTTATATTTAAACCTGTTTTGAGCGCAAAGGAAAGTAATAAAGCAAGAAGCAAAAGAAAAGCGGCGATTCAGTCTGTCGTTTGCGGAATGGTTGTAGGACTTATATGCGGCTTTGTAGGAGCAGGCGGCGGAATGATGATGCTGTTGCTTTTGGTAAGCGTACTTGGATATGAGATAAAAACTGCTGTTGGCACAAGCGTTTTCATAATGACATTTACTGCTTTTACAGGTGCAGCTTCGCATTTTGTCATCGGTCGAGGAATTACAGACTATGTTATTCTTGCTTTGTGCATAATCTTTACGCTTATAGGAGCAATTCTTACGGCTAGGTTTGCAAATAAGGTTTCTGCAAAGGTTATGAACCGAATGCTTGGATTTGGTCTTACAGCTATGAGCATTGTAATGATAATCGTTAAATTTATCTAAAAACCGTTTTTTCGTATAAGGTTACAAAAAGGACAGCAGCTAATTTTAGCTGCTGTCCTTTGATCTGACATAATAAAATTCCACCTTGCCGTCGCATAGCGTGATAAAACCCGCACTCAGGCAGGTGGGTAACGGCCTGTTTGTTTCACGATCCCCTCGTCCCATAAGGATTTCTCGGCATAAGCGGAGCCTTAGAGGAGGGCCTTCAATCCCCAAACAGAGCTTGTGTTCCCTTAAAAAATGTGTTGGATTATAAAAAACTATGCTTGATCGCACAAGGCAGAAATTTTACTCAAATATTATTAACTGCGTTTTAAATTTTATTCAGAATTAATTGCCTTCATGGTTATGACAATCGCAGTCTTCATCGTCACATTCATCTTCAAACATATCTTCGAGAATTGACATAAAAATCTCTCCGACTTTGTCGAAAGTTTCATCGTCATCAACGGAAACCAAAATTTCTTCATCGTTTTCATAAACGCTCTTTAAAATTACAAGCAAACCATCGTCTTCAACAGCTTCTTCAGGATTCTCGTAATAAGGCGTCATTGCATAATAAACATCACCCTCATATTCAGTTTCAGCTAAAACTTCAAAGGTTTGTTCTTTTCCGTCTTCATCGACAAGAGTATATAAATCCGGTGTGTATTCATTTGACATATTAATGTCCTCCTTTAAAGAAAAATGCTGTGAATAATACCAAGGTATTTTAAAACACTTGATACAATAATCACGGCAACATAATTATTATACTATATATGATAAGTTAAGTCAAGCGATTTTTGTAAAAGTAATGTTAAATAAAAAGTTTTAAAAAACATCAAAAAAACTATTGACATTGTACAAAAATAGTGCTATATTATAGGTGAGGAAAAGATAAGAAAGGGATGATGAGTATGAAAGCTTATTATCAAATGTCTATCCGAATCATTAAATAAGAAGGGAGCGAGTCCAATGGCAACTGAAGAATCATCAAAGTTATCTTTTGCAAGCGGCTCGATGAATTGCCGGAACTTATAACTCAGACGGAAGAGCTGATAAAGTTAAATTTAATTGATGTAATTAAAAGTGCCGAAGGCAAAACACTTTGATAAGAAAAAGATTAGAGTTTAAATAAATTAAAACAGTCGGGAGGGGATTAAACCATTCTATTAAGCTTTTGACCGACAAAAAATTCTAATAGGAAGTACAGTCCAATGAAGTAAGTAATTTGAAAAAATATTACGAAATTAGGTACGGTCCAATGAGATAAGTAGTTTTTGAAAAATTTAATATTGAATATAGATAAAGCAGACGGCGTAAAATCCGTCTGCTTTTCGTTTGTCAAAGATTTTTATTAGTTTTGATTATTCAATAGCAATGTAAATATCCATGCTTTCTCCGTCTGTTTCAAAACAATGAATAATATCATCTCTCTGCGCCTGCTTTAAACAGTTGACTGAGATATACTCCCACAGCGTTTTATAGGCGTTTGGGATTATCACAAACGGATTTTCAAAAGGCTTTTTAATGTGTATCGCCGCATATTTGTGCGCTGCCTGTTCACAGATCTCCGAATCATTCGGTTCAATCTCTTTGGGCAGGATCCATGCAGCCGTATAGCCATGCATATTGTACACATTGATCTGCTCTTGCGATAAATTAGGAAAATCCCAGCCTATGACCTGTGGGTTTTCTACTCCGTTATCGCGTGCGATCGAAAACATACGATTAATAGCGTCACCCTCCGGGTCAGTACTGATAACCGTATGCTTTACATAGCGAAAAGCCGGAACAGTTTCAACTCGCAAATCGGAATATGCATCATCGCATGAGCATAATTCCTCCCTGAATAAATTATCCATAGAACAGTTAAATAAACCGCAAATCTCTATAGCTTTTTCTATTTCGGGTTTGCACTCATCAAGTTCCCATTTTGAGACCGTTTGACGGCTGACGTTCATATTTTCCGCCAGTTCTTCCTGCGTAAGGCCTTTCATTTTTCTTAAAAATTGAAGATTTTTTCCGAAGCTCATGTAACTTCCTCCTTTGTCTTTAATGAATAAATAGTATCATGCTTTGGGGTTTGCTTCCACCAATTTTAATGTGCTTTTTTCTCAATTGCAGCAACTTGCGATTGCGAAGCAAGAGTAAAAAAAGCAGCTTAAACCTTTAAAGCTCAAGCTGTTGTTTTTGTTATCCTATTACATCGTATGTTTCCATGTCGTTCAAAAGCCGTCTGCCACTCTCCTCAATCTGTCTGATTTTATCATGTCCATATTTTTTTGCGATAACTTCATGCGACTTGGAAACTACAGTTCCACGATCTTTGTGGTGAAGATCGCTGCCGAGCACCTGAACATAACCTTTGTTCATAAGCTTAAAGCATCTTTTTCTTGTTTTTCTGTTTAAGAAAGAATTTGCGTTAAGCTGACCCAAAACGTCAAGCGACATAAGTGATTCAAGATCTGAAAAATCCGTGAAGTTTAAGTATCTTTCTATGTGAGCCATTAAAAGCTTGACTCTTCCGGAATCCGAAAGCTCCGAAACGCTGTTGATTATTTGTGGTGACAGTCTTATATACGGCATTTCAAGGAGCATATAATTTGTCCCCTCTATTGTAAGACGCTCAAGGTTCTTAAGACTTTTTAGCTTATTGGAAAACAAAACCTCTGCTCCCAGCAATATTTTAGGATGATTTGGTTTTAAATGAGGTTTTAATCGTTCGTATGACGCATCTCTGGCGTCCAAAAAGCTTTCTAATGATATTTCATGACAATAAAAGTGCGGTGTGGCAATTAGTATATCCGTACCGCTCTCGGCAATCATATCAAGAAGCATAAGCGACTCTTCAATAGATGCAGAACCATCGTCAAGTGATGGCAGAATATGGGAATGAAAATCAATAGTCATGATTGCTCCCTTTCTAAGATACGGTTAGCGGCTTGATGTATCCTTGTCCTCAGCAGGCTCAGAATAAGAGTAGTTATAATTGTAATAGCTGTTTTTATAGTAATGACCCGAGCCGCCTGAAACCTGACACGCAGTCTTAATAAAACCTAAAACCTTTCCGTTTGCGAGATTAATTTGCTTAAGAGCCTTTTGAATTTCCGTGTGTCTGGTGTAACCGTCACGAATGATAAAAACTGATCCGGCAACATAGTTGTTTAAAAGCTGTGAATCCGTAACAATATTTACCGGAGGTGTGTCAATAAGAATATAGTCATAATGAGTACGAAGAACTTCAATAAGCTTTCCTGTGTTAGGAGAAGATAAAAGCTCTGCCGGATTCGGAGGAATCGGTCCTGATGAAATAACATCAAGGTTTGGTCGTACATTTTTGCAAATGGCTTCAGAAACTGTACACATTCCGCTTAAAACTGAACTTGAACCAACCGTGCGGTTGAGCTTTAAAAGCGAGTGTATAACAGGTTTTCTAAGGTCTAAATCCATAAGCAAAACCTTAGCGCCTGTTGAAGCGAGTGTTATTGCCATATTAAGACAGGTTGTGCTTTTTCCCTCTGAAGGACTGGAAGAAGTAAAATAAATCACCTTATTTTTAGTTTGCGAAAGTGCAAAGATGAGGTTTGTCCTTGCTGTATTATAAGCCTCGGTAATTATAAATTTTGTGCCCTCGTTTAAGATGTATTTTCTCGACTGAGATTTTGATTTTCTCAAGGGTTCATGAGAGGAAGAAAATTTGTTATTTTTTGTACTCATAATTATAACCTCCCTTTACATTAGCTTCAAAGTCAACGATTTCTGCAAACATCGGAATGCCGTACATAGCCAGAAAATCATCGTTTGGCTTAACCTTTGTATCTACCATTTCAAGAACGATTATAATGGCACATCCTAAAACAAATCCGATAACAAGGCCGAAAAACGTATTTTTAGAAACATTCGGAGAAGACGGAGCAGTAGGAACTTCTGCTGCAACAACTTCCTTTACAACACCTGATTCAACTATTGAAGAGTAAACATTCTCAGCGTTCAAATCAAGACTCTGTGCAATGGCAGCAGATAAATCAGGATCGCTTGTTGTAACGCTTATTTGCAAAATAGGCGTATTTTCTACAGCGGATACAGTGATACTGTCTTGAATATCCGAATTTGAAAATGTAGTTACATTGTAGTCATTCTTTAAATCCTCATATATCAGATCAGTCATTTTTTGGCTTGTAAAAAGTGTCTGACAAGTATTTGCAAGTCTTTCGGCAGCTTGAATATCATTGTAAGATAATCCGCTTTGCTGCTGATCGGCAATTTGTTCATTCGATTGGACATAAAGCATAACGTTTGAAGTATATTGTTTTGAGATGAAAAAGGCAGAAATAATATACGCAAAAATCGCAAAAACTGCTGTAAGCAGTATAATGAATTTGATATGCTTTATTAGCATTTGATAAATGCTTTTAAGGTCAATGGTTTTTTCATTGTTATCCATTTGCGGCTCTCCTTCGTTAATATCTTAATGAATATGCTATCATAATTTGTGGTTAAAGTCAATATCTTCGGCGGCAAAATATCAAGTTTTGTCAGCGGCAGACAAAAGGGCATTAAAAGTGCGGATAAATGTAATTTTAGGTTAAAAATTTGTTGGCTTTCTCTAATTTAGATGAAATTTTTGATATCGGTTGACTGAATCAAAAAAAAGAGGTATTATAATATTAAATGATATTAATAAAAATATACGATTTGGTTTAAAAGTAAAGGAGAAAAAATGGACAAGTCTGTTGAAGATATAATAAAAGAGGCTATGGAGAAAAAGAATGGAAAAAACGAAAGCAACAAACCCGGTGACGAAAAGAAACAAGGCGCTGTGTTTGGTGATACGTCGGACTATCTTATTTCTGATATAGTTGATAATGCAAATGAAAAACATAATGAAAGTGCTGTGTCAAAAGAACCTCCTAAAGCAGCTGATAATAACCCGCCTTCTGAATTGAGAGATGAATCTGAGGACAAATTTGAAATATCAAACGAGGTCTTTGACAACATCATAAATTCGAGAAAATCGTTGCCTGAGCAAAAGAAAGAAAACGAGAATAAAAATGCCGTTCCTGAATTTTTGGCAGATAATTACAGCGAGGACGATGAAGATTTAGCTTCTCTTGGAGTGAGAGGAAAAGAAGGAAAAAAGATAACTGACTATAAAACTAAATCATTTAAAAAGGATTCTCCTGATAATTTCGATAAAGCATATTATGATAAGTATGATAAGCTTAAAAAGCTCGAAGCAATGGAAGAAAGGCCAAAAAGCAAAAGCAAAAAGCGATTAAAGAAAAACGGAAAGATAAAATGGTCTGTTAAGAAAAAGATAATCGTAATTGCTATCATTGTTCTGTTGATACTGCTTCTTCTTGCAGGCGCAGCCGTTGCGATGGTTTTTAATTATATATCAAAAATCAACATCGTAAGCAATCCTGATATGTCGATTGCTTCGTCGATTACCGATGACGATTTGACAGATGATCCTGATTCTCCTAAATCGGAAATTGATGCACTCAATGAAAAAATCCGAAAGAACATGGAAGAAAATGCAACTCCGCTTATGTTCAACGACAATGTGCTTAATGTGCTTGTAATCGGAACCGATTCAAGAGCATCTGAGCGGGGACGTTCCGACAGTATGATTCTAATGTCGCTTAATAAGGAAACGGAAGAAATCGTTATGACTTCTTTCCTAAGGGATATTTATCTTAATATCCCCGGAGTAGGATATTCAAGGCTCAACCATGCTTACGCATACGGCGGACCGGAGCTTCTAATGGATACCATAGAGCAGAATTTCAAAATAAAGATTGATAAGTATGTAACAATTGATTTTAATTCCTTTGTAGATGTAATTGACGCTGTAGAAGGAGTTGAAATAAATGTTACAGATGAAGAGCTTCAGTATGTAAACAGTTACCTGAAGGAGATAAACAGGCTTCGTGGAGAAAAGGAAACAGCAGATACCTTGCCGACTTCCGGAACTTATACTCTTAACGGAAAACAGGCTCTTGCTTATTCGAGAATTCGTTATGTGGGAACTGATTTCGGAAGAACTGAGCGTCAGAGAACAGTTATGGAAAAGACGATAGAAAAAGTAAGAAATATGAGTCTTTTGGAAATTAATGATTTGCTTAACGTATTGCTACCGAAGCTTACGACAAATCTAAGTCAGGGAGAGATTTTCTCTGTGGTACTTGATTCTCTGAGTTATTTAAACTATGATACGGTTTCACAGGCTATTCCGCTTGAGGGCAGTTACAGCTATCTTACAATCAGCGGGATGAGCGTACTTGGAATTGATTTTGATTCGAGCATAGATCATCTTAAAAAGACAATTTACAAATAAGAAAACATTTTGCAAATAATTAAAAAGCTGCGCCTTTAATTTAGACGCAGCTTAATTTATATCAAGCAATTTAAAAAAAGGCATTTTCGCAAAAGCTCCCCTGCGGTGAAGCTTCACCGCTTTTGCCATGTCTTTTTCTCCATTGCTTTTATATATTATGCCCAAAAAAATCTTTTGCGACAGATTTTTTAAAATTTTCAGAGATTTTTTAATTGAATGTTGAGTTGGATAATAGTTGTTTCAAGCAAAAAACGGATAAAAGCTAACTGCTCTTATCCATTTGATTTTAACAGTATTTTATTGCAACTGCTTTAAGCCGTGAGAAAATCTAAAACCTCGTCTATGCCGATTCCGAGAACAACGGCAATTTCTTCAAACGAAACCTTCTCGGATTCCTTTAAGAATCTTGCGTCAAAGCTTGAAAGGTTCTTTCCTTTTTCCAGTAATTCTTTCTTGTGAAATGATATATTTTTCGCAAGCGTTAAAATAGCTCTGCTATCAAAGGAATGAAGAATACTCGCAAAAAGTTTTCTGCGTTCTAAAGCGTCGTCGACCCAGGAGACAGGTTCTTTTTTTATTTCGTCCTTTAATTGCAGAATCTCATCTTTAGATAAAAGATTTCTCATTTTTTGCTTAGTTGTATCCGAATAGCATGGAGCGAGAATAGTTGAATTTTGGTCAAACACGGGACGAAGCAAATAGTAATCCGTTTCGTTTTCGCCGAATTTTTTCTTTACTATTTCACATACGGTACAAACACCTTGAGTTCCGTATAAAACTGTGTCGTTAACTGAGTACATAAAAATCACCTTGTATAAATTAATCTGTTCAAGCTTTTACAGGAAATTAATCCCATATGATTATTTTACCACAAAACTAAATAAATTTCAAAGGTAAAATTGAACAAAAAGACAAGGTGATTTAATTATATATTGATTATTAATTCAATAAAAGCTTTCGAGTATCATATTTTGTCGATTGCCATTGCCGTTTTTTCTTTTTCTACAGCAAATCCATTGTTTTCGTAATATTTTATAAGTCCCTGATTTTCTGCAAGCAAAAATAAATGAGGATAGTCTTTATAACGGTCGATCATTTTATTTAAAAGAGCCTTACCAATGCCTTTGCTCTGGTACTGCGGCAAAACCAAAAGATAGTGGATATACGCCATCATTGCGCCGTCGTCAACAGCGTTTATAAGTCCGATTAGCTTGTCACCGTCATATGCTGAAAAGACGGATTCACAGTTTGTAAGAGCTTTCATAAGCTTGTCAGGGTATTTTCCGGATACCCAATCTACTGACAAAAACAACTGTTCAAGCTCGGCTTTATTAAAATTTCTGTCTTCACGATATGTTATATTCATAACCGTTATGCTCCAATCATTCTATTTATGCATTTTACAGCGGATTTCATCGTGCTTTCATCAAGAGTTATTTCTTCTCCGGCAGTTCCTTTAATGCAGTTTAAAACGTCTATAAGAGTTGTTGCTTTCATATCCTTGCAGCAAATTCTTGTGCTTAACGGATAGAATTTTTTATCGGGACATTCAAACTGCAAATACTCAACTATTGAAATTTCAGTGCCGATTATAAATTCTTTGTTATCGCTGTTTTCAGCAAAATTTATTATGTCGGCAGTAGAGCCGATCAAGTCAGCATGGCGTGTGACTTCCTCCTTGCATTCCGGATGCACAAGCATAAGAGCGTCTTTGTGAAGAGCTTTAGCGTCAATAGCCTCCTGCTCGGTGATAATGCCGTGAACGGGACAGCCTCCGTCTAAAAGAATAATTTCCTTATCCGAAATATTGTTTTTAATATGTGTTCCGAGATTTATATCCGGAACAAAAATTATCTTTTTGTTAGGTATTTGTTTTACTATTCTAAGAGCAGAGGATGATGTTACACAGTAGTCGCACACTGTTTTTAAATCGGTAGTAGTGTTTATATAACAAACAACGGCAGCATCGGGGTGCTTTTCTTTAAGCTTAATGATATACTCATTTGTGAACTGCTCTGCCATTGGGCATCCGGCAGAAGAATTGCTTAATAAAACGGTTTTTTCGGGAGAAAGAAGCTTTGCGGTTTCCGCCATAAATCTTACTCCGCACATTAAAATTGTCTTTTGCTTGGCACCCTTTGCTTTTTGACACAGCGCAAACGAATCACCGACAATATCGGCAACTTCGATTATTTCTCTACCCTGATAGCTGTGCGCCAGAATTAAAACATCTTTTTCCTTTTTCAGTTTCAAAATTTCGTTTTGAATCTCAGATACAGTCATGATTTTATCCCCTTAGATCCTTTTGGATTTATTTATTTAAATCGGAGCAACGCTCTGCTTTGCTTGCAAAGAGCAGAGCTTGTGACCGATTGCAACCAGCGCCAGGAGCGTTAGCTCCTCAGGGTTTCAGTGGGAGATTATCACTCCCACTGAAATTCTGAAATGTAACCCGCCGCCTTAGAGGCGAGGGACATCTGCGCTTAGGTTATATAATATCAAACTGAAACTTTGCTGTCAAGCACATGTAAAGAACACTTTTTGGATGAAATCATATTATATTCAATAAGGGGCACCGCCCCGTCATTATAACAAGTGAACGAGGGGCGAGGCCCCTTAGGGTTTCAGTAGGGGATTTATGTCCCTACTGAAAGACGTAGATGACCGCCGCCTAAGAGGCGGGGGACATCCGTTCACGGTTATAGTAAATATGAAAGGAGGGTATATTATGGAGGAAAAATTGGTTTTGTCACAATCTGTCAGTCCTGATGTTGTGCACAAGGAGGGAGAAAAAATAAAGGTAAATATTGAGCTTACAAATGTAAGTGCTGAAACAATCGGCGATATTCTCTTGAAAAGCGCATTTGATAATCTCGGAAAGATGGGAAAAGCTGTTTCGTCAAAGGATTTGGTAAACTGTAAAAACATTTTAAACGGAATAACCGTTCCGTCTTTGAATCCGGGGGAAACGATTACGTTAAGCTATGAGATTGTTGCAAAAAAAACGGAGGATAAAAAAGTGCCTGTAACCACGACTGCCTGTGCAAATGAAATAACAGCAGGAGCAACGAGTGTCGTTCATTGCAAGCCTTTTACAAGGTACGCTACTGTTTCGGCTTCTATTTGCACTGAAGATATAGGGTGTGTGGAAGAAGTTTTCGTTGAGAAGGAATCAATAAGGTACTCTGAAACATGTGACGATACTGTAATAAGCGTCGGACTCTTTATCGGAATCAAGTACGAAACCTGTAACGGCAAAAACAAAATAGCAAAGCGCCATGAAACAGCTTTGTTCGTAGTCCCGACAGAATGCTTTGATCCTGATAATTTAAAGATTTCGGTTCAAAAAATCTGCACCTCATGCCGTGAATTTGCACAGTGCATAACGGTATATCTAAAAGCGGATTTCGGTCGCTGCAAGTCGTAACAAAAATATTCACAGGATTTTCAATTTTTCAGGTAGGTTTATTAAAACCAATCTGATAAAATAGTTTTAAACAGGCTCCCCTGTTTGAAACTAGATTTAAGGAGCATAATATGATAAAAGGTCTTATTTTGGATATGGACGGGCTTATTCTTGATACAGAAAAGCTTTATAATACTTTTTGGAAAGCCGCTTGCAGTGATTTTGGCTTTCATCTTGACGAGCCGGAGGCATTAAGTCTCAGAAGCCTTTCCGGAGATAATGCAAAAAAGCGATTTCTTGATTTGTTCGGGGAAGAATTTGATTACAAAGCGGTAAGAGCGCACAGGATTGAGCTGATGGACAAGTATATAGAGCAAAACGGTGTGGATATAAAACCCGGTGCTGAGGATTTTTTGTCATATGCAAAGAAAAAGGGTTATAAAATTTCGACAGCGACAACTTCGCCGCTTTTAAGAACTGAAAATGTTTTGAAGCTTTCAGGGTTGGACATATATTTTGACGAGCTTGTTTGCGGAGATATGGTTAGCAAAAGCAAGCCCGCACCCGATATATATTTACTTGCAGCAAAAAAGCTAGGACTTGATGTAAGCGAATGTTTTGGATTCGAGGATTCCCCGAACGGTGTAAATGCAATTGTTGCCGCCGGAATGAAAGCGGTAATGATTCCCGATTTAAGCGAGCCTGACGATGAGATTAAGAAAAAACTTTTTGCTTTAAGAAAAAATCTTTTTGACGCAAAAGACCTTTTGTGATTTGACAACAGCCTAAAAAAATAATATACTAAAAAAGAACAAAATACCGAAAGGAGTATCATAAATGGCGGACGAGTCTTTAGAGGAACTTTTATCGGAAAGCTTTTCAAAAAAGAAAGACAGAGATAAAAGCTTTGCTGATTTATACGACTTGGGATATGAGAAAAACGATTTTAGCGTCAATGACAACCGTGAGATATTTGACGCACAAAAAGTGTTGGATCAAAGCCGTGAAGAGAATCTGCTTGACGAATATGAATCGGACGCATGGAACAAGCTTCAAAATGTTCAAAAAAGCTTTGGAACGGATGATGAAATACAATCGGCAAGTAATTTCGAGCTTGATTCAAAAAAGGTTCTGAACGGACAGGACGGTTATCCTATTGACGTTTCTGCGGTAAAGCTTGTAAATGAAAACGGTATTTCAGAAAAAAAACAGAATTTAAACAAATACATAACATCCGGCCAGACAGCCGGCGAGGAGCGGCCGCAAAGAATTGTTACGACCAACAACCGCCCTAAAGGACATCCGGTAAACAGACCTGTAACAAATATCGGCACGAGAAATTCACACGCATCAAATGCTAAAGCTAAAGAAAAAAGTTATGATGAATCAAAGAAGCCTAAAAAACAAAAGCAGAAAGCACAGAAAAACGGAGGTAAAATGAGTTACGGTGCGAAAGGTGTAGAAAACGACTGGAAAAGTAAAGCTTACGGAGAAAAAAAGAAAAAAAGCAAGTTTAAGAGATTTTTGCTGATTCTTATTCTGGTGATATTGATTCTTTTCGGAATTATAAGCGGACTTATTTTCAGATATGCGGGAATGCTTAATATTGTTGAAACAGGCGACAGAGTTGAAACCAATGCAAGTGTTATTGATGAATCGTATGTAAAAAATATTCTTATTATAGGTTCTGATACGAGAAACGATGAAAACGGAAGATCAGACAGTATGATTTTAGTGTCTATTAACCGAAAAACCAATCAGATTGTTCAGACTTCTTTTATGAGAGATATTTTAGTTTCAATTCCGGGTTACGGAAATGCGAAATTAAATGCCGCTTACGCCAACGGCGGAGCAGAGCTGGTTATGGATACAATTGAGGAAAACTTCAAGGTAAAAGTTGACAACTATATCAGAATAGACTTTTTCTCATTTATAGATATAATCGATGCAATGGGCGGACTTGAGCTTACGGTAAATGATGATGAAGCAAACGCTATGACAGATCCGATGAACGAAGTAAATAAGCTTAAAGGACGAGCTATCGGAACAGGAAAGCTCACTCAGGGCGGAACGTATACTATGGACGGAATTCAAGCGCTTGCATATGCAAGAATAAGATATGCAGGCGACGGCGATTTTGACAGAACACAGCGTCAGCGTGAAGTTATAGAAAAAATAATTGAGAAGTTTAAGGATTTAAGCATTTTTGAGATGAATTCAGTTCTTGAAACAATTCTTCCTGAGCTTACAACAAATATGTCAAAGACGGAAATCTATTTTTTATGCCTAAGGCTTCCATTTATCATGGGTTATGATATGAAGCAGTTCAGAATACCTTACGGCGAACAGTATGACACATGGAACTATGGAACTACGAACGACGGACAATCGGTTTTGGAAATAGATTTTGACAGAAACAACGAATTGTTCAAGAAGGTCGTTATTGACGGAGAAAAAGCAGAATAATAGGTTAAGCGGTGTTTTTACGCCGCTTGAGCGTGTCGGCAAAGCCCACCACGCTCCCTATGGGACAAACACACTCACTTCGACAGCTTTGCCCGTCTCGTTCTGCGTTTTTCCCCTAGGAAACCCCTTTTCGTCGAAAATCGGCTCATACCGCCGATTTCCTCTTAAGGTGTCGCTGCGGCGGCACATGTCCGCCTACGCGACAATATTTTAAAAGTATACTTTTTATACAGGCTGAAGCGGTGTTTTTACGCCGCTTAATTTTTCATGCGTGTATGTGTTAAAATGATGTGACCCAAAAAAGAAGAGAAGTAACTTCAAAATATG
>CABUAH010000025.1 GCA_902489475.1 uncultured Oscillospiraceae bacterium | reverse complement strand
GTTAGTTCATTGTGCGTATAATTCAGCTTAAGTAAATTTATAATAGATCTAGTACCAATGATTAATTGAAATAATAGAACTATGACAATTATCATTTGATAAATACTATATGGAAGAATCATAGATAAAAATGATGAGGCAACCGATACTAAATAGAATACTGTACTAAATAAACTACTTGAGCGCTTGCGTGAGTATGCAGGTTCAATTACTTTAGTTACATTTTTCATCAGTTCTTCAGTTTCTAAAGTATCTTCTGATGTTAACGTTTCCAATTCGGATTGTAACGATTTGACTTTAGTATATGTAGATGATAAGACTTGTAATTCATTATCTAAAATACCTTTCAAAGCAATCTTTTTTGCTTCCACAGGTATTTGTTCATTAATAGTTTTTTGCATATGTTCAATCCTATTTTCATAGTCGTTGATTTGACTTTTTTTATCTTCTAAGTCAACATGTTGTCCTGCAATTTTAAATAGGTACTTATATTCTCTAAGTTCTTTGGAAGACTTTAGATACTGATAAAAGCCTAAAATTGTGCCAAGTAAGCCCAAAACAGAAAAGATAGCACTAATAATTATCCATGTAAGTGAGGTGAAAAAAGCTTCCATTAAATTGATCCTCCTAATAGGTTTATTATTACGATTTGAATCATCATAAATAGTATTTTAGTTGTTAAGAAAGCAAATCCTAAACGCTGAATATATTATTGTTAAATTGCTTGTATTTGGGATTTGTTATATAAATTTATATGCATTCTACCATATTATTACAAATTTTTCAACCCTATAATCAAAAACTGTCTAAGGTAATTCTCCCGCTTCTTTATATAAATTAATGCATGTAAAAATATTCACCTCTTTTCCCGTGACACTTCATTCCCATGAAGTGTCATTTTTTCTGTCATGTTAACGTCACTACTAATTATATAATAAAACTAATTCGTCGTTATTCACAAAAATAGGCTCGTTTTTGCCGCTTTGCTTTGTAATCGCATGACACTTCCATGACACTTCACTACGCTAAAGTGTCATGCTATCAAACCCTTTCTATTCCTTACTTTTCTTTGCTTTAATGACAGATGACACTTAAATTTAAAAATTACTAAAAATATTAAAATAGGGTATTTATATAAAAAATAAAGAAATTCTGATAAAAAGTCATTTTCAAGTGTCACAAGTGTCACCCTTGATTTTATATCACAAAATTATCATTTTTAAACTTCTTTAAGTTTGTCCCATATGTCCCGATTTTATGTATTATAATCTAATTATATCAAAGTACATTATGGAGGTATATCATGTCTTTTTATTCTATAATTCATTTCTTCAGGCTCATGCGTGACAGCAGGCTTGTAGATCTACACAATAAATACGCAGACAGCGTAGTATTGGCTTCAAAGAATCTTAATAGGCTTTCGCCTAAGGACACTCACAGGTATCTTAAATACTTAGTCAACTTTGAACGTGTCACCGCCGAGCTGGCAGATAAATATAATTTAGGAGGCGAGGGTAATGCCTAAGGGTAAGCTTAATAATCCTAATCTTCCTAACCTTAAACGTGATCCTCAAACTCCTGAAGAGAAGAAGCTTTATCGAGAGATCAACAACAATGTTCGTCGCTTTTGGGAAATGGGCCGTACAAAAGTTAAATCAGATGAGGAGCTTGAGAGTAGGCTTTCCGAATTTTTCTTGATCTGTGCAGAAACAGATCAGACGCCGACAGTTGAGAAAATGGTCTTGTGTACAGGATATACGCGAAGCGGTTTTTGGGATATAGAAAACGGTATAAGGCAAGGATTCAGCAGAGAGACTGCCGACATCATTAAAAAAGCTAAGGAATTTTTATCTGCTTTTGATGCCGATTTGCTCATCAAAAACAAGCTCAATCCGGTTGCGTATATCTTCAGGGCAAAGAACTACTACGGCATGAAAGATCAGACCGAAACTGTATTGACAGCACGCAATCCAATGGGCGAGGGAGCTACCGAAGAAGAAATCAAAACAAGGCTTCTTGAGGGAACGGAGGTTATAGATACGGACAAAGCTGACTAATTTTTGTTTGTTTAAGATATTCAGTATTATTTTTTAAATAGCATAGTTTATTTGAATGAAAATTCAACTCTAAACAAACAGCAATACTTATTTTATATTTGTTTATTTAGAGTATACTTTAAACAAACTATATAACAACCCACCTCCCCACTCTATATGGAATGAATAGGGGGACTTACTCAGTAGTGTTAATGCCGAAAAAAATAAAAAGCCCTGTATGTTTGTAAATATATTTATTTAAAAAGTGATTGACAAATGTTTTTATTTGTGGTATATTATAAACAAAGGAGGCGTTTATAGTGAAAATAGGCTATATAAGAGTTTCTACGGAGGAGCAGAATATCGCAAGACAAGAGGTTATAATGCAGCAGCTTGGAGTTGAAAAGGTATTTATTGATAAGATGAGCGGTAAGAACAGAAACCGTCCTGAGCTTAATAATCTCATGGAATATATAAGAGAAGGAGATATGGTCGTTGTTGAGTCTATATCAAGAATGGCGAGAAGCACGGCTGATTTGCTTAACATAGTTGAGAAATTCAAGGATAAAGGCGTGGAATTCATATCGCAAAAGGAAAGCATAGATACGACTACTCCTCAAGGAAAATTTATGCTGACGGTTTTTGCTGCACTTGCTGAGCTCGAAAGGGAAAACATACTGCAAAGGCAAAAAGAGGGAATAGCCGTTGCAAAAGCTCAGGGAAAATATAAGGGGCGCAAGCCTATTGAAGTTGATATGGATAAATTCGCAGAGGTTTACAAGGAAGTTTTAGAGGGCAAGATAAAAAACAGCTATGCTATGCAAGTCTTGGGACTTAAGCGAAACACATACTATAACGCTGTAAATAAATATAAAGCAGAAAACGGATTGTTTTAATATACAGGTTTATTCAGATTTATACAGAGCCAAGAGTCAATGAGCCGTGAGCCTTTTTACTTTGAAAGTAAGGAGGCTTATTTTTTGTTAATTTCAGAGTTGATTGAAAAGAGAAAGATTAAGGGTTTAAAAAGCTACCAGGACTTAAGCGATTATTTTGACCTGTGCCGCTTGCTAAAGGACAGCGGAGAATTTGATTGCGTTTCCCTAGCGTACGATAACGCAAAGTCGGTATATAAGCTTGCAAACGAAAGACGAAAACAGCTTGCGATTGATGATACAAAACAGGCTATCAAGTATTATGAGTTAGCAAAAAAGACGGCTCTGTTTTTGGCATATGATAGTTTTGAATATTATCTGTATTATATCGAATGGGACAGAGAGCCTAAAAAGAAGTTTTATATACCAAGAGAAAAGGTTTTAAAAACGGTAGTTGACGATTTGCAGGATTTAGAGGACGGCAAGCTTGATTTGCTTGCGGTAAGCCTGCCGCCGAGAGTAGGTAAATCAACGCTTGGCATATTCTTTGTAACTTGGATAATGGGAAGACACCCCGATCTTGCAAATTTAATGTCAGGTCACAGCGATAAGCTGACGGAGGGATTTTACAGCGAGATATACGGGATAATCCAAAACGAGGAGTACTTGTGGCATGACGTGTTTCCGGGTTGTCAGATCGCAAACACGTCAGCGAAAAATGAAACTATTGATATAAACAAGAAAAGGCGTTTCCCGACTCTCACTTGCCGAAGTATAAGCGGAACACTTACAGGAGCGGTCGAAGTTGGCTGGTTGCTGTATGTTGATGATATTATTGAGGACTTGGAAGAGGCGTTAAATCCTCAGAGGCTTGATAATAAATACAATGCATACTTAAATCAGCTTAAGGACAGAAAAAAGGACGGTGCTAAGGAGCTTCATATCGGTACAAGGTGGAGTGTAAATGATGTTATAGGCAGACTTGAAAGGCAGTATGAGGGAAGCGACAGGGTACGGTTTCGCATTATTCCGGCTCTTGATGAAAATGACAAGAGCAATTTTGATTATCCTTATGGACTTGGATTCAGCACGGAGTATTATCATGACATGAGAAACAGCATTGATAACGCTACATGGTGTGCAAAATACATGGGCGAACCGTATGAGCGTGAGGGAATATTATTTCCGAAAGATGAAATGGTTTTTTATAACGGAACACTCCCCGAAGGTGAGCCTGACAGAATAATGGCGGCTTGTGATGTTGCGTTTGGTGGAGGGGATTCGCTCAGTATGCCGATAGCTTACATTTACGGAGAAGCTGTTTATATACATGACTGGGTTTTTGATAAAGGCGATAAGGAAGTAACCGAGCCGTTGGTCTGTATGAAGATCAAGGAGCATAATGTTCAGCAATGCAGGTTTGAAGGAAATAACGGTGGAGATTTGTACATGAAGAATATCGACCGCGAGCTTAGAAACCAAAGAATAAAAATAAATCTGTCAAGCAAGAAAGCATCTACTAAAAAGAGTAAGGTGTCAAAGATAATCCAAGTTGCTCCCGATATTAAGAAGATGTACTTCAGAAGCGATTCAGGAGCGAGTACGGAATACAAACGGGCGCTCAAGGAGCTGTTCGGATTTCTTATTACGGGTAAAAACAAGCACGATGACGCTGCCGACAGCTTGGCGCAGTTAGTTGAATTTATGAGCAGTATGGGAGCTAAGGTCACGATTTTAGACAGACCGTTTTGATATGTGCATATCGACGGAAAAGATTCAAATAAAACGTATGTTTTTCTACATTGAATTTTGTTGCAAATCATAAAAACGGGTGTATAATAAGTTTAAGAGAGGTAGTATATGAAAGTAGATATTATTTGTCCTATATGCAAAAAAGCAGGGATAAAAAAGAAGCTTCTTGAAGCGGAAGATACTGCTTCAGGAATTATATATCCGTACTGTAAATCGCATAAGGGAAGCGTTAAAATAGATTTAAGCAGATTAAGCTACGTAAATAAAAAATAACCGTGAACGAATGTCCCCGCCTCTTAGGCGGCGGTCATCTACGTCTTTCAGTAGGGGCTTAAATCCCCTACTGAAATCCTAAGTGGATTCGCCACTCGTTCACTTGCCTCATGACGTGGCGACGCCACTTATTTAATTATTGAGCCCAGAGCCATAGAGCCAAGTGCCGATTGTTCTTGATTTTAGTCAAGATCAGTCGGCATTTTTTATTTTGTAAAAGGGTGAGATATATTGATTAATATGATTAGTGATATTAAAAATAATCTGTTCGGACGCAGAGATATATATGTGTCTGTTACGGAATTCATAGACGAAACTATTTTAACGGCTGTAAAGGAAGCAATGAGCCAGCATGATTTTAACAGGGGTCAGATAAGCTATCTTTATGACTATGTCAGAGGGAAACAACCCATTTTGGACAGGGTAAAGGAAATCAGACCGGAGATAAAAAACACTATAGTTGAAAATCATGCTCTTGAAATTAAAAATTTTAAAAACGGTTTTCAGTTTGGCGAGCCTGTTCAGTATATATCTCGAGGCGACGAGGATATAAACGATACCGATAACAAGGCTGAGGATAAGGGAATCGTAGGGCTTAATCAGCTTATGTTTAACGATGACAAGCCTGCAAAGGATGTCGAGCTGGGGGATTGGATATTCACCTGCGGAGTAGGATACAGGATATGCGTTCAGGCAGATGATCCGAAGAAAGTTTTTGAAACTTACATACTTGATCCAAGAACTACATTTGTAGTAAAAAGCAGCGATTACAGAGAACGTCCTGTTTTGGGAATTACGTTCAGCGATAATTATGACGAGAATAAAAAACTTAAGTGTAGAAGGATAAATGTTTATTCTTATGATCATTACTGGTTAATTGAAGAAAAATCGGGTAGTTATGCTATAAAGGAATCCCGAAACAGAGCGTATAAAGGAATTCCTATTTTTGAATATCGAAATAACTCCGCAAAAATGGGCGCATTTGAGCCTGTTATCGGTTTGTGCGACGAACTTAACAACATAAATTCCAACCGCATGGATGGAATCGAGCAGTTTATACAGGCTCTTATTTGGTTTAACAACTGTGAGATAAATTCAGAGGAATATGAACAGCTAAAACAGCACGGAGCTATTCAGACGGTTTCGGGAGAGGGAAAACAGGCGAGCATTAAAATACTTTCTGAACAGCTTGACCAGTCGCAGACACAGATAACAAAGGATGATATATATCAGACGATGCTTGTTATCGCCGGAGTGCCTGATCGTCAGGCTTCTGCGGGAGGAAACACCGGTCAGGCTCTTATTATCGGTCAGGGTTGGCAGATGGCGGAGAGTCATGCAAAAGCGTTTGAGCTTCAGTTTAATAATCCCGAAAAGAGCTTTTTGAAATATGTTTTGGAAATATGTAAAAACAGCGCAGCAGTTCCAAAGGAAGTTAAGAACCTTGATATATCAAATGTTGAAGTTAAATTTACCAGAAACCGAACTGACAACATACTTACTAAAACTCAGGCGCTCTCTACAATGCTAAGTTCAGGCATTCACCCGAAAACAGCGATAGCGACCTGCGGTCTGTTTTCCGACCCTCAGCAGGTTTGGGCGGATAGCGCTGAGTATTTAAAAAAATATCTTCCCGAAGAAAACGGGATCGTCAAGGCGCTTGAATCGATAAGCGCAAGACAGGCGACAAACGGCGATGAATGATAATGACAGACAGCTCGGACAGGTAATTTCGGGTAAAACTGCGGCGTTTGATGAAATAGATGCTGTGTGGCTTAGCGTAATGGATATTTCTAATGAGCAGTTTAAGCTAAGGCTTGAAATGATAAGAGAGTTTAAAACTGCGTTGAGGGAGTTCTTTAAATGG
This sequence comes from uncultured Oscillospiraceae bacterium, assembly GCA_902489475.1. Lineage (GTDB taxonomy): Bacteria > Bacillota > Clostridia > Oscillospirales > Ruminococcaceae > UMGS1601. The sequence goes on along the minus strand of CABUAH010000025.1, from coordinate 17,594 downwards.
CAGACTGATGAAGCCGAAGCAAGCAAAGAGGATATGTATGAGTATATCAAACGAAAAAGTCCTTATCACAGGGACGTTTTACAGGCAATATATCTGTCTTTTGTAGTTGAGTATTTTGATAAATTTGTAAGGCTTGTAAACTCGGAGCTTACCAATGAAGATTTTGAGTCGGAGGTAAGCGAATTTTCGGCAAAATGGATAAGCAGGCATACAGATGAGATTTGCAAAAAGATAATCGAAAGCACCTGTGATATTTACAAAAGGAACAGTGAGGAAAGAAAGAATCAAGCAGTTCAGCCTTCTGAAAGAGATTTTGACAAAGATGAGGAGCTTAAAAAGAGCGTTATATTTGTTGCACGCAACGAAATGCTTGCCGTTTGCAGTTTAGCTGCGTTTGAAGCTTTAAAGCAGTCGGGATATAAGTATAAAGAGTGGTGCAGCGTAATTGACAAGAAAACAAGAAAATCTCATCTTATAGCAAACGGTCAGATAAGGAAGCTTGATGAGCCGTTTATTATAGGCACAAACAAAATGATGTTTCCGCAGGATAATAGCTTAGGAGCTGACCTGAGCGAAATAATTAATTGCAGATGTTGTTTAAAAATCAAAGTCCATAAGCGGCAATGATTTTTGATATATTGCAGCTATGCGAGAAATAGCAGTCAACAGGTGGCGCAACCACGAGAAAAAGCGAAGTTGAAAGGAAGGTAAAAAATATGACAAGAGAAGACATTACAGGTTTGTTCCCTGATGCCACAAAAGAGCAGATCGACACTCTTTTGAACAAGAACTCCGCCGATATAGGCAAGGCGAAAAAAGAAAAGGAACCGCCGTCTGATTATGAAACTCTCAAGGAGAAAGCTGAAAAGTATGACAAGCTAGAAGAGGGAAAATTGTCTGATGAGGAAAAAACCAAAAAAGCACTTGAAGAAGCAAAAAATCTGAAGAAACAGGCGAAAATTGAACTTAATGCAGTTAAGGCAAGATCTGTTTTTACTCAAGCCGGATTTTCAAACGAGGAAATAGACAAGCTTATCGGGAACGTTCTGAATGAGGATGAGCAAAAAACTATAGACGGTGCGAACGATTTAGCGGCTATTTTTAAACAGCATGAGGAAAGCGTTATGGAAAAGGTTAAAACGGAGCTCTATAAAAATGATCCTAAACCGCAGGGCGGCGAGGGTCAGCCGAGAGCAGGAGAAACAAAATCCAAGGCTGAAGAAGTTGCAGAAAAATTGGCGGAGCGGTCGGCTTCAGCGACAGGGGCTTCTCAAAAGTCAAGAGATTATTATTTCGGAGGTAAAAATGATAGCTAAAAATTTATTTGGAGGTACAGGCATTTTAAAATTTAAGGATTATAAGGGAATGCCATACACAATCAAGTCTGCTGATATTACGGCTGACGAAAATGGAAGAAAAATCGTACCCGCAGGAACTCCTCTTCCAAGCGCATCTGCTGTAAAGGGGCTTTTGCTTGAAGATGCGGATGTTACATACGGCGATGAAGCGGTAACTATTGTTTACCAGGCAACAATCGACAACGTCAAGCTCACAAAAAAGGGAGTAACTATCAGCGATGCGGTTAAAAAGGCGCTGCCGAGAATTACGTTTGTTGATTAAAAGGAGGGAAATTTATGCCAATTACAAATTTAGAACAGGTTTTTACAAGTAAATCCATTGCTTCAAACTATAACAAGTATCTTGAAACAGCAAATATGCAGCCGTTTCTCGGACAGGTGTTTTTTGAGGATAAAAAGCAGGATAGCTTAAAGCTTGAATTTATAAAGGGAAAGGCGGGGCTTCCCGTTGCTTTGATGCCGTCTGCATTTGATTCTGAGGTAACGATCAGAGACAGAATCGGAGTTTCGGTATTTAACGATGAAATGCCACTTTTCAGAGATAGCTTTATTATCGGCGAAAAGGAAAGAAGAAAGATCATCGAAGCACAGAGCATTGACAGCCCTTATCTTACTGCAACGCTAAACGAGCTTTATGACGATGCAAGAAAGCTTATCATGGGAGCAGATGTTGTTGCTGAAAGAATGAGAATGCAGCTCTTAGCTCCCGTAACAGGTTCGCCTGTTATCAGTATTAAAGCAAACGGTGTTGATATGAGTTACAACTACGATCCAAACGGAGAGTGGGGTAAGACAAATTTTAAAAAGCTCACAGGCAAAGCTATGTGGACAGATTACGAAAATGCTGATCCAATCGCAGATATTGAAGAGCTTATTCAAACTGCAAGCACGGTTTCAGGCTCCAATATCAATGTAATTATCATGACAACAAAAACGCTTCAGGACATTATGAAGTGCAAGAAGGTGCGGGGCTATATTCTGTCAACTGTAAACGGCGCAGTAGCTCGTATTTCAAGGAAAGCTGTAATTGATTACATAACATCAGAGTTTAACATTACAGTACAGATCTATGATAAAAAATTCGTTGACGAATCGGGAAACGTGAAGAGCTATTTCCCTGATGACATGGTAACGCTTTTGCCGAACATGAAGATCGGTGATACCTGCTACACTCAGACACCTGAGGAAATCGATCTTTTAGGCGGCTCAAAGGCAGATGTTTCAATAGTAGGAACAGGAGTTGCGGTAACAGTAATAACCGAGAATAAAGTACCTGTCAGAACGCAGACTGTTGCATCTGAAATTGTTTTGCCGTCTTATGAGGGTATGGATCATGTGTTCTGTATGAAGACGGCGGAAGCAGTTGCTACTCAGTAAGGTACAGAAACTAAGACGGAAACAACTAAAGAGTAATTATTGATTTTAAGAAAGAGGAAAGCGTATGGATATTCAAGCGGAAAGATTAAAGTTAAAACTCAAGGGAGATAAGATTGAGGAAACTGAAATTTACGATTTGCTTGAAACTGCTAAAAATATCATTTTAGCAAGACGCTTTCCTTTTTCTTCATCGTTTCCTAATACGCTGGAGGGCAGATTTGAGGACCTACAAATAAGGATTGCTGTAGATTTATTCAACAAGCGTGGAGCTGAGGGAGAAATCTCTCACAACGAAAACGGAGTGTCAAGAATCTACGGAGCAGAAAATGTGTCAAGCGATTTGCTTTTGGAGATTACTCCGAAATGCGGGGTTTTATAGGTGAGAAGCTTAAAGAGAAATCAGTGTAAGGTCTATTATAAAACGCTTGTTTTGTCTGACAAAACCGATGAATACGGCAATGAAAAATATGTGCGAAGCGATTTGAAATCTATTGATATATCAGTATCCGGAAACAAAGGCGATGCAAGCAATCAGCTTTTTGGAACGTCGCTTGATTATGACAGAACGATGTCAATAAGCGACACAGCCTGTGAGATCGATGAAAATACCGTCTTGTGGATAGATAAAGCTCCAAATGAAAGCTACGACTATGTCGTTAAGAAAAAATCGGTTACACTTAACGAAACGGTATACGCTATAAAGAGGGTTGATGTGAAATGCAGTTGAAAATAAATCCGTTTTCAAAAAGCTCAGTTCAAAGTGCAATTGATAAGCTTGACGATTATAAGAACTCGCTAAGTACCAAAACGGCAAGACTTGTTAAGGCGCTGACCGACTACGGATATAATGCTTGCATAAGAAATGTTTTGAGCCTTGATGTTTATGACAGCGGAAAGCTTTTAAGCAGTATCCGCACAGAAATCAAAGATAACGGATTTACAGGAATGATAGTAGTTGATTGCGACTATGCGGTTTTTATTGAATTTGGAACAGGAATCGTCGGGAAAAGCAATTCTTATATCGGAAAGGCTATGAACGAGATAGGCTACAGTTACGGCGGAGGAAGCAGCTATATTGTAACCGCTGACGGTCGGATAGGCTGGTATTACCCGACCGATGACGGAGAGTACCGTTTCACGGAGGGGATGCCGTCAAGACCGTTTATGTATAGAACAGGGCTTGACATATCTAATGCGATGACCTCTATAGCGAAAGGAATTTTTAATGATTGATATTGAAAGTGCTGTTATAAGCGCCGTTTCAAAAGCGCTGCGGAAAGTATACGGTAAAGATATTTATATCACAGGAGAAATTATGTCGGGAATTCCGTCAAGGTTTCCTGCAGTATGCGTCAGAGAAGCGAGCAATTTGATTTACACTAAATCGAGAGATGAAAACATTGAAAATCATAATTCGGTTTTATATGAAGCAGATGTTTTCAGCAATCTTGAAGAGGGTAAAAAACAGCAGGCAAAGGAAATTGCCGGAATAATCGACAGCGTATTTTGTACGCTTGGATTTACAAGAACGTTTTGTGAGCCTGTTGAAAATACGAGCGACGCTGCAATTTATCGGATAAAGCTGCGCTTTACCGGAGTTGTAGATAATCAATACAGAATTTACAGAAATTAAATCAGGAGGAAAAATTATGCTAGAAGAAACACAGACAAATGTTATTAACCTATCGACCGCAGGAATCAAGTTCGGTTATGCGGTTGAAACGACAGCGGGAACAAGACCGACAACGGAATATAAGGCTCTTATCGGAATGAAATCGATTCCTGAGCTTAATCCGTCGCCTGAAACTATCGACGTTACCACGCTTGACGCTACCGAGTACAAGGAGTACATAGAGGGTCTTAAGGACTTAGGCGGAGCACTCGGCTTTACAGCTAACTTTACACAGGTTTTCTACGACCAGTGGAAGGCGCTTATGACAGCGTATAATACAGCAAAGTCAAGTGGAAAATCAGTATGGTTTACTGTATATATTCCGGGAATATCAGATGCAGTATTTTTTAAGGGAACACCTGCAAATCTCGGAGTTCCTGCGGCTGAAGTCGGAAATGTTTTGGAAACAACAGCGTATATTACTCCGACGAATGCGCCTGAATTTTTTACAGCTGTAGTACCGGCTTAATCAAGGAGGAATGACAAATGAGTAAGGAATTAACTTTTAAGTATAAGGACAGAGAATACACGTTAAGATTTACACGAAAATCAGCACGTCAGCTTGAGGAAAGCGGATTCAGTCTTGCGGAGCTTGGGGATAAGCCGAACACGATGCTTCCGCTTCTTTTTAGAGGAGCGTTTCGGGCACAGCATAGTCATATTAAGCCTGAGATCATTGATGAGATCTATGAGCTTATAGATAAAGAGGATTTGTACAACAAGCTTTTAGCTATGTATACAGAAACCGTAGAGGCGCTTACGGAAAATGCAGAGGATGATGAAAAAAACATGATAACTTGGGGAGCGAATTTCTAAGCGACGAGCCTCAAGAACAACCAAAAAGCTATTCTGAGATATTTGATGAATGCTTTCCTTATTATTTGTCAATCGGAATGACTTATGAGGAATATTGGGAGGGCGACAGCGCTCTCTCATTTTTTTATAGGAAAGCGCAAAAGCTTAGAAATGACATGGAGAATCAGAAAGCATGGCTTCAGGGTATGTATTTTTATGAAGCAATCTGTAATGTATCTCCTGTTCTTCATGCGTTTGCAAAGAAGGGAGCAAAGCCGCTTCCGTATCCCAGCAAGCCTTACGGAGATGAAAAAGAAACTAAAGAGGACATAAACAGAAAAATTGAAAACGAAAGACTTAGAACCCAGGTCTATATCGATAACTGGGTAAATTCTTTCAAGAAGAAACAAGGTGAGTAAATGTCAGAGGCAAGCATAGAAAAAATTAATATACAGATAAACGCAGACGGCAAAAAGGCGTCTAAGGGATTGGATGATCTGATTGCATCGCTTAAAAAATTACAAAATTATGCCAATAGCTTAGGAGGAATAAGCACAAAATTACAGTCATTGTCAAACTCTGTAAAATTGCTTTCAGGCATAAAACTTACTAATATTAACGGCGTTTCAAAATCGGTTTCCAAGCTTGCGGAGATGGTAAAGGAGTTTAACGCTATAGGCGATATTAATGCTTCAAAGGCACAGAGCATTTCTAAAGTTTTTGAAGCGTTTACCGATGCCCCAAGCAACAGAATCACTTTATATCTTAAGAACATAAGGCAGCTTCCTCAAATGGTTTCCGAAATCAACAATATGCCGGAGATAGATAAAAGTAAAATTCAAAGCATAACCGAGGCTTTTGATTCGTTTTCATCTGTAGGAGAGAACAAGGCAGGCGGAATGATAAGAACGCTTAAACAGCTCCCTGATATTGCACAGAAGATAAACGGTATGGATATGGACAATTTCACACAGAGTATGAAAGCCGTATCAAATGCGCTTGAGCCGCTTGCATTGCAGGCAGACAGGATAAAGGGAATGTTTAACGGTATGCCAAGCTCTATGGCTAGGACAATATCGGGAAACAACAGTTTAAGAAGCTCCAATAACAACTTGCAGAAATCCTTTTCGAGCCTTACGGGAAAAATCACTATATTTATAGGAAAACTAACTGCAATTTATTATGGCACAAGCAGGGTAATTAATGTTTTCAAGGAATGCTTCGATGAAAGCTCATCGTACATAGAAAATTTAAATTTGTTTAATGTAACTATGGGCAAAGCGGCGAATAGCTCGCTTGAGTTTGCCGAATCGGTTTCTGAAGCTTTGGGAATTGACACAAGTGAATTTATAAAGTATCAGGGAGTTTTCAACCGTATGGTGAGCGGTTTTGGGACAAGCTCTGATAATGCTCTTTTGATAAGTAAAAACTTAACTCAGCTTGGATATGATATAGCATCGTTTTTTAATGTAGATATAGAAACTTCAATGGAAAAGCTTGAAAGTGCATTGGCAGGTCAGATCAAGGGTGTTAAGGAATACGGATATAATCTGTCAGTTGCCGCATTACAGGAAACAGCTTATTCCTTAGGATTGAAGGAAAACGTAAGCGATATGACCGAAGCGCAAAAATCACAGTTGAGATACATCACTTTGATTCATAAATCAAATGAGGTAATGGGAGATATGGGAAGAACCATAAATACTCCGGCGAACGCTTTGAGAATACTTTCGGAACAATGGACACAGCTTAAAAGAGCAATAGGAAATATCATTTCAATGGTAGCAGTTAAATTGCTTCCTTATATACAGGCGTTTGTAAAGCTTTGTACAGAGGGAGCCAACTATCTCGCAAAGCTTTGGGGATTTGAGCTTCCTGAAATTGACTATTCAAGCCTTACATCGGGAGCAAATGCTCTTGACGATACAAGTGACGGACTTGACCAGATAAGCGAGTCGGCAGAAGAAACCGCTAAGAAGATAAGCAGTCTCGCAGGCTTTGATGAGCTTAACATATTGTCGTTTGGAAATGATTCGTCAAAGGATGATAAGTCTGATGAAAAGCCTAGCTATGACTTAGGAATAGATTTACCCGAATATGACTTTTTGGAGGGCTTAGACAGTCAAAGCGATAAAATTTATCAGAAGATGAAAGACGGACTTTTAAAGGTAATTGATAAATTTAAAGAGCTTTGGGGTTGGATTAAGAAAAACAAGGAGTTTTTAGAGAAGCTTTGCGGAGTTTTGGCAGCGCTTTGGGGAATATCTAAAATTAAAAAGTTTTTAGGCTGGGTAAGCAGTTTGTTTTCTCCATTCAAAAAACTGTTTGATCTTATAAAAGGGACCAGTGCCTTTACAAAGCTTTCGGGGTGGTTTTCCAAAACATTTGGTGAAGGCACAAAATTGGGAAATATTCTTAACATTATTAAAAGTGTACTCATAGGAATCGGAGCGGGTATAGTTTCTTTCTTTTCCTTCAAAGACTTGTTCTCAGAGCTTACTAAAGGTACACTTGATTGGAAAACAGGATTGCTTGATGTCGGAGTAGGAGTAGGAGCAATAGCTGCGGCATTTGCTCTTGGAGGGCCGATTGCCGGTGGTATAGCTATAATAGGCGCTATTGCCGGAGCAATAGACGGGGTACTTGAATCATGTATAGAATTAAGAAAGGAAGAAGAGTTTAATCAATTTTTTAATGGCGAAGGAGCGACAAAACTTTCGGATATGTCTGATGCTTTTATTGGCATCGCCGATGAGGTTAATAAGGTAAGTGATAAGTACATTGCATTTGGAGACGCTATTTCCGAAAAACAATCAAATATTGATGATGCATATGGAAGTGTTCTTAATTTCAAAAAAGATCTTCAAGACTTGGGCAGCAATGCTACTAAAGAGGATTTAACCAATTTGCAAAAGGCAATTGAAGATATGTGTACCAATGTTAAAGAACAATTGAATACAGCTAATAAGAGCGGAATATCACTTTTCGCTCAAGCGATACATCAGGCATCTATTGACGCTAAGACGGATATGCAGGCTATGATTGACGAATTATATTTGCTGAACGCACAAGGAAATCAGAAAATTGCCGATTTAAATAAAGATGCACAAGAAACTTCAAATAAAATGTTTCAGCTCCAAAAGGATGGAAAACAAAATACAACAGAATATAAAACTTTACAGGAGCATTTGGACGGAATATTAAAAATATTATCTTCTTTTACATCTGATGCAGAATTAGAAGTCGATTTATATGTTGAAAAGCTTGGAGATATGGCTAAAGCTACTGATGAAATTGACTGGGGTGACAGCGATCTTACGGATGTTAAGCAATATTTCAGTGATATTACCGGAGCAGCAGAAGAAGCTAAAGAGAAATTAGATAAGGCTAAGGATTCTCAAATTCTTGCAATGAAAACTGCTAAGGATAGGTACGATGCGCTAGGTATATCTTATAGTCCTAAGCTATTCGATACATGGGAAGAACAGATTAATAAAAATTATGAAGAGAATAAGACTAAAATTGAATCAGCAATAGAAAATTCGATAACCCCTTTGGTTAAGAGTGCAGAAGATAAGCTTCGTGAAATCATGGGAAATCAATTCTCTGATTGGTATACAAATTATTTTAGTGAGTTTGGAAAAAGACCCAGTGAGGAAGGTGTTGCTGATCAAGTTGCGCAAATCAAGCTTAATGTAATAGGAGATTTCGAGGAGTTATTATCTGAAATAGATACTAATGCAAACAAGCTGAATCATTTATATAAAATTGCTGTCGATACCAAAATGGATTTTGAGGGTATTGAACTTAAAACTATTGCAGGAACACTTGATCAAAAATCAAAAACGATTGGTGATTATACAAGTGAACAAATCAAAAAAGCAACGGATATTTATTTAGATGAACATAATCTAAATTATGATGCTTTAAAAAATTTGGATTTAACTGATAAACTTAATCTGCAAACGGAGATACATGCAAAGCTGAAAGTGTTGTATCCGGAGTACGGACAAGGTTTGAGAATTGTTCCGTATGATTCAAATACGTTTACAAAAGGCTACGCTACCGGAGGCTATCCTACTACAGGACAGATGTTTATCGCAAGGGAATCGGGTCCTGAAATGGTCGGAAGAATAGGAAGCCGAACAGCAGTTGCCAATAACGATCAGATCACATCAGCTATCGCACAGGCCGTAGAATCGGCTATACTTCGCACAGGCGGAATGTTCCCACAAGGGCAGGCGGCATCCGCTTCGGGTGATACTTATGTATTTATCGACAGCGAGGAGATCGCCTCACGCATGGAACGCCGCAGCTCATCAAGAAATATAAGAACAAACGGAAGGGGATAGAATGTGAGTATTACATATTTAAAAATAGGAAGCTATACTGCGCCGTTTCCGACGTCTTATGAGATCGAATACAATGACCTTGACAGCGACAAAACTACCCGAAATGAGAGAGGATATATTGCTAACCGTGACAGACTGCGAAGCAATACTTTTAAGATAAGTGTTAGCTTCAGACTTAAAATCAGCGAATTAGCTCCTCTTGCAAATGCTATCGAGCCTAAACAGTTTTCGGTAACCTGTTTTGATCTGACAACTGCAAGAATGGTTACAAAAACTATGTACGCAGGAACGAAAAGCGCAAGTATAGTTAAAACGGATAAAATGCCGTCTCAGATGTGGGTAGACTACTCGTTTACTTTGGTTGAGTGTTAAGGGGGCGGTTATGTGATAGCAACAAGCAATAAGTACAAAACGGAATTGTATAACGCAACGGATTGCTACATATACGGTAGTTTAACGCTGGGTGATGATGAAACAATAGAACTTACATCCGATGATATTTTGCAAAACAGCTTTAAGTTCCAGGAATCATGTGTAGCAAGCGCAGCATTCGGCGTTGGCGGTATGATAGCAAATCAAATCGACATAGGTCTGTTTTTGGATATAAATAATCCGTTTTTGCTGACAGCTGCAAGTATAACGCTTAACTGCAAATATATTTTTGACGATGGTTCTGAGCAGGATCTGCCGATAGGAACTTTTTATGTGGACAGCGGATCTGTACAGCGTACAAACCATACAGTCAGCTTTACGGCGTATGACGGCATGATTCTGTTTGATAAACCAATCCCAAAAGATACGGCGATACTGCATAAGGAGACGTACAAGTTTATTCAGGCAGCATGCGAGGCTTGCGGAGTTGATTTGGCGACAAATATTGCGACGTTAATGCGTATGCCGAACGGCAAAGCCAGTTGTTCACTCAAATCACGGGACGAAAATGCAACGGAATATAACTGGCGTGATCTTCTTACCTATGCGGCACAGCTTCTAGGTGCATTCGGACGGATAAACCGCTCAAGCGGTAAGCTTGAAATAGTTCCGTTTTCACAGACTGTGGATTTTACGATCAATGAGGATAATGCAATTAACAGAAGCGTTTCCGATACAAGCGTGAAAGTAACCGGAGCAAAATTCGGCGATCAGTTGTCGGGCGGTGAGGGCTTTGTACTTGATTTAAGCAATAATCCTCTCATGGAATCATTGTCTGAGTCAGCAAGGAAAGAAAAGCTTGATGCTCTAGTGGAAGGTATGCAGGGCGTTGAGTTCTATCAAGCCCAAATAACATGGTTCGGAGATCTATCGATACAGGCGGGCGACTGTTTTAATTACGAGCAGGAAGGACTTTTCGGCGGTACAAGAAAAGTTATCGTCATGGAAAGCGTGTGGAAGCTTGGGGAATCGTGCAGCATTATGTCCTACGGTGATACGACCGCTAACCAATATAGCCCTATAAGCAAGATAGCATTAGCTCAGGCGGAAACACTTGAGTATGTTAAAGCAAACTATCTATTGGCGCAAACTGCTGAAATTGCATATGCCAAGATCACCGAACTTCAAGCTGCAAACGCAGAAATCACACGGCTGGAAGCTGAGTATCTTGCGGCAAATCAAGCGATAATAGACGATCTGACAGCCAATACAGGGCGAATTGCCGACCTTGAGGTCAACGCCCTTACCGCCGACAGTGCAGTGATAAAGAAGCTGCAAACCGAAATGCTGACGGCAGAAAGCGCCGAGATAGGAGATCTAAAGGCGGCAGCGGCACTATTTAATACGTTTAGTTCTGTGTTCGGATTCACGAAAAATGCCCAGTTTATTAATCTAACCGCCGCAAATGTAACGATAGACGAGGCGGTGATAAAGGACATTATCGCCAAGAAGATCACAGTTGCGGATTTGATAACAGCATCCGCTCAAGCCGAACGCATTGATATAATCAAGGACGGCAGCGCAAGCATATCGTTTCTCGGTGCAACGCAGCAGTTTTACGACAGCGATGGAAACGTCCGTGTGCAGATAGGACAAGCAGCAGACGGGAATTTCAGCTTCGTTGTACGGGGTGTGGACGGAAAGACCGCATTGTTTGACGAAAACGGAATAACCGAAAACGCTGTTGCTGACGGTCTTATCGTTGACAATATGGTGTCAGATAACGCTCATATATCCGGCGGCAAGATCGATATGCATTCGCTGATAGAGGAAATAAACGGCTCTAATTATAAACTTAAGACTTCAACGATTGCTTATGACGAGGACGGTCAGAGCCTTGATCTAAAGTTTACTGAGCTTTCCGAGAGTGTTACCGAAATAGGGACGCTTACTACAGAACAAGGCACAAAACTTGATGCAATTGTTGAAACTGTCACCGATCACGGCACGAACCTGGAAGTTATCAATGGTCAGATAAACAGTAAGATATGGCAAAACGATATTACCACGGCAACCGCAGGTCTGGTAAGCGAAACGCAGCTAACCTCAAGGCTGTCTGAGGTAAATCAAACTATAGACAGCATAACAAGCACTGTCAGCAGTATGCAGACGACGATTGACGAAAAAGCGGACGGCACGGCAGTAACCCAAATCAGTACGCAAATGGCTGAGATGCAGCAGGACCTATCCGGTTTTAAAACAACGGTGTCAAATACCTACGCAACACAGGACGGCTTAAACAGTGCTATGGATTTTGCAATGAGCAGTATATCACAGCAGGCAGACCAAATAGCTCTTAAGGTCAACAAAGACGGCGTAATATCCGCGATAAACCAATCGGCGGAAGAGATCACTATTGATGCTTCTAAAATTGATTTAAGCGGATATGTTACGTTTACAGCGCATCAAGGAGCAATAAGCGGACTGAGTAATGCGATTTCTTCGGTATCAAGCACCGCAAATTCAGCAAAAGCATGGACTGATGAAAACGGCACAAATATGACAGCGCTGAGAGATATGGTGATGAAGTGGACGAATAATGCAGTAAGTACGTCTACATATATTCGTGGCGGCTGGATCGCTACTAATACCATAACTGCTGAAAAACTGGCGATAGGACTAAATGGTAACATTATCACCTACGGAATAGATACTTTCGAGGGCGATTTAGTGGATGTGTCCGGATGTGCTAAGAATAATCTCACGAATGCCGAGATTACGGACGAATATTCTCGGTACGGCGAAAATTCGCTCAAGGTGATAACAAACGGCGCAAGCTGGTGCTACATAAAGCTAGAGGGTGACGATTTCGGAAAAAAAGGCAATATCCCTGTTACAAACGGAGACTACTATGTATTCTCGTTTTATGTTCGGTCAACATCGCATGATTCTATCAGCTTTTCGCCCTTGCTGTACAAGCATTCGATAAGCTCGGAAACATCGGGAACATCTTATGTGCAGTTAACAAAACGGACTTTGACAGGTTTGAAGTCGGGTTGGGTGAGGTACATATCTGCACCGTTTAAGCTTGACTGCAATTTTGTGACAATACGTCTTGATATAAACGACCAATCTTCTCCTGTCACGGCATATTTTGACTGTTTGCAATTAGAGCGTGTAGAAAACACATTGCAGACAGCATCGCCTTGGAAGCCTAACGGCGCAACGGTAATAGACGGCGCTACTATAGCGACAGGTACTGTGTATGCAACGTCGATACACGCAAACGCAATAACGGCGGATAAAATTGCGGCGAATGCAGTAACGGCTTCAAAAATAAATGTTTCAAGCTTGCAGGCTGTATCTGCGAATATAGGCGGCTTTAAAATCAGCAGTAATAACTTGATATCCGCAAATTCATCAAGCTTTAAATACAACAACTCAACAATTTATTATTTGAGGACGATGCTATCCCCGACAGGCTTCGGAATAATGTTTGACGGTCAATACAGTACGACAGCAGGAGCGCACGGCTATGACGGATACAGGCTGAAAATTGAGGGCTTGACACAGGGTGCAACTCCTTATGAATCTGCAATATCGGTTACGGGTCCGGGGCTGTGTTATGTACGTTCGATAAGCACAAACGGAACAGTTACAAATTTAATGCGTTTTGCAGGTTCAGACGCATATAATGCAAGCAATTCGTTGCAACATATCTACGTGTTTCAGTCGGCATATTTTGCAAGCACAATAAGCTGTACATCTCTCACCGAGCGTTCTGATGAGCGTTTTAAAACAGATATTAATGATATGTCGGACAAGTATATAGATTTGTTTGATCATCTTGCACCTAAGACATTTAGGTTTAAGGACGATCCCGAAAAACTGCACACGGGATTTATTGCACAGGAGCTTTTGAGTGCTATTGACAAATCCGGTCTTATGGCCGATGAGGTGGGAGCGTTTGTAGACGTAAACAAAGACGGAAGCGAGTATCATATCGCATACACAGAATTAACGGCGATTTTAACTGCAAAGATAAAGCAGTTGGAAAATAAAATATCAAAATTGGAGGTAAAAATAAATGAAAACAACAGCAATTAATGCAATTGTTGCACTAAGGGAGTTTACGAAGTTGGGTGACAAGCAGACGGACTTTAACACTTCTTTTGCGCTTTACAAGCTGAAAAAGGAACTGAACGAGATCGCTATAGCGTTTGAAGAGGAAAAGAAGAAGCTTGCAGAGAAGTTCGGCGGTGTAATCGAGGACGGCAATTTTAAGTTTGAAACGCCGCAAAGGCAGAAGCAGTTCACAAACGCTGTCAACGAGCAGGCAGTAAAGGAAATTGAGGCAGAGATAAGTCCTATAGACATTGCACCTTTTGCACCGACCGCTAATCAGATTGAGTTGATCGCAGAGTTTATTAAGGAGGACGAATAATGCTCGAGGCTATCATAACCGGAGCTGTGGCTATAGTAGTTTGTATGTTAAACAACTATTTCCAAAATCGCAAATCTACGGCGCTGATAGAGTATAAGATTGACGAACTGTCAAAGCGTGTAGACAAGCATAATAGTTTGGTCGAGCGTACATATAAGTTGGAAAAAACGGTTTCGGTGATCGAAGAAAAAATAAAGGTAGAAAATCACCGTATAGAGGATTTGGAAAATTTAGAAAAGAGGTAATTAACATGAAAATCACAAAAGGAACGATTATAAGAACAATTATTTTATTGTTGGCATTAGTCAATCAGATACTGGCAATTTGCGGAATATCGCCTATACCGATAGACGATGATACGGCAACTAATGTTATCAGTACATTATGGACAACTATTGCGTCTGTAGTCGCATGGTGGAAAAATAACAGTTTTACACAGGATGCGATTTCGGCAGATACATATTTAACTGAATTGAAATCACAGGATATTGACGAACCGCAGGGATAGAATATGACAATAACATTAGACAAAAAATATAATGCATCGGCTGATACTACTACACTAGGCTATGTCGGGGAAACCAACGCACGGACGATCACATTTGAGGGCTATCAGTGTGAGGGTGCTGACAGCTACAAAATGCGTTTTAAATACGCTGACGGTGTAGCGTATGAGGTGGATATATCAGCAGACGGTACATATACAATTGACGGTAGTATATTACGAATTGTAGGTGCGGTATATGTACAGATTTTTGCTTGCCGGCACAACGGGGATACATACGACTATGTTAAAAAATCTAATATCATGACGATGTGTATTAATCGATCGTTGGACGGCAATGTAGCACCTGTACCCACCTACGAACAGTCGGTTGATGCATTGGAAAAAATGATTGCGGCGGAGAAATCGACTGCTAAATTATTCGATACAGCCCAAAAAGCCGCAGAGAATGCCGCTCAGAGCGAAACTGCGGCACAAGTTGCGGCGGTGACTGCAACGGATAAGGCAAAAGAAATTTCCGAGAGCGCAGAGCAGATACAAAAGAATACAGACGATATTAATAAACTGTACAACAACGGCATAGTTTGTGAATCAGATGGATCAGCAATAGCGCTAAATGACAGCTCGGAGCTGCCGTTTAACGGTATGCGTATTTTCGGGCGGTCGGAGCAGCTTACTACAACCGGGGCGCAGTTGTTAAATCCTGATTTGTATGATACAGCCAATACACGTGCAGGTGTCACAGCAAACGCCAACAGCGACGGAAGTATTACATTAACAGGGACAACTAAATCAACAGATCAATATGCTATCACATATTTTCTCGGCGAGTATATAGATTTGTTGGAGGACGGCAAGGAATATTCGATTAATACAGGTTTTCGGATAGTTGATAATGGCGCAGTAAGACATGCGACTAAAATCATAATCAAACCCACAATTACAAGTGTAAGACCATATGTCCAAGTGACTGTTGCTGATTATACCGACGGTATGACGATATATCCGATGTTTAACTCGGGTAATACTGTCGCTGAGTGGGAGCCGTGTACGGGAAGTATTCCATCTCCCAACCCCAACTATCCGCAAGAAATCGTCAGCGTGGGAGATAGCAATCAAATCATCGTAACAGTATCCGATAATACGGACAATGTGCAGGCATTAACGGTGTCCACACCTAACGGATTGCCCGGAATACCTGTTGACAGTGGCGGTAACTATACCGATGGGAGCGGTCAGCAATGGATTTGCGACGAAATTGATTTAGGACGTGGGGTGTATGTTAAACGAATACACGAACAAATTTTTAGCGGGGCTGAAAACTGGGAGATCAATGTAACCGGCTACGGAACAAAATATTTTATGTTGCAGGGGGCATGTAAACCTAATGTGCCGGTAACATCAATTGACATGGTCGGACTATGTGAAAAAACCAAAATCGTACCGCATAGAATTTTAGACGCTGATGACGGTTACGGTATATCATATATATATTTTTGGCGGTGTAATTTTGCAGAATGCGACGCTAACAATGGGGCGACCGTGTCCGATTTGAAATCGTTTTTATCAAATAACCCTATGACAATTTTTTATGCGGGAATCTCAGTTGAAACACCGTTGACGGACGCTGAAATATCTGCATACAAATCCCTGCACACAAACAAACCGACAACGACTATAACTAACAGCGACAGTGCACACATGGCGGTTAGTTATACAGCAGACACAAAAACGTATATTGACAATAAATTCAACGAATTGGCAGCTGCCATAATTGCAACCGAATGAAGAAATCATAGAGGAGGAAATTATAAATGAGTAACAGCAAATTGGTAAACTACACACGGCTTTCACCGAACTGCAATAAGCCGAGAAATCATAAAATCGATAAGATCACAATACATCACATGGCAGGTAATTTGACGGTAGAACAGTGCGGTGCTGTATTTGCGCCAACGTCAAGGCAGGCAAGCAGTAACTACGGAATTGGCTCTGACGGCAGAGTAGGGCTTTATGTTGATGAAGCTAACCGTTCATGGTGCAGCTCTAATGCTGACAACGATCACAGGGCAATCACTATAGAGGTAGCAAATGACGGCGGTGCGCCTAACTGGCACGTCAGCGATAAGGCTTTGGCTAAGCTTATTGCACTTTGCGTTGACATCTGCAAGCGTAACGGGATCAAGAAACTCAATTACACGGGTAACAAATCAGGCAATCTTACAATGCACAAATGGTTTGCGGCAACAGGATGTCCGGGTCCATATCTTGAGAGCAAGTTTAAATACATAGCGAACGAGGTAAACAAACGACTTAACGGAAGTACTTCTGCTGCAAAGAAAAACACGTTTAAATCTTACAAGGTAAAAATCACTCATAAAGACGGGATGAACGTAAGAACCGGTGCAGGTGTAGGTAATGCCATTGTTAAAGGTGTTACGGCAAAATACAACACAATTTACACTATTGTTGCCGAAAAGACTGTCTCAGGACAGGTTTGGGGCAAGCTCAAATCAGGCGTCGGCTGGATTTGTCTTACTGGGTTTACTAAAAAGGTATAGGAGTTAAATTAAATAGGTAAAAGATAAGCCGCTGGGGAGTATTCCTTAGCGGCTTTTTGTGTTATATGGGGGTTGCACGTTTATTAATAGATCATACTTTTAACTTTGTCGAATAAATATTAATAATGTCGAAAAATGATGAAGAAAACTATATGATT
>CABUAH010000024.1 GCA_902489475.1 uncultured Oscillospiraceae bacterium | reverse complement strand
AACCTATTGTTAAAAAGGAATACAAAGAAGAAACAGTACCAAATTCATACATTATACAACCTACTCTACAACTAACCATATCATTTTCTCTTTTGACTTAAGGAAGTATTTCTACAAATTCCAATTTGTCAAGCTCGATTTAATTATCTAATTCTGTAACAAGCACTAAAAACCGGACACCAATCAAGATACGCATTGTATCAAAATTAGTGTCCGGTTATGGCTGGGGTAGTAGGATTCGAACCTACGGAATACCGGAATCAGAATCCGGGGCCTTACCACTTGGCGATACCCCAATATATAGACGCCGAAATCTCAATCAGCGTCGTTTGGTTGGGATAGATGGATTCGAACCATCGGAATGACGGAGTCAAAGTCCGCTGCCTTACCGCTTGGCTATATCCCAATATCTATTCACCACTCAAACAGCTTTATAATTTTACCACAGCTAACTTATTTTGTCAATAGTTTTCCCAAAGATTTTTTGTGCTGTATAGCAAAAGAAATCAAGCAGTGTTTTTACAGTTCTTTACAAATACACAAAAAACGGTTATAATATATTTTAAACAGAAATCCGGAGGAAATACACTTTATGATAATTATTAACGAGCTAAGAACCGAACTTAAAAGCTATAAGCCAAAAATTGATGAGCTTTACGAGGTTCTGGATATTAAAAATGCGAAAAATGAGGCTGCAAACCTCCAAACAAAAACTAACGATGCTGATTTTTGGAATGATTCATCTAATTCAAAAAAAGTACTAAAGCAAATCAGCTCTCTTGAAAATAAAGTAAAGAAATATGAATCTCTTTTTTCTCAGTATAATGATTTGGAGGCATTAATCGATCTGGCTGAAGAAATGGATGACGAGGATTCTGCCAAAGAAGCTAAGGACGGCATTAGCGAGCTTGTAAAAGAGCTTGACGAGGTAACGCTTTCAACTCTGCTTACAGGCGAATACGATAAGCAAAACGCAATCTTATCCTTCCACGCAGGTGCAGGTGGAACAGAAGCGCAGGACTGGACAGAGATGCTTTTGAGAATGTATAACCACTGGGCGGAATCGCACGGATATAAAGTTACAACTCTTGATGTCCTTGACGGAAATGATGCAGGAATCAAAAGCGCAACTATCATGATTGAGGGTGAAAACTGCTACGGATATTTAAAGAGCGAAGCAGGCATACACAGACTTGTCAGAATATCTCCTTTCGACAGCTCAGGTTCTCGACACACCTCTTTTGCAGCAGTAGATGTTATGCCCGAAATTGACGATACGATAGAGGTTGACATCCGTCCTGATGATATTGAGGTTGCAACATATCGTGCAAGCGGTGCCGGCGGTCAACACATCAACAAAACCGATTCGGCTGTAAGAATTACGCACAAGCCCACAGGAATCGTATGCGCTTGTCAAACACAGAGAAGCCAACACCAAAACAAAGATTATGCAATGAAAATGTTAAAAGCAAAGCTCATTGAAATAAAAGAACGTGAGCATCTGGAAAAAATCGAGGACATCAAAGGTGTGCATAAGGAAATCGCTTGGGGTGCACAGATAAGAAGCTATGTTTTCATGCCTTATACTCTTGTGAAGGACCATCGAACAGGCTACGAGCAAGGAAATGTGAGCGGAGTTATGGACGGCGACCTAGACGGATTTATAAATGCTTATCTAAAAGCTTTGTCACAGGGAGAAATTGAAAAATAATTACAGATAAAATTTCAGGCGAGAGTCTTATTAGACCCTCGCCCTTTTTTACTATTTAATGGTTTTATTCCTTTTTTTGTTTACTTTAATAGGCTGTTCCTGACCGCCCATATCTTCAAACACAGCTTCCTCTTCGGTTCCCTTGAGATAATTGTTCTCAGGGTTCTCTTCTCCCCTCTTTGCATAATAAGGATCAATTACATATTCCCTTATAACCGGATAGCAGTTAAAGCATACCAAAAAGCACAATAGGCTTAACGGCAAAAACGGCAATACAAAAAACGAGAATGGATATAAATATGCAAACAACAAAACCAAAAGCGCCGCTACAATCAATGTAAACACGCTTTTTTTCAAGCTGACTCCGACAAGTAAAAATGAATTCTTGATAATATTTTTTAAAGATAGATTTGTAGATACTATAAGCAAATAAATATAAAAATGCATCATAATAAATACAAGCATACAACTAAGCGTTATGATAAACGGAATGTACATTGCTGTATTTTTAGCAGCCCACTCATTGTAGCTTACAACAGAAACCACAAATCCAACGGCAAAAACAAGATCAATTATTCCCATTATGAGTGCCTGAACATAATTTTGCTTAAATGCCTTTGCAAAATCACTCCATAAAAAAGCATTTCTTCCTTGGGAATAGTTTCTGACTACCTTTACAAATCCTGCCGTTGCAGGTCCAAAAGTCAAAACAATGATAAGACCGATTGCTGTTAGTCCCAGTATTTTGAGATTTGTCTGAATACTGTCCGAAAAAGCTATAGACATTCCTGCAAAAAAAGGAATAAAGAAAAGAAAATATAAAAGATTTAAAGTCATAAGCTTCCAAAATCTTCCGAAATACAGCTCGAAAAACCTAGCTACTACTGTTTTTTCTTCAGGATTCTTCGGAACTCCAGGTCCGGAATTTTCATATCCTCCAAACAAACCCATTTAATGCACATCCTTTTCACTAATCTAATAAAAAATCATTCCCTGTCAGACGACGCTGCGATACAAAGAACATTTTCAATAAGGGGCATCGCCCCGTCATTTAACAAGTGAACGAGAGGCGAAGCCGCTTAGGATTTCAGCAGGGGATTTATGTCCCCTACTGAAAGACGTAGATGACCGCCGTCTAAGAGGCGGAGGACATCCGTTCACGGTTATATTAATTATAAACCAAACTGCAAATACTGTCAATAGTTGCTGAAACCGACAATATTGCCTCCAAAATCAAAAACTTAACAAGATACAGCTTTGCATTTTCAGTAACAGTACATATCTTGTTTTTAAATATTGCACCGAAACATTCAACGCTCATTCTATACGCTTCTCTCGTCCCAATCATCAGTGCATAACAACTTATAACAGCTGATGGCAAAATAAGGATAAGTGCATATAAAAATCCTCTTTGCCCCATTGACACATAAAGCTCTGCTACGCTGCAGCCTATGCCCAAACCTTTATAAATAGGTACTAATAGCACAACCGGAAATGCTACTGCACAAAGTCCGCCCAAAAACAAAATTGTAAGTAATATCGTTGAATTAAAAAGCGATGTCAACATAATATTCATATATGAAGAACCGCTTCTGAGGCTTAAATAGTCTGTGTTAAGCTCGTTAAGGCTTTCTGATAAAGGTTCATCTTTTAATATGTATACTGCTGTTCCGATGAAAACGCCTACTAATATCAAAATCATTATCGGTCTTAGCGTTTTAAAACGTTTTTTTACATCTGTCGATATTCTTGAGATTTCCTGCATAAAATATGTCCTCCTGCATTTGTACTTTGTAAAGTATATGCAAAAGGACAAGGTTTATTCTTATTTTGAAAGCTCGTAAGCTCTCTTTGTGCAGGCTTCACAAGCTTTTTTTGCGGTTTCTTCCAAACCACCGTCATAAAGCTTTTCAAGACCTGCTATTGTTGTTCCTCCCTTTGACGAAACCATCTTTATAAGCTCTTCGATACTGTATCCGCTGTCGGTAATCATTTTTGCTGAACCGATAAGAGTCTGTGCAAAAAGCGTCTTTGCAACATCCTCTTCAATCCCAACGCTCTTAGCATAATCAATAAACGACTTTGCGTAAAGATAGATAAAGGCAGGAGATGAACCGTTTATAGCTATAATCTCTTTCATTTTCTCCTTTGGTATTACAGCTATTTTTCCGCATGAGGAAAAAATTTTGCACACCAAATCAAATTCTTCATCCTCCAAAGGCTCTACTTTCGCAAGAGCTGAAGCTCCCTCTCCGATTAAAAGAGGAGTATTGGGCATAACCAAAACAACCTTAGCGTTAGGAATGGTTTTTGATTTAATATACTCTCCCGTAATTCCGGCACAAATTGAAATTATTACGCTGTCCTCATCAACTGCATCTTTAATGCAATCTAAAACATCATCTAACTGCTGCGGCTTTACCGCCAAAAAAACATACTTGCATTTTTTTACAAGTTCCTGTGCCGAAGAGCAAGCAGAAACATTGAATTTCTCAAGCCTAGCGAGCTTTTCGCTATCATTGTCGTATGCAGACATCTGTATATTCGGGGAAGCTTCACAAAGCCCGCTTTCAGCAATGCCTTTCATGATAGCAAAGCCCATATTTCCTGCACCTATAAATCCAACTCCCGTCATCCTATTCATCCTTTCATATTTTTCAACAATAAACTGCCCGTCATTATACAGCAATTCGACCGCCAGTTATGCTGACGCTCTTGAAAAGCTCTTATTGAATATCAAAAGCGCTAACGGCAGAAGAATAAACATCATCGGGATATCAACTATCAGCTCCAAAATATTCTTTGTCGTTCTTGCAATAATCGCTTCACTGTAAATGCTGTCAGGAATAAAACCGTAATACATATTAAGTCTGGTGTTTATAAAGATATTTATGATTACAACGTCTAAAAGCCTTGCACAAACTATCTTTACAAACAATGTTATATCGGTTGATTTCTTGTCGCTGTTTCGTACAAATACTAACGAGTGTGCGTTGGCACGTCTGTAAAGGCAAATTCCGTAAATAAGCCCCTGAAGCATCGCAACGGGAACGTATGCCCACAAAAAGCCACCGTCCGGATGCACCAAAAAACCTGCTATGTCACAAAGCGCACCCGAAAAGAACGCCACCGTAGGTCCAAACAACATTCCAATAATCGCAATTGCCAAAAATGCAAAATTGATTTTAAACATCGGTGTGCTTATTGAAATCGATTCAATTAATACCGATATCGCAATTAACACACCAGTTAGCGCTATACACCTTACCTTCTTAAATTCCCTTGCCGATTCTGCGAACAAAAACAAAAAGCTCTTCATTTTTAAAACCTCCTTAAATAATATGCCTTGTGCATATTGGAGCGTAATGAAAAGCTTCGATATGCATTCAGCGGGATGCGAAAACCAAACCGCAAGCTTTTCGCTTTTCGTTTAAACAGCAACTCCCCGTCTGTTTATCACTTTACGCTTGGCTTCCTACTCTGTATGCTTTTTATTTTATTTAAAGCCGTAAAACTACGGCAATAAAGCTAAATTAAAAACTCACTGGCTTTTAAAATGTTGTGTCGTTCAAAATCTTGTAAAGCTCATCTTCAAAAGGCTTCGTCATAGAAAGCGCCTCCTGAATGTCCACATCATAAATGTGATTATCCTTGAGTCCGACAACTCTGTTTCCGATTCCTTTTTCCAAAAGCTCAACAGCATGATAACCCATCTGTGTAGCAACAACTCTGTCTCTCAATGTCGGCGAACCGCCTCTTTGAACGTGTCCGAGAATTGTAGCTCTCGACTCGATTCCTGTCTTTGCCTCAATATCCTTAGCAATCTGTTCCGCATTTCCGATTCCCTCCGATACAATAAGTACCGAATGAGATTTTCCTGAAGCTCTGTTTTCAAGAATACTGTTTATAATATCATCAATATTAAATCCTTTTTCAACAACTATTGCCGCTTCCGCACCTACTGCAACAGCAACATTTACTGCAATAAATCCGGCATTTCTTCCCATTACCTCAACAACAGAACATCTGTCATGCGACTGTGTTGTATCCTTAAGCTTGTCAACCATTTCCATGGCGGTGTTCATTGCTGTATCATATCCGATTGTATATTCCGTGCAGGCAATATCATTATCAATTGTTCCCGGAAGTCCGATACAAGGAATACCGTGCGCCGAAAGATCAGCAGCTCCCCTGAAAGATCCGTCTCCGCCGATAACAACTATTCCGTCAAGACCAAGCTCATTAGCCTTTCTTACCGCTTTCATAACGCCCTCTTCTGTCTTAAACTCAAGACATCTTGCACTATAAAGAATCGTTCCGCCTCTTTGAATAATTCCGGAGACAGTACGAGCACTCATCTCAATAATTTCGCCTTTAATAAGTCCGTTATATCCTCTTAAAATTCCTATTACATTCATGCCCTTGTTAAGAGCTGCTCTTGTTACGGCTCTTACCGCTGCGTTCATTCCCGGAGCGTCTCCTCCGCTCGTCAAAATACCTATTGTCTTAGCCATATAATCATCCTCCGAAAGCAAAATCATACATATATATAGTATCACAATTATTGAAAAAGTCAACCTAAAAACAGCTTATTTTACATTTTTTCTACAAATCAAACAGCTTTCCATAATTATATTTACAGAAAGCTGTATATTTTTCAGTATTTGGCTTACTGTCCGTTTCCGGACGATATATAAACCGTTACCTGCTCATTTTCAAACAGATTCACCGGATCTCCCGATCCGATTTCCTTATCGCCGACAAAGACTCTTGTTATATATCCGTATTCAACACTGTCGCTGTATTCATATTCATAGTAGTAAGAAATTCCACTATCGGAAAGCTCTTGCAAAAACTCATCCGAAGTTTTATTTTCAAAAGACGGAAGCTCAGCTGTTCCGCTTCCGATACTTACTTCAAGATCAAGCGTCAATCCCCCATTAGGATTATACTCCGCATCCGCAGGAATGCTCTGACTTACAATCATTCCCTCATCGTACTTATCGCTTGCGGTTTCTATTATGTTTATCGCAAAATCGCTTTCAATAGACTCCTTAACACTATCGTAATACAATCCGACGAGATCGGGCATTATCGCTCCTGTTCCGTAATCCTCACTGGCAGCCTGTGACGTTGAGGATTCAGTATCTGTATTACTTTCGACCTCAGTAGTTTCCTCACTGCTTGACTCGGTCGTGTGACTTATATCAGAAACCAACGAAGAGCTGTTCGACTGAGGTGTAAACATACTTGCCAAAAGATAAAGACCTATTCCGACAACTATTGCCAAGATAACCGCAGTAATAATTGTCTTTGTGAGGTTAGATTTACCTTCCTCGCTCTCTTCGTCATACTCGTCAACCTTCTGAGCGTTCGCATTTGCACTTTTTTGCTTCGCAATAAGCTGGGTAGAACCCTTTTGATGTTCAACTAAATTCGGCTGTTCAAAAAGCTTTGTTACAAGCTCTGTTATAGTCTGTATTCTTTCTTTATAATCAACCGAAAGCCCCTGCATAATAACATTTGATACATGTCTTGGAACATCGGAATTCATCTGCCAAAGAGGAACTATCTTATCTAAATCCTTTCTTTGAACACCGCTCGGAGGAGCGCTACCTGAAAGAATCTTATACAAAACCGCACAAATACCATATACATCCGTATACGCTCCCAGCCAGTCAGCACCGAGGTACTGTTCAGGTGCGGCATATCCCGGATTTAAATCGGGTGTAAGATCACTATTGCTTACCTTAGTAGCAGAAATGGAAAATCCTACAATCTTAATTTCGCCCTTAGTAGTTACTATTGTATTTTCCGGAGAAATCCCACCGTGAATAACACCGCTGTTATGAATAAGGCTGAGGGTTGTAAACATAGGCGGAAACAGCCTTTTAACCTGAGCCCATGTGAGCTTATTTCCGGATTTCAAATACTTCTTTAAAGTAATTCCTTCAATATACGGAGTAACAGCATACATAGTGTTGTTAGCAGCAAACATATCTGTTGCAGGAACAATATTCGAGAGATTTCTCATTCTCGAAAGAATTTTATTAAGCTCCGCAAATTCTGCCATATATGTTTTGTACTTCTCTACACTTGAAGAAGAAACAATAACCTTTGTGTTTTCTGAATTCCTTGTACAAAGGCTCTCCGGCATATACTCATGAATTACTACCTTTTCGTCATTTTTCATATCATAGCCGATATATGATGCGCCCTCGCCGTTATATGATAAAACCTTGCCGACAAGATACCTGTCATCCAACACCGTTTTCGGCGGAAGATATATTTTTATATACGGCGAATCAGCCGTATAACTGCAATATGAGCAGCTTTTATCCTCGTTGAGCTTGTTCATGCAGCCCATACAAAGATCATTTGAGTATTCCATAAAATCCTCCATCCTTAGTTTCAAATACCGTCCACATAAGCTTAAAAAGTACAAAAAGACGGCGTATGGGTATGAATACCAGTAAAAACATTGTATCAACTATATTTTTTAAAGTCAACGATTTCGCCGAAACTGTATACTTTTAGCAATAATTTGTTTTATTTTTGTAACAAATAAACACAGTTTGTCATAAACAAGGTATTAGTTATTACTAAAAGCGATAAAGTTCGACACACAATAAAAAATCAGCACACATCAAAATCAAATAAGTCATACCCAATTTTAATAATACTGTGTGCTGATCAAAAATATTCACCGCTAAAATCCGGCAGGATATACCGTCTGTGTTTTTGAAGAAATATATTCTCCGTCTTTTGTTTCCACGGTTAGCTTTCTTGCCTGTTCGTTATTTGCAGTATCCCTATAAAAATACTT
This sequence comes from uncultured Oscillospiraceae bacterium, assembly GCA_902489475.1. Classification (GTDB taxonomy): domain Bacteria; phylum Bacillota; class Clostridia; order Oscillospirales; family Ruminococcaceae; genus UMGS1601. The sequence goes on along the minus strand of CABUAH010000024.1, from coordinate 16,473 downwards.
GTAAGTATAAACCACAACTTCATCAGTCCCATACTCGATTGTATACGGATCCAAATCTATTGCATTTTTGACCTTTGTGAAATTATCACCGGATGAAAAAGAGCTTAATTTTATCTCATCACCTGTTTCTATTCCTTTATATGTTTCCTTCATAACCGAAAAATCATACAAAACCACGGAGTTTATCACATCGTCCTCCTCGGAAACCGTTATAAGCCACTCAGGCATTTGGACTCCGTCAACCGTGATGGAATCGCTCGATTCATACAAGTGAGAGAACTTTATGTAATCGGTCACACCGGAATAAGTTGACTTTTCCTTAAGGCTAACATTGTCAAGGTTTAAAAGCTCGCTTACTTTATGACCGATGCCCTTGGCTAATGTTTCGGCAGTTTCTTCACTTTCGCTTTTAGAAAACTGCAAAACCAAAGCAATAATTAAAATCACCACAATCAGTACTATCAAAGCAATACCTATAAAAGCTATCTTTTTGCTTTTAGGTTTAAACCAAGCACTCGTTGCCGCCGCTTCATCCTCTTTAGAGTCACCGTGCGGACCCAAAAGAGGATACCCGCAGTTTATACAGTATTTTTCCTCTATCGCATTATTTGTCTTACACTTTGGGCAAATCATAGCAGCACCTCTCAATCTTTAAAACGTAAACTGGTCCGGATCTTCTAACTCTTTTGCAAAACTGCCTGCGGCAGGAATGTTTTTAACTCTGTATTTGCTAAGTTCAGCAGCCTTTTCATCATCTATAATAAACGCTTTGTGTAAAAGATTTTTTCCTTTCAGAGTGAGAGCATTAACACCTATGGTATCTCTTGACGACTTTGTCGCTATCATTCCTGTATTAAAAATTATCATTCTCTCATTTGTTGATTTAAGCATTAGGTTTGTGTCCTCACTAATGTAAAACGCTTCTATAAGCTTTGACTTTGAACCGTAGGCATTTGCAAGCTTCCTTCTGTTTGTTTTTGTTTCATACGATTTAAGGTTTACTTTTGCAACCTTTCCGTTTTCAAAAACAAAAATCATATAGCCGCTGTAATCTACAGTATTTACCATGTATTTACAGTTTTCATCAGAATCAAAGCTAAGCTTTGCAGGAACAAAATCTCCTAAAGCAGACGCTTTCGTGTCAGAAAAATCACTTACTTTTGTTTTGTAAACGCTTGCCTTGTCAGTGAAAAACAAAAGCTCTGTACGGTTAGACGACTCAATCTCCTGCACTATTACATCACCGTCTTTGAGCTTATGGTTATTTGACATTCTCAAAGACTGCGGAGTTATTTTCTTAAAGTAACCGCTTCTTGACAAAAACAAAGTACATTTATAATCATCGATTTCATCTTCAACAGAAATCTCTTCCTCATCTCCTGAAAAATAAAGCTCTGTTTTTCTTGGCTTACCATATTTTTTGGAAACATCTGTAAGCTCTTTGATGATTATATTTTTAACTCTTCTATCACTTTCCAAAATTGCTTCCATATCGGCAATTTCAGATATAATATCCGAGATCTCCTGTGTTCTTTTTAAAATGTACTCTCTGTTTAAGTGACGAAGCTTTATTTCCGCAACATATTCAGCCTGAATTTCATCAATAGAAAAACCTATCATAAGGTTTGGAATTACCTCAGACTCCTCTTCGGTTTCACGGACTATTTTTATTGCTTTATCTATATCCAGAAGTATTTTCTCAAGTCCGTTTAGAAGGTGAAGCTTGTCCTTCTTCTTTTTAAGATCAAACGATACCCGCCGTTTGATACAATCTTTTCTGAAAGCGATCCATTCATCTAAAATATCATATACTCCCATAACTCTCGGATAGCCGTGTACGAGAATATTAAAGTTACACGAAAAAGTATCACGAAGCGGAGTCATTTTGTAAAGCTTTTGCATAAGCTTGTCAGGATCAACTCCACGTTTTAAGTCAATTGCAATTTTAAGACCGTCAAGGTCTGTTTCATCTCTTATATACTGGATTTCCCGTATTTTATTGAGTTTTATCAGCGCTACTATTTTTTCAATGATAGCTTCAATCGTTGTTGTCGGAGGTATTTCGGTTATCTCTATTACATTATCCTTTTTATCATAAGAATATTTTGCCTTTACTTTAACCGAACCTCTTCCGGTCTTGTAAATCTTGTCAAGCTCTTCCTCGTCATACAACATCAACGCTCCGGTTGAAAAATCAGGTCCCTTTAGTGTTTCAAGTAAATTGAAGTCCTTATTTTTCATATAAGCAATTGTAGACTCGCAAAGCTCAGACAAATTAAATGAGCAGACGTTACTCGCCATTGAAACGCCTATTCCTACATTTGAATTAACTAAAATAGACGGAAATGTTGCCGGCAAAAGCGTTGGCTCCTGCATTGTGTTATCGTAGTTCGGAACAAAGTCAACGGTATCCTTATCTATTTCCGAAAAAAGCTCGCTGCAAATCGGTTCAAGCTTAACCTCTGTATAACGGGAAGCTGCATATGCCATATCTCTTGAATAAGCTTTTCCGAAATTTCCCTTTGAGTCAACATACGGATGCAAAAGAGCCTCGTTTCCTCTTGACATTCTTACCATTGTTTCATAAATAGCTGCATCGCCGTGAGGATTGAGCTTCATTGTCTGTCCTACTACGTTTGCACTCTTTGTTCTATTGCCGCTCAAAAGCCCCATTTTGTACATTGTATAAAGAAGCTTTCTGTGTGACGGCTTAAATCCGTCGATCTCAGGAAATGCACGTGATACTATTACGCTCATCGCATAAGGCATATAGTTTTTTTCAAGCGTTTCGGTTATGCGTTCCCGAACCACCTGACCTGCGCCCTCAATAAATGCGTTTTCCATCGGATTCTTTTTTGCCTTGGGCTTTATATCTTTCTTTTTTGCCATTTATATTTTACTCTCCTTTAAGGGATAGATTTAATGTTTTGCTTATTAAGATATATCCGCCATATCAAGATAATCATGGCCGTTTACGGATATAAACTCTTTTCTTCCCTGCAAATCGTTTCCGAGAAGCATATCAAACATATACGTTGTATGTTCCGATTCCTCATGCGGAAGAACCTGTATAAGGCGTCTTGTTTCAGGATTCATCGTTGTTAGGCTCATCATATCCGGCTCGTTCTCACCAAGTCCTTTTGAACGCTGAAGGGTATATTTAGTTTTGCCTATCATTTCTAAAATTTCTGCTTTTTCTTTTTCATCGTACGCAAAATAGGTCTTATCCTTTGTAGTTATCTCAAAAAGCGGAGATTCTGCTATATAGACATATCCCTTTTCAATAAGCGTCGGAGTAAGACGGTAAAGCATTGCTAAAATAAGAGTTCTTATCTGAAATCCGTCCTCGTCAGCATCAGTACAGATAACTATTTTGTTCCACCTTAAGTTTTCAAGCTTAAAGGACGATAAATCCTTGTTGCTTTTTGTATTAACTTCAACTCCACAGCCCAAAACCTTTAAAAGATCGGTTATTATCTCACTTTTAAAGATTTTCGGATAATCTGCCTTTAAGCAGTTTAAAATTTTTCCTCTTACAGGAATTACCGCCTGAAACTCTGCGTCTCTTGCAAGCTTTACAGAACCTAAAGCCGAATCTCCCTCAACTATATACAGCTCACGTCGATTTATATCCTTTGATCGGCAATCGACAAACTTTTGCACCATGTTTGCAAGATCAATTTTCGATGTAAGAGTTTTTGATACGTTGATTCTCGTCTGCTCAGCTTTTTCACGGCTTCGCTTATTAATAAGGATCTGATCCGCAATTCTTGACGCTTCATCAGGATTTTCAATAAAATAGATTTCAAGAGTATGCTTTAAAAACTCAGTCATACACTCATATATAAACTTATTGGTTATACTCTTTTTAGTCTGATTTTCATAAGAGGTTTGGGTTGAAAAAGAATTGGAAACTATAATAAGAGAATCCTTAACATCGTCAAACTTTATGCTCTTTTCATTTTTGGTATATTTTGAATTCTGCTTTAAATATGCGTCTATCTGTGAAGTAAAAGCTTGTCTTACCGCATTGGCAGGCGATCCGCCATGCTCCAAAAAGCTCGAATTGTGATAGTATTCCATAAAGCTCTGAGATTTTGTAAATGTAAATGCAATTCCAAGCTTTACTTTATATTCGTCCTTGTCGGCTCTGTCTTTACCCTTTCTGTCTGCATATCCCGACTGAATCGAGGTAATAGCGCTTTCGCCTGCTATTTCCTTTACATAATCTTCAATTCCGTTTTCATAAACAAAGCTCTTCTCTTCAAACGAACCGCTTGCGTTTTGACATCTAAATACAAACTGAACATTTGGATTTACTACCGCTTGCCTTTTGAGCGTTTCTTCAAAGTATTCGTTTTCTATATTAATATCGGTGAACACATCAAGATCCGGACGCCAACGGGTTTTTGTTCCCGTTTTTCTTTTTGTTGTAGGTTCTTTTTTCAGCCCACCGATATTTTCTCCCTTTTCAAAGTGAAGATTATATTTATATCCGTCACGGTATACCTCAACGTCCATATACTCCGATGCATACTGAGTAGCGCAAGCACCGAGTCCATTAAGTCCCAAAGAAAACTCGTAATTATCGCCGTCCTGCTTGTATTTTCCTCCTGCATAAAGCTCACAGTACACAAGCTCCCAGTTATATCTGTTTTGAACTTTATTAAAGTCAACCGGACATCCGGCTCCGAAATCCTCGATCTCTATTGACATATCGTTGAACTTCGTAAGTATAATCCTATTTCCTCTTCCGTCCCTTGCTTCGTCAATTGAATTGGAAAGAATTTCAAAAACCGAATGTTTGCATCCCTCAAGACCGTCAGAACCGAAAATAACTCCCGGACGAAGCCGCACTCTGTCTGCACCCTCCAAAAGCTCAATAGATTCATTGGTGTACGATTTATTATCCGCCATCTTTTATCTCCTTGTCATTTTACACTTGTATTAAGTATACCACAAAATGTAAGGTTTTGTAAATACTTTTACCACAACATTTGCGAAAATTTGCTGTATTTGCTTAGCTTTTTGACGACAATCGAAAGCTAACTCTCAATTATGTCAGGTCTGCTTGTCACTTATTCACGCTTTAATTACGATAGATTTACATAAAGCCTCCGACACTCCCTTAAAAATTATTTTATTTTCGGAATACGATAAAAATACATGGCATATACTTTCATTGAAAACGCTATAAAAAGGGAGGACAATATGGACTTTTTAGTAAACCATGAAAAAATCACAAGCGCCAAGGTGCTTCTTGACACGACTTGTGAACAGTCGGCAGAGCTTGACCTTGTGCTGCCGGACTACTATCCTGATATATTCAGGATATTAAAATGCAGCTTTTCACCGACAATTATTTCTCAGAGCATAAACGGCGGCAAGTTTTCCTTTGAGCTTTGTGTAAAAATAAAAATACTTTACTGTTCGGCTGAAAACAAAAAGGTCAACTGTATCGAACAGAAACAAAACTTTACAAAAACGCTTGATCTAAGCGCAGACGCTAAGAATCCTGAGGTTTATCTATGCCCCAGAACTGATTACATAAACTGCCGTGTTCAAAATCAAAGAAGGCTTGATATACGAGGCTGTGTTTCAACAAAGGTCAAAATCACAGGCGAAGAACAATCCGAGCTTTTAATTGGTGCAACAGGCGCTAACATTCAGCTGAGGCGGGAAAAGGTTTCAGTTCCCACAAAACGCATAAGCTTTACAAAGCGCATTACAGTTTCGGAGGATATTGAACTAAGCGAGCAAAAGCCCGACATTGATTCCTTTGTAAAATGCGAGGCAGACGTAGACCTCAACGAGCACAATATTATTTCAGGAAAAATGGTTGTCAAGGGAGATGCAAAAGCCTATATCCTTTACAACACCTCAGACGATGCCTGCGACACACTCAAATTCGCATTGCCGTTTTCAAACATTTTGGATATTGACGAGATTGATAACACTTTTGAGTCTAGCATTGACATTAATTCTGTAGCTATTGAGCTTATTGCAAAAAATAACTCTCAAAGAGAATACACTTGTGAAATTTCTTTCAACGTATGTGTAAGTGCATCAAAGTTCCAGGAAGAATTCTTGGTGCTTGACGCATATTCAACATGCTATGAGTGTGAAAATGAATCTGCTCAAATAAATTTGGAAATTTGCCCTGAGGAAACAAAGCTGCGAATTGAAACAACAGGTACACTTAAAAGCGATGACTCAAAAATTGCCGAGGTCATCGACGCATCGGCACAGTGCTATAATGTTCAGTATAGGACTGACGGAAGCAAAACTTTTGTATTCGGAAGCATTGACATTTCTCTTATCGCAAGAGATTCTGACGGATGCCCCGTATATCTTGAGGACACACTTGCATTTGAACGTGAGCTTGATACCGACTGCAAAAACATCTGCGGCTTAGATATTTTCGCAAAAGTATTAAGCGTCGACTACATGATAAAGTCCTCCGAATGTGTAGATATAACTGTTGTGACAGATATAAAAGCTGTAATTCACAGAAGTCTTTCAAACAATATTTTAAAAAATATCAAGATTAAAGGCAGCAAAAATATTCAAAACAAAAACTGTGCTCTTAAGCTTTACAGATGCGAAGAAAACGAATCAATTTGGGAAATAGCAAAACGCTTTAACACTACCCCTTCGTCTATCATAAGCGAAAATGAGCTTAATGATAAAGATACGCTGCCTTTGGGAATGATACTTATTCCTATTACCGAATAAGGAGGAAATTTATATGAGTTCAATATATTCGGATATTGCAAAACGGTCGGGCGGCAATATCTATATCGGAGTTGTAGGACCTGTAAGAACAGGAAAATCTACATTTATACATCGCTTTATGGAAACCGCCGTTATTCCTAACATAAAAAGCGACTTTGCAAAAGAAAGAGCAACCGACGAGCTTCCTCAGTCAAGCGGCGGCAAAACAATAATGACAACAGAACCTAAATTCATTCCCGAAGAAGCGGTTGAGATAGCTCTTGACGACAATGCTGCTATCAGGATGAGAATGATCGACTGTGTCGGCTATGTGATACCATCCGCTGTCGGATATTTTGAAAACGAAGCACCGAGAATGGTTAAAACGCCTTGGTTTGAGGACGAAGTACCCTTTAACATGGCGGCGGAAATAGGCACGCAAAAAGTTATCACGGAACATTCGACTATCGGATTGGTCGTAACTACAGACGGCTCTATAACTGACCTTCCAAGAGATGAGTATGAAGCCTGCGAGGAACAGGTTATAAACGAACTTAAGGAAATCGGAAAGCCTTTTATAGTACTTTTAAATTCCGTTTCTCCTGAAACAAAAGAATGCGAAGAGCTTTGTAAACGCCTCTGTCATAAGTACGGCTGCTGTGTTATGCCGGTAAACTGTCTTGAGCTAAACGACGCCGACATAAAAGCTATCCTTTCGCAAATCCTTTACTCGTTCCCTATTAAGGAAATCAATTTCAATATGCCTAAATGGGTAACAAAACTCGACAAAGGACACTGGCTCAAAGAAAACATTTTAAGCTGCATAAAAGAATCTGCTGAGCAAACGTATATGATAAGAGACGTTGAGGAGATGGCAAAATGTATTTCCGAGAATGAATATGTCATATCTTCAAACATATTAAGCCTTGATTTTTCTACGGGAACGGCAGTATTATCCGTTGCACTTGACGAAAATCTGTTTTACAAGATTATCGGTGAAAAGACAAATCTTGATGTTTCTAATGAGTCTGACCTCATGGGAATAATCCTCGACCTCTCTAAAACTAAAAACGCATACGAGAAGTTTGCAAGCGCACTTTCAGAGGTTGAAGCGACCGGCTATGGAATAGTTATGCCGGCAATGGAAGAATTGAGGCTTGACGAACCGGAAATGGTAAAATCAAACGGCAAATTCGGTGTTAAGCTCAAAGCAAGCGCACCGACAATCCACATGATAAAAGCGCAAATCTCAACTGAAATAAGCCCGATAGTTGGTAGCGAAGAACAGTCAAGCGACCTTGTTTCATATATGCTCGGTGATTTTGAAAACAATCCTGAAAAGCTATGGGACTCAAACATTTTCGGAAAAAGCCTTTATGAGCTTGTAAACGAAGGGCTGCACACAAAAATAATCAGGCTAGGCTCTGACGCCAGAGAAAAGCTTGGCGAAGCTGTTGAAAGAATTGTAAACGAAGGCTGCAACGGTCTTATATGCTTTATCCTTTAAACCCGAAAAAACAGCTGGAATGATTCAAATCCTAGCAACGCTCCGCTTTGCTCGCAACCTGCGCTTGGAGCGTTAGCTCCTCAGGGCTTCAGTGGGAGATTATTACTCCCACTGAAATTCTGGAATGTAACCCGCCGCCTTAGAGGTGGGGGGACATTTGCGCTTATGTTATATTATAAAGTCCATAAAAATACCCCCTATGGTAGAATCAAAGAGACTATCATAGGGGGAAGTTTGTGTTTGCGCTAAATCTATTGAATTATTTGTTTACAGTTAAAAAGCTCAATTATTTATTTACCCACTCAGATGAGGTCAAATAATTTGATTTTGCTTCCGATGCCTTTTTAACATTTGGCTTTCCATCGCTTTCATAAACAGACAAATAATATGCAGTCTTAAAATCGACAGACCACACACAGTTTACATTAAACTCTACTGTATCGCCGTTTATAAAAATGTTGTCAGATGAAAAATATTCCGAAATATCCATATCACGAGATCCGAAAAGCATAAATGCATCGTTGGAAAAGCCAAAGACTTCACTGTCGTAAATATCGTTTTTAAGATTTCCCGAAAAAACAACTGCCGGCATATAATCCTTGCCCATGAAATTCCCGGTAAACACGTTTAAATATGAATCGTTATTGTTTACGACGACTGTCAAGAACATACTCATCGCCGTATTCATCTTAACCTTTTCATTTGTAAAAGAGAGACTGCTCACATATTCCTTAGCAGCCGCAAACTCCGTGATGTTTACATTTGAAGCTTTTGAAATTTCTGCTGCAAGTAGATTGATATCAGCATTTTTATATGCCTCTTTTACCTTGTCGGCATTTATGACCTGCGAAACAATACTGCTGATTAAAGACGTCTTGTCAGAATATTCAACTTCCTCTTTAAGTCCGCAGGAAAAACTGTTCTCGCTGTCAATCCCATCCTCACATTCAGCTTTAACTGTCACTGAAAACAGGCGCTTTTCCTCCTGCTTCTCAATATTCCACGAAAGACGAACGTCATTTTTGTCATCACAAAAATCAAAAAGTGTAACGCCATGATTGTTTGACGTAGTATTTTTTACTCTCTCATCGAACTCAGACGCCGTTGATATAATATTTGCAGATACCGCATCCGCAGTCAAAAATCTCTTAGAAGCACAGTTAGATTCGATTTCGCTTAACAGCGTTTCAAGACGAGCCGTGCAGTTTTGCCTTTTGTGAGCATTAACCCATCCAACAACATTAGGCACAGCTATAACAGCCGCAATAATAACTATTACCAGTACAACTATTACTTCTGTAAGAGTAAAGCCTTTTTTGTTAAGTTTCATCAGATGATCCTTTCAAAGATTATTCCTTATTAACTCCGTCAATAAAGCTAAGAGGTATTCCCATTAAAACGCCTGTATTAGGTTTATTAAGGTCACCGAAAACATCGTTGACAGTCTTTCTTACAACATCTACCTTTTCGTCTTCAACGCCAAAAAGCACAGTCTTTGAAGTTGTATTTTGCTGTTTTACGATTTCCTTAAATAAATCAAACATAGGCATTCCGTCTGCATTCGCAAGACTTTTTGCCATACCTGTACTGTCAAGAACTGTTCCGCCCTTAACGCCTGCAAGTGCAAGTTTTTTCATAAGCTCGTCAATAAGCTCTTCTTTTTTTGTAATCAATAATAATAACTGCATAATTTTCTCCTTTGCATACCCCTCAACAACTATAACTTCCTGAATACGGCGGAGACCCATCCTTCTTTCTCTTTAAATTCTTCAAGGACAAATCCGCTTTTTTCAATAATTCCCACAACTTCTTGCTTACGCTCTGAAATAACACCTGAAATGACCAGTGTCTTTCCGCTTTTTAAAAACGAACTGAAATATGGACTCATTCCGATCAAAATATCCGAAACTATATTTGCACAAACAAAGTCATATCCGTCGCCTATCTCACTCCTCAAAGCCTCATCGTCAATGATATTTCCGCAATAAGTTTTGAACCTTTCTTTGTCGATTTTGTTTTGCAATATATTTTCGCTCGCAATTTTCACAGAGTTTTCATCAATATCTACAAGCGTCACATTCTTTGCTCCAAGCAATACACACGCAATTGATAAAATCCCGCTTCCACAGCCGAGATCAAGCGCTTTATCGCCCGAATTTATGTACCTTTCAATATTTTCAAGACAAAGCTGAGTGGTATTATGCTGCCCCGTTCCGAAACTCGAAGCAGGGTCGATCTCAATAACAACTCTATCATCTTCACCACTCGGAATTTCCTCCCAAGTAGGCTTCACAAGAAGCTTGTTTCCGATTTTAAGCGGTTTAAAATACTTCTTCCAGTTATTAGCCCAATCGTCCTCGCTTACACTTGAAAGCTCAACTTCAAGTCTTCCGAATTTTCCGTCAGTATCCCTTAGTTTTAACGCATTAAGCTCATTTTTTATAAGAAGCAAAAGCTCTGCGCCCTGACTGTTTGAAGGAAGATATACCGTAACTGATGTTTCACAGTCTTTAAGTCCCATCAAATCATCGTCTATGTAATCCCAGTTAGAAATCTTGTTATTTAAAAAATCCTCGAAATCTTTAGAATCCTTTATCACAAAGCCCGTGATGTTAAGCCCGATAAGACAGCCGCATACAATATCCGCTCCCTCACTCGTTGTATAAATAACAGCTTCAGTCCAGTCCATTGAAAACCTCCGAAAATAATATACATTCAGTATAACATATTTTGTAAAAAAAGTAAAGTGAGCTTTATGTCAAAAAAAGCAGCGAAAATGAGATTCGCTGCTTTTTCTTTTATTCTACACTTTCAAGCTTTCCGATAAAAATCGGTGTATTGCTGTCACTATCAATTATCATATACAAAAACGGTCTGTTAAGCTCTACGGTATAGGTTTTCACAGCTCCCGGTGCCGCCGATTTCGCAGTAAATGCAGCCGTTACAGCAGCAGCCTTAGTTCCGCTTTCCGTTACCTCAATAAAGGTTTTCTGCATGACGCTGTCTACAAAGACTTCGCCACTCTTTACAAGGCTTGAGAAATCCGCCTTATCGCTGAACATATCCTTCATTCCCATGCTTTTCAAAGCATCGTTGAGCATTAAATCGCTTTCACTTTTAAATTTCGGCATCGTAACATCGACCGAAGCTCTCTGTGCGTTGTTCAAAATGTTTCTTAAATGTTCTCCGCTGAGAGAAGAGATATAGCTGTCAATATCGGTATCCTCATCAGGTAAAAGCACAGCAAATGAATAGTTTCCGTCTTCATATGGCTTTATAAATCCGACTGCGTTATCGTCCTCAAGATACTTATTTTCATCGAAATACATCATATCCGCTGTCTGAGTAGATTTATCTGTACAGGTAAAAGTCTGTTCCCATGTATCTCCTGCATATTGTTCTGCCCACTTGGATTCAAATGCAAGCGCATTCATCAAAATCATTGCGGTATCCGGGTCAATTTTGTCTGTGATTTTTTTGATCATTGAATCTGTATGCTCATTGACCCAGCCGTTTATCTTGTCTACAATAGAAGAATCAAATGACTCGTTGTAAACGCCTGACCTATAGTACATTGCATCGGTTTTTAAAAACTCATCGCAAATCTCATATTCCATGTCCTTATTGATCCATATAGAATTTGCGCTTTTAAGAGCTTTGTTGTCTTCATCACCGCTTATACTGTATTTGCCCAAATATCCGTTCAAGTGATTAATATCCGTTTCATCTGACAACGCCGTTAGAATTTGTTCCTGCGTTTCGCCGTTCGCTCCGTTTGCAACCATCGCAAGACATACTATAGCGCTGAGCGGAGAAACAAGATTATTTTTATTTTTCTCGCTTGTATTTTTCAAAAGCTTTAAGCCAAAATCCGTCTCAGCATTATAAAATGAATTGTCAGGCGATGTAAAAACTGTGTATGGAGTATCTTCATACTTATCCATAAGATTTTCCGCTTGCGCAGTTTCTGTGCATCCCGAAAGATTAAAAGCCAGTGATATGCAAGCGAAGATTGATATTGCTGAAATTATTTTCTTTTTCATTTTCTGTCACTCCCTATTAAATAATTTTATCTATTGCGGCATTAAGTTCTTTCGCCGCTGATTCACTAATGGATACCCAATCTGATTCACCCTTTTTAACTGCACAGCCGTTAAAGGAATATTTATGTCCAACGCCTTCATAAACAAGCGTAATCTCATAAATCTCACCGTTAGTTACGCTTTCGTATTCCGAATCCTTAGAGTTATCCGATTCGTATATTTGATTTATTACCGAATAAAGCTCTTTAATCAAATCCTTTTCAAACGAGCATTTCGATACTAGGTCTGTTAATATTTCTGCTTTATATTGAGTGCCTATGTTTTCGGCACCGTCAGCAATGCTTGCTTTGCCGGCAATTTCTGCGTCACCCCGCTCATAAGCATTCTGAGTGTTTCCGCTTTTGTTTGCGGATGAAAAATTGTTAGGTGTATTACACTTAGCAGCTTCTCCGCTTCCCTTTGATTTTGTATGATTATCAGACGAAACCTCTGCCAAGCTGCTTGTTGTTTTAACACTGACTGAAATCGCAGGAATCGCCGCAGCTAAAGCAGTAATGCAGACAACTGCAACGCAAAGAGAACAGATGATTTTTTTCCATTTTTTCAGTCTTTTCTTTTTATATTTCTCCGCTCTTTTTATTATCTCTTGTTTAAACTGTTCGTTCGTTCTCATAAAATATCCTCCGAAAGTGTGTTTTTAAGTACCTTTTTCGCACGATACAAAAGATTGTCTATTTGCTTTTTATTCTTTTTCATAACTCTTGCTGTTTCGTCATACGAAAGCCCCTCAAAATACACAAGCGTAACAGCTGCGCTCATATCTACCGGCAGAGCCTTAACCGCTTCGTTTAATTTTTTCGCCTGTTCATTCCTGATGACTTCTTCCTCAATTTCGGACAGATCCTTTTGATGCTCAATTAAATCGGTATTGTTTATAACTTTTGATTTTCGTAAATAGTCAATTGCTCGGCTTCTTCCGATTGTGAACAGGTATGTTTTAAGTGTGACTTTGAAGTTGAATTTCTTTTTGTTGACATAGATGTACATAAACGAATCAATTGCCAAGTCCTCGGCTATCTGTATATCATGCACATATCTGTTTATGAAAAAAATGAGATTGCTTCGGTACATTTTAATCAGCATATCAAAAGCATCGTTGTCTCCGTTTATAAAGTCACGGTAAAGCTCTTCAGCGCAGTTCATAGCTCTCCCCCCTTTTTGCCTTCTAAATATTTATACGAACGACAATTAAAAAGTCCTTATCTAATTTTATCATTATTTTGAATTTTTGCAATAAAAAAGCAGAGATTCGCTACGAATCCCTGCTATCAAAAATTAGATATTAGAAGTCGGAGGCAAGATAATTCGGAATGCGTAGTTCGGAATTATACGGCTTTCTGCCTAAAATAATCTTGCTACTGGTTGCAAATCTACACATATAAAATTGTCGTATGATTTATTTACGATGTTAAGCACCCACCTGTCAGTAATGCTTTCACCTCAAGGTATATTAAAATTAATTACTAATTACGCATTACGAATATACGGTCAGAAAAATAGTCGCCTTTCTCCGCTGTTCGCTGTCGAAATTCTCCTTATTTCTTCCCTTCGCACGCTCCCTGTTTCTCGCACTGCGAGCGGTCGCCTGCTCAGCGCATTAAATTATTCTCTGCTCATCAGCGCTCTAAGAGAATTGAGTACACACACAAGCGCAACTCCTACGTCCGCAAAAACTGCCGCCCACATATTTGTCGCTCCCAGCGCTCCGAGGACAAGCACCAAAATCTTAACAGCAATCGCAAACACAATATTTGTCCTAACTATTCTCATTGTTTTTCTGCAAATGCTTATCAGCGTTTTTATTTTTCCGATGTCATCGTTCATAATTACCATGTCAGCAGTTTCAATAGCAATGTCCGAACCCATTGCTCCCATAGATATTCCTATATCTGCTCTTGCCAAAACAGGTGCATCATTGATTCCGTCACCGACAAATGCAGTTATGCCGCCGGACTCAAGTAAACCTTCAACGCATTTCACCTTATCCTCAGGTAAAAGCTCATAACGATAGTCGGTTACGCCTAATTTCTTTGCACAGGACGTCGCTGCATTTTTTCTGTCACCCGTGAGCATGACTGTTTTAATGCCCATTTTATTAAGTGAACTTATAAGAGATACGGAATTTTTCTTTATCTCGTCCTCAAGTATAACAGTGCCTAAATATTTTCCGTCACATCCCACATAAACACAAGTGCTGTCATTTTGCGAATCAGGGGCGCTAATACCGTTTTCATCAAGCAGTTTTTTATTGCCTGCCAATATGGTTTTGCTGCCACAGACGGCTTTTATTCCTCTTCCTGAAATCTCCTCTGAGCTCGTAATCTCAGACGCATCTATTTTGTCGAAGCGTGATTCATATTCCCTTACAATACTCTTTGCGATCGGATGGTTTGAGTTATACTCGGCATATGCACATAATTTTAAAACGCTTTCTTCGCTCTCACCTATCGGTTTTATTTTTGATACAGCAAAGCTTCCCCGGGTAAGCGTACCTGTTTTATCAAATGCTATCTGTGAAATATTTGACATTATCTCAATGTTGTTTGCACCCTTTATCAAAATACCTTTTCTGGATGCGCCTCCGATTCCTGCAAAGAAACCAAGAGGAACGGAAATCACAAGCGCACACGGACAGGATACCACTAAAAACAGAAGTGCTCTGTAGCCCCAATTCTTAAAAACATCAATAGAAAATCCTGATATTATAAACGGCAAGAATGCAAGAGCCACCGCAGAAAGCACAACGATCGGTGTATAAATTCTCGCAAACTTGGTGATAAAACGCTCTGTTTTGGCTTTTTTAGAGGATGCATTTTCCACCATGTCCAGAATCTTTGCCATTGCAGAATCTGAAAACGGTCTTATAACCTCAAGCTCTATCGTTTTTGAAAGGTTTATGCTTCCCGAAAGAACTTCTTCTCCTCTTTTTACTGTTACAGGAACAGACTCTCCCGTCAGAGCTGACATATCAAGGTCAACACTCTCTCCCATAAATCTACAGTCAACAGGTATTCTCTCTCCTGCTTTTACAACTATTATATCGTTAACATTTACGTTTTCCGGACTTACTGTTTTGATTTCTCCGTCTCGTTTCACATCGACCTTGTCGGGCTTTAATGCCAAAAGACCTGTGATTGACTTCCTTGAACGCTTAACTGCATAGCTTTGAAACAGCTCTCCTATTTGATAAAAAATCATAACTGCCGCCGCTTCATTTGTTTCACCTAAGGAAAAAGCACCAACAGTTGCCACTGTCATTAAAAAACATTCATCAAACGGTCTTAACTTTATTATATTTTTTACGCAGTTAATTATAACATCATATCCTGAAACAACATATGCCGCAACAATCAAAACTACACTCGCCGTATTCGGCATAGGTATAAACGATGCCCAAAAAAGCATCAATGCCGCAACAAGCCTTAAAAGGTCAAATAGTGTAACATTTTCCTCTTCATCTTCATTTTCCTCAACAACTTTGACATCAGGCTCTATCTCTTTAACAATTTTCTTTATATCCTTTAGAGCTGTTTCAGACACCTCAGTGTACTTAAGTTTTTTCGTTATAAAATTAAGCTCTGAATCTTTTACTGATGAAAGCTTTTTTATTCTTCCCGCAATTTTTTCCGTACAGTTCGGGCAGTCAAGTCCTTGTAATATAACTGTTGAAGTTCTCATATCGTCCCTCCTTATACCAAGTTATTCGCTGACGTGCTCTATTGCCATTGCAATTATCGTCTTAACATGATCATCAGCGATAGAATAAATTACGCTCTTTCCCTCACGGCGGTATTTTACAAGCCTTGCCTGCTTCAAAACTCTGAGCTGATGAGATACGGCAGACTGTGTAACATCTAAAAGCTCAACAATATCACAAACGCAAATTTCACTTTTTAAAAGCGTAAATAAAATTCTAAGTCTTGTTGGATCTCCCAAAACCTTAAAAAGCTCAGATAAATCATAAGCTTCTTCCGCTCCGAGTATATCGTCTTGTATATTTTTTATAATATCAATATTCTTACCCTGACATTCAACGTGTTTACTGTTAAATTTTTCTTCTGACACAAAAATCCCTCCTAACATATGAATAACTGTTCATATGTTTATTATATCATGAATTTTCTGTCTGTCAATAGGTATTTTTAAAAA
>CABUAH010000023.1 GCA_902489475.1 uncultured Oscillospiraceae bacterium | reverse complement strand
GCTTATCGCAGGCTCCCTTTTCATTTATATTATAGCATATCTTCATTCTTTGTCAAGGGGAAAGCAATTAAATTGTCCATTGTTTAATTTGTAATTCTAATGGCAATGCGTAACTCTAATTGACAATTGAAAATTGATAATTAAATTTGTCGCTAATCAAAAACGGCAAAGAGAAATTCGACAGAGTATAACTAATTCAATCATCCATATATGCAAAACTTAGAACGGGCAAAGATAATTTGCACATTTGTAAAAACAGTGGTATAATATTAACATAATAATGATATATTTCAAATGTTTTTAAACAAGGAGAACAATATGTACAAATTGTGGGAAACGATGCATAAAACATGGGAAAACAAAATAATACGTTATTGCATTACACCAATATTAATAATTGCCGCTATTTGTTTTTTGATTTTATATGGTTTGTCATGGATCCCTGTTCAAGAAATTGACTTTACCAAAGATATCACGATAATTAAATCGGATGATTTATATACAGATAAGCAAGGTAATGCTAACTACAGCGCTAATGATACGGTTACTGTAAATGGTAAAGTATATCATCCTTGGTTCAGCGACGGATATTTTGTTGGCAACATAAATTTTGAAAGCAACAGCAACCTCTCGACAACCGTTAAACTTTCCGATTCAAGTGTGAAAATCTCAAGTGCTTTATATGATCCATCGGACGGCTATATATATGATGATCAGCGACCTGCATATATAGTTGAATACCGGTCTGAGCAATCGCCGATGATAAGTGATGCGATAACACTTAGACTTATGTTTGATATGGATAATCAATACATTGATGATTGCAAGAATCTGTATCTGGAAATATACACCAAGGAGAAATTTATACTGGCTAAGGAAAAATAAAACAAGAAATACATTTAAATCAAGACACAGAGAAACGCTTTAAAAATCCCTGCGTCTTGTTTTTTTATTCCAAATTCCGATTTTCGATTTAATTAAGCATTATGAATTCCGAATTAATCCGGTTTCTTGCAAAGGGACAACCTAAGAAGAGGGGGACACTAACAAAACTCTATAAAAGTAAAGAGTTTTGAAAAAATTCGTTTCCCTCTGCTTTACGGTCAGAAATATAGTCGCCTTTCTCCGCTGTTCGCTGTCGAAATTCTCCTTATTTCTTCCCTTCGCAAGCTCCCTGTTTCCGCCACCGGCGGCGGTCGCCTGCTCAGCTCTTTCCAACATCTACTCCCTTTGCCCTCTGTTTTTGGAGGTTGTGAAAAAGGATGATGTTAATTTTTTTGGAAAGTATTAATTTAACGGCAAAGTTGCTGACCTACTTGATTGACGGTTTATGAGTTCTAATACTGCTTACTTTCATGCCACTCTCTGTTAATCAAAGATAGTCTTTTGCATACATTGATTCCGAGTTAATTACGCATTAATTAATTGTCCATTTTCCATTGTCAACTGTCAATTAAAATAATTCCGAATTATTTTCTTCCCTTGTATTTTACAAAAAATGTGATATACTAAAAAAGTGGCGAAACAAGGCTTTTTGCTTTCGCTTAAAGGCTGAATTATATTATAAAGGAGCACGGTGTATGAACGAGAGCAGATGGAAAAGATATCTTTCTCTTTTCATTCAGTTTTTTAAGATCGGAGCATTCACCTTTGGCGGAGGGTATGCAATGATTCCGATAATGCAACGGGAATTTGTAGAAAACCACCACTACATCAAAAAGGAAGACATTCTCGATATAATGGCGATAAGCCAATCAACACCCGGAGCAATTTCCGTAAACTCAGCAACCTTCATCGGTCAGCAGGTAGCCGGTTTTTGGGGAGCTTTTTTTGCAACGATTGGTCTTATTATTCCGCCGTATTTATTTATTCTGCTTATTTCGGGAGTTTTGGGGTGGTTTGAGACTCAAAAATACGTTCAGTATGCGTTTATGGGCATAAGAGCAGGAGTGCTTGCGCTTATTGCAAAGGCAATGATAACAATGTTTAAGCAATGCCCTAAAAATGCTTTAGCATACTTTTTGATGCTTGCCTCTTTAGCGGCATCAGTAATTTTTGATGTAAATCTAATAATAATTTTAGTTATTTGTGCTGTTATAGGACTTATCGCATCTCTTCTCAGCAAAGGACAAAGCAAGGAGGTTAAAAAGTAATGCTTCTTGCGATATTAAAGCTTTATCTTACATTTGCTAAAATCGGACTGTTTACGATAGGCGGAGGTTATGCGATGATTCCGTTAATTCGTGAGGAGATTTTTGCAAACAACTGGCTTACGGGCGATGAGCTTATTAACTTTATCGCCGTTTCGGAATCTACTCCCGGAACATTCGCTGTAAATATATCTACCTATATCGGCTCGCAGGTCTGTGAGCAGTATGGTATTATCGGTCAGATTCTCGGCGGTGCATTCGCAACGCTTGGAGTAATCACTCCATCGTTTATTATCATTTTGCTTGTTGCAAAATTCTACAAGCAGTTTAAAGAAAGCAAGGTCGTTGCAGGAGTTATGTCAGGGTTAAGACCTACGGTAATCGGTCTTATAGCCGCAGCTCTTATAAATCTTGCTGCAAGTGTTTTCTTTCCGTCGGGCTTCGGTTTCGGTGAGATCATAAGCTATAATTTCATAACCTCTCTTATTATTTTTGTTGTTTGCTTTGTTCTTATTATGAAAAAGCTCCATCCGATAATAATGATTTGTATTGCTGCCGTGATGGGGATTTTAGCCGGAATAATAAACGAACGGTTTATTGCTTAAGATTTGTTTTATTATATAAAAACCTCTGTCTAACGACGGAGGTTTTCTAGTTGTGCAATCTGCTAGAATATCGGTACTGTTTATTGTGCATTATTTCAAAGGAAATTTCTTGAATTTTTAGCAAAAATTTATTATAATATTGTTAGCAAATAGTGCTTAATTATTTTTATAAAGGAGATATAAAAATGGCTAGAATGATTTTAAACGAAACATCTTATTTCGGAGCAGGTTCAATTTCTGAGATTATGAACGAAGTTAAAAAACGTGGGTTCAAAAAGACTCTCGTTGTTACAGACCCTGATCTTATTAAGTTTAACGTCGCACAGAAGGTTACTGCTCTTCTCGATGAAGCAGGACATCCTTACGAGATTTTCTCCGATGTAAAGGCAAATCCAACTGTTGCCGTTGTTAAAAACGGTATCGAAGCGTTCAAGGCGGCTAAGGCTGATTCGCTTATTGCTATCGGCGGAGGTTCGGCAATGGATACTTCAAAAGCTATTGGAATTATAATTGCTAATCCTGAATACAGCGATGTTACATCACTTGAAGGTGCAGTTGATACGCCGAATCCAAGCGTTCCTATCATAGCCGTTCCGACGACTGCGGGAACTGCGGCAGAGGTTACAATAAACTATGTAATTACCGATGAAGAGAAAAAGAGAAAGTTCGTATGCGTTGATCCTCATGACATCCCTGTTGTTGCAGTTATAGACAGCGATATGATGTCATCAATGCCAAAGGGACTCACCGCTTCAACAGGTATGGATGCACTTACTCACGCTATAGAGGGTTATACAACTCTCGGCGCATGGGAGCTTACAGATATGATGCACCTAAAAGCAATCGAAATTATCGGAAGATCGCTTCGCTCGGCTGTTAACAATGAGCCAAAAGGAAGAGAGGATATGGCTCTCGGACAGTATGTTGCAGGTATGGGATTTTCTAACGTAGGTCTTGGAGTTGTTCACGGAATGGCTCACCCACTCGGCGCATTCTACGATACACCGCACGGAATCGCAAACGCTGTAATTTTGCCGTATGTTATGGAGTACAATGCTGAGTACACAGGCGATAAGTTTAAGTATATTGCAGAGGCTATGGGTGTTGATACAACAGGTATGGATCAAGAGGCTTACAGAAAGGCAGCGGTTGACGCTGTAAGAAAGCTTTCAAGCGATGTAGGAATCCCTGAAAAGCTTCATGAAATAGGTGTTAAGGAAGAGGATCTCCCTGCACTTGCAGAGTCTGCATTTGCTGATGTTTGTACAGGCGGAAATCCACGTCCATGCACAGTTGAATCTATTCTTGAAATTTACAAAACAGCATTTTAATTTACAACTTAAAAGTCCTCTCGTTTTTCGGGAGGACTTAGTTTGTATAAAAAGTACACTTTTGAAATATTGTCGCGTAGGCGGACATGTGCCGACGCAGCGACACCTTAAGAGAAAATCGGAGGTATGAGACGATTTTCGACGAAAAGGGGTTGCCTAGGGGAAAAACGCAGAACGAGACGGGCGAAGCTGTCGAAGTGAGTGTGTTTGTCCCATGGGGAGCGTTGTCGACTTTGTCGACACGCTAAGTCCTCTCGTTTTCGGGAGGACTTATGTTTTTAATTCAGTAAAGGGGTATTTATGAAAAAATTATTATGCTTGTTAAGTGCAGCAGTTTTGATGGCATCTCTTTGTGCTTGTTCAGAAGAAAGTGACAGCACAAAAGTAAAGATTCCCGATGCTGCAAGCTCAAAGGTTTCAATGACCTACGAGGAGGCTATAGTACCGTTTGAAAGCAGTGATACGCTTGAAAAAATTTATGAGCGTTCTCAAATAATACTTGAGTATATAAAATGTATAGACTTTTATTACATGGGCGGAGATTACAGCGGTCAGGTCGTACCGGGTGTTGAAATTTCTAACGAAAACGGAATATCAGCGTCAATGAATGCCCTTGAAGAATATTTTAAAGCAGAGCAGCAATACACCGACTACATAAAGACGATTGCAAATCCGGTTATAAAGGATTCCTATTTGAAATTTATTGATCTTGCAAAGGAAACATATCAGAAATTTATTGACAATCCTACAAAAAGTGCTGTCGAAGAAGTAAAATCAAGCATTACAGCGCTTGAGCTTTATCTGTTTAACCTTGATTTTTATCCTTCTGTAGACAGAGCCGATTACTATTTAGACAATTATACGATAACGGTCTATGACAACTTAGCGTTTATCGAAGCGTACTGCAAGCTTACGCCTGAAGAAATCGAAAGGGTATGCTCATCAAAAAAACTGCCGGAAGAATATAAAGGGCGCATGATGAACGCAATCGGTCAGATAGATATTGATTTTATGGGCTCGGCAGAAGGAATCGACCTCGATTACCTGATCTCAACTCTTGACAATCTTATGAGGCTTAAAGACAACGCTTATGCTATTGCAGTTGAAGCATACGGCTCCGATTCGCAGAAGCTCGCCGCATATGAAGAATTTATCGAACAGGCGACAAAGCTTTATAATACTGTCAGAGTAAAACGTCCGGAGTTTAATGATACGGAATATATTGAAAAGCAGGATTTTGATCTCGATGTGATAAGCAAGTACAGATAACCAAACGGAGGTATTTATATGAAAAAATTATTATGCTTGTTAAGCGCAGCAGTTCTAATGGCATCGCTCTGTGCCTGCTCAGAAGAAAGTGACAGCACAAGTGTTAAGGTTCCGAATACATCAAGCACTAAGGTTTCAATGACCTACGAGGAGGCTATAGTACCGTTTGAAAGCAGTGATACGCTTGAAAAAATTTATGAGCGTTCTCAAATAATACTTGAGTATATAAAATGTATAGACTTTTATTACATGGGCGGAGATTACAGCGGTCAGGTCGTACCGGGTGTTGAAATTTCTAACGAAAACGGAATATCAGCGTCAATGAATGCCCTTGAAGAATATTTTAAAGCAGAGCAGCAATACACCGACTACATAAAGACGAT
The DNA here is from genome assembly GCA_902489475.1 of uncultured Oscillospiraceae bacterium. Lineage (GTDB taxonomy): Bacteria > Bacillota > Clostridia > Oscillospirales > Ruminococcaceae > UMGS1601. The sequence continues at coordinate 19,310 of CABUAH010000023.1, read as the reverse complement.
TGCAAATCCGGTTATAAAGGATTCCTATTTGAAATTTATTGATCTTGCAAAGGAAACATATCAGAAATTTATTGACAATCCTACAAAAAGTGTTGTCGAAGAAGTAAAATCAAGCATTACCTCGCTGGAGCTTTATTCCTATCTTTTATGGAATTGCTCAGGGCTAATAAAAGCCGAAGATTATCTACACTCTTATTCATCACAGCTTTTTAGTACTTTTTCGGTTATCGAAGCGTACTGTAAGCTCACTCCTGAGGAGATCATGAACATATTAATAGACGGCAACTCTACTTCATATGGTCAGCGTATGCTGAATGTTACGGCTTTTATTCAAAACATAACATTTACGGATTCCGCAGAAGGAATTGACCTTGATTATTTGATCTCATCTCTCGACACGCTAATGGGACTTAAGGACAACGCTTATGCTATTGCAGTTAAAGCATACGGCTCCGATTCGCAGAAGCTCGCCGCATATGAAGAATTTATCGAACAGGCGACAAAGCTCTATAATACTGTCAGAGTAAAACGACCGGAGTTTAATGACACGGAATATATTGAAAAGCAGGAGTTTGATCTCGATGTGATAAGCAAGTACAGATAACCAAATGGAGGTATTTATATGAAAAAATTATTATGCTTGTTAAGTGCAGCAGTTTTGATGGCATCTCTTTGTGCTTGTTCAGAAGAAAGTGACAGCACAAAAGTAAAAATTCCCGATGCTGCAAGCTCAAAGGTTTCAATGACCTACGAGGAAGCTATAGTACCGTTTGAATCTGACGAAAAACTCGAACAGATTTCTGATAGAGCAAGAAAAATTTTGGCACACATAGAATGTGTAAACGCATTTTATAATGATAATACTTCATGGTCGTATGCCTTTGAAAATGGTGATACGATTACAAACGAAAACGGAATATCAGCGTCAATGAATGCTCTTGAGGAATACTTTAAGTCGGAGCAGCAATATACGAAATATATGAGTAGTATCGCAAATCCGATTACAAAAAATGCTTATTTAAAATTCATTGATCTTGCAGAGGAAACATATCAGGCATTTGTTGACAATCCTACAAAAAGCGTTACTGATGAAATTAATATGACTGCTCTGGAACAATATAGCAACGATATTTCATGGGGATTAACATTGCCAAGAGCAAGCTATTATTTGTCTCAATATATTGGCTTTATTCAACATACTCTTTGGTATGTTGAAGCATACTGCAAGCTTACCCCTGAGGAGATTAAAAAAATATCGGTCAGCAGCAGCGATACTCCATATGAAAGCCGTATGATAAATGTATACTACTTTTGCGATAATATCCAATGGACTTGCTCATTAGAAGGTCTTGATTTTGATTATGTAATTTCTACTCTCGACACGCTAATGGGGCTTAAGGACAACGCTTATGCTATTGCAGTTGAAGCATACGGTTCAGGCTCTCAGAAGATCGCCGCATATGAAGAATTTATCGAAATGGCTACAAAGCTTTATAACACAGTCAGAGTAAAACGACCGGAGTTTAATGACACGGAATATATTGAAAAGCAGGAGTTTGACCTTGATCCACTGGAGAAATATGACGAACTGTTTGTCTGAAAATTAAAACCACAAAATATCAGTAGATAATTTATGACCCGACCTCCGTTAGTTAGATTCCGGTGGTCGGGTCATAATCGGTTATTATATTAAAATTATTTTACGTTGCGGCTAAAACGTCAGCGCCCATATCCTCACATAGGTCGTGAATAACGCCCATCTTACAAGCAGCCTTGCATTTTCCGCAGTTTATACATTTTGTATAATCGATTTTTGCAAAGTTGTTCTCAACTTTTATAGCTCCGATTTCGCAGGCTCTCTCACACATTTTGCATCCGATACATCCGCTTGTGCAGACGCTTCTTGTTATTTTGCCTATGGCTGTTGAGGAGCATTTAACCTCATACCTAAGCTCGGCAGGTCTGATCTCGATTATATTTTTAGGGCAAACCTTAGCACATTTTCCACATCCTGTGCAGAGCGTTTTGTTTATAACGGAAACTCCGTTTACAATGCTTATTGCATGGTTGTCGCATACGGTTACACAGTCGCCGTAACCGAGACATCCGTTTGTACAGGTTTTGCTTCCTTTATAAAACTGTGCTGCGGCGAGGCACGACTGCATTCCGTCGTATTCAAACTTGCGCTTTGCACTGTCACGGTTTCCTGCACATTTCACAAAAGCTACCTGCCTTGACTTTGCTTTTACTTCAATTCCGAGAATTTCTCCGATTTTTTGAGCTGTCTCCTCGCCGCCGGGACGGCAAAGGTTAGGAGCTTCTCCGTTTTTTATTATTGCTTCGGCATAGGCGTTGCAGCCTGTAAATCCGCAAGCTCCGCAGTTTACCTGAGGAAGAGCCTCCGATAGGGCTTCAAGGCGTTCGTCCTGTTTGACATAAAACACCTTTGCGGCGACCGTCAAAAGAACTCCCGCTAAAATTCCAAGACCGGCAAATAGTAATATCGGTAGAATATAATCCATTAAAATTACTCCCCTTTACAAAAATTTAAAATCATATTTATACTGTTTTGTTGATTTATCCTAGAGATCCCCGAATCAAAGTCGATTGCCTGAATTGATTTTCCGGGGAATGCATTTCTTAAGCTTCTGATAATTCCTCTGGCACAGGTGTGGCTCACAAGACAGCCGAAAGGTACTGTAATAACAGCGCCATCGGCATTTTTTCTTAAAGCGTCCGTGACCTCGGCAGAGATAAGCCAGCCGTCTCCCATGACCTCGCCGAAGCTTGCGGCAAACGAGCAGTCCGATTTAAGCTCTTTATATGAGGTCATTTTTGCAAAGCCGAATCGAATAAGAGCATTGTTCATTTTGCTTTGAATATAAGACATATATTTTATAAGCGGCCTTGCTCCAAGCCCCGAAAGACTTGTTTTCCCGTAAATGCGGTCGGTTAGTGAGCATGAATCTATAAGATACATCATGTAATTTACAAATCCGCCCATAACTATTTCTGCGTTCTGTTTTTTCAAAAGCCGCTCAAGACTGTTGTTTCCGAGAGCACAGAATTTAATATAAAGCTCACCGGCAATGCAAATTTTCTTAACGCTTCTTTTAACTGTTTTTATTTCGGAAAAGCTTTTGGAAATGAGATAAAACACATCGATCATTTTTTTAGGTGTTATCCATTTTTTATTGCTGAGCTTTTGGCTTAGCGTTTTGATCCAAAATTTTAAAAGCCTTTCCGTTTCGCCTGAAGCTGCTTCATACGGCAGAGTTTTATTGTAAAGATACATTAGCAGATCGCCGTAATATATTGCTGCCTGTGCGGTCAAAAGCATGATCGGCGTGATAGAAAATCCGGGATGCTTTTCAACTCCGCTTACGTTAAGAGATATTACTGGAACATATTCAAATCCCGATTTGATAAGCGCCTTTCTCAGAAGATGAATGTAATTGCACGCTCTGCACCCTCCGCCGGTTTGCGGAAGCAAAAGAGCAGTCCGATGGGTATCATACCTTCCGCTTCTGAGCGCAGATATAAACTGTCCTATGATAAGATTTGCAGGAAAACATATGTCCCCATGAGAAAATTCAAGCCCTGTATTTACGATTTCCTGATACTTTTTTGGTGAAATGTTGGCGTCTAATATTTCAGCCTTAAATCCACCCGACAAAAAAGCGTATTTGAGAAGCGTAAAGTGAAAATCAAGCATAGACGGAATAAGCACAGTATGAGTTTTTTTCAATTCCTTTGTAAACAAAGGCGCTTTATGCCGTCTTTTGTCATCTTTCATTTATCCGAATAGTCCGCCGAAGCCCATGAAGCTAAGCGATACTATGCTTGCAGCGATAAGAGTTGCAGGAACTCCTTTAAACATTTCGGGAACGCTGTCAGAGGAATCGATTTTTTGTCTGACTCCTGAGAAGAGCAAAAGTGCAACCGTAAATCCTACTCCTGTTCCGAGAGCGTTTACCATAGCTTCCGCAAAGGTATATCCTTCATCAATGTTTGTAATAGTTACTCCAAGTACGGCACAGTTTGTGGTTATAAGCGGGAGATAAACGCCAAGTGCTTTGTATAGCGGCGGCATTATCTTTTTGAGTATTATCTCGACAAGCTGTACAAACAAAGCGATAAGAAGAATAAACGCAACTGTTTTTAAGTACTCTGCATTCAAAGCTTCAAGGAGCATATAAACGGGATATGTAACGGCAGTTGCACAAAGCATTACAAAGATAACTGCTGCACCCATTCCAAGACAGTTCTTTAAAACCTTGGAAACACCTAAAAACGGGCAGATTCCCATAAACTGCGACAATACGACGTTGTTTACAAGTATTGCCGAAAGCATTATAACGATAAGCTTTACAACCATTTATATCCCCCCCTTTTTAAGACGTTCACACGTTTGCATATTCGGACATCCGCTGCATCCGATTTCCTTAGGAGGCTTTTTGCGCTTTAGCTTATTTACAACCGCAATGATAACTCCAAGTGTGAAAAATCCTCCGGCAGGAAGAATAAATACTGTCATCGGAGCGTTTGCCAAAAACGGAAGCTCAAAGCCGAAAATTGTTCCGCTTCCTAAAATTTCTCTTACTGCGCCCATTAAAGTAAGCGACATAGTAAATCCAAGTCCCATTCCGAGTCCGTCGAGAATAGATGGGATAACTCTGTTTTTACTTGCAAAAACCTCTGCGCGGCCTAAGATTATGCAGTTTACGGTAATGAGTGACAGGAAAATTCCAAGGCTGTCATAAAGCGCAGGAACAAAGCCCTTGAGCAAAAATTCGATGAGCGTTACGAAGCCCGCTATTATTACAATGTAGCAGGGAAGCCTTACGGCATCGGGGATTATCTTCTTTAAAAGCGATATAACAATATTTGATCCGAGCAAAACAAATGTTGTTGCAAGACCCATTCCTATTCCGTTTGAAGCCTGAGTTGTTACCGCCAGAGTCGGACACATTCCCAAAAGCGTAACAAGAGTCGGGTTTTCTTTTATAAAGCCTTTTGTAAATTCTTTAAAGTTGCTCATTTATCACGCCTCCTTATCTGCTGAAAGTGCAAGCTTTACAGCGGTTTTAAGTCCGTTTGAAGAAAAAGTTGCACCGGTGACGGCGTCAGCGTTCGTCACTTCGTCCTCACTTTTAAGACCCTTATATGTTTTTAAAAATTCCTCATTATTTACCTTTGTTCCAAGGCCCGGAGTTTCTCCGCAGGATATAAACGAAACTCCTGCTACCTCACCGTTTTTGACTCCTACTAAAACATGGATTCCGCCGGAATTATAGCCGTCGGTTGTTATCTCATAAACCATAAGTCCGTCCTCACCGCTTATGATACTGTCTATTCCGTCATAGGTTTTATCGGTTTGGGTATATTCCCCCTCGCCGAATGCTGAAACCAATGTGTCGTTTAAGGTTTTTCTGTTTGTTTCTTCTATGGCGTCCTTTGTTGCATGATTTACAAAAACCAAAGCTCCCGAAATTATTATACATATTATCATAAGCACAAGCGTTGGCATTAACATTTTTCTGATACTCATTCTCTGCCACCTGCTTTCTTTGCACCGAAAGGCCTTGTCTTTGTAGCCATGTCAATAAACGGCGTGAGGATATTCATGAAGAGTATTGCAAAGGATACACCCTCAGCCATTGAGCAGTAAAATCTTATGACGCAGGTCACTATCGCACAGCCCAGTCCGAATACAAGCTTTCCTATTGCTGTTACAGGTGTTGTGACATAATCTGTTGCCATAAATACGGCTCCCAGCATAACTCCGCCCGAAAGAACCTGATATATCGGATCCTCTCCGACAAGGAACGAAAATACCATAACACCGCCGATAAATGCAAGCGGAGTTACAGGTGAGATTACTTTTACAGCGACAAGGTATATGCCGCCTATTAAAATTGCAAGCGCACAAACCTCGCCGATTGTTCCGCCGCAGTTGCCTAAGAAAAGATTTAAATACCCCTCATTTTTTGTAACGAGAGGAGTTGCCTGTGCAACTGCGTCTGAGTTTTTGTAGTAAAACGGCTCGACCCAGTTTGTCATGGCGCTTGTGAATGATAGCATAAGAACTATTCTTCCTACGATCGCAGGATTTGCGAAGTTCTTTCCAAGCCCTCCGAAAAGCTCTTTTACAACTGCAATGGATATAAACGAGCCGATTGCAGCCATCCAGAAAGGAAGAGTTGCGGGAAGGTTGAGCGCAAGCAATATTCCCGTAACGACTGCCGAAAGATCATTTATTGTAGTCTTTCTTTTCATTAAAATACAGCAAAGAGCTTCCCAAACGACAGCGGTTGCTGTTGTTACGAGCGTAAGCAAAAGAGCCCGCAAGCCGAAAATGATTGTAGCCGCAATAATGCTTGGGACAAGCGCAATAATAACGTGAAGCATAACGCTTTTTGTTGTTCGGGACGTTGCCCTGTGCGGCGAAGAATATACATTTAAGTTTTCCATTTATCTCACCCCTTGTTTTATTTTGGCATCAAAAGCCGCTTAGCAAGCTGATTTGTTTCGGCAAGATTCCTCTTTGCAGGACAAACGTAAGAACAGCTTCCGCAGTTCATGCAAAGGTTTACCTTTAGTTTTTTGAGTGCTTCAACATCACCCTTTTTGTATGCCGTTTCCATTTCACATGGCATAAGACCAAGCGGACATGCGTTAATACAGCTTGCACATCTTATGCAGGCTGTTTGTGTTGCCTGATCCAAAGCTTTAAACGCCAAAACAGCATTGTTTGTTTTTGTGATAGGCAAAAAGCTGTCGTAAGCGCATTGCCCCATCATCATTCCGCCGAGAATTATTCTCTTTGTTTTTTCTTTGTTAACATTGCAGTATGTAAGCAGGTCGTCTATCACTGTACCTATCGGAACAATTAAATTCCGAGGGTTTTCAACCGTTTCCCCGTCAACAGTTATGCGTTTTGAAACAAGAGGCATTCCTGTTTTAAAATAACTGTCTAAAAAGGCAACCGAGGAAACATTCATAACCACGACCCCGACATTTGAAGGAAGCTCGCCTTCTTTAACTATTCTCTTTACTGTGTTATAGATAATAACCTTTTCCGCTCCCTGAGGATAAGAGGATTTTAAAGGCATAATTTTAATGCTTTTATCGTCCTTGGTTTTTTCTGTAAGAAGCTTTATAGCTTCGGGCTTGTTGCTTTCAATAGCGATTATTGCATTTTTAATTTCAAGCATTTTTTTGACAAGCCGTACTCCGCTTATAACACCGTTCGGGTTTTCAATCATTTCCCGATAGTCGCTGGTTATGTAAGGTTCACATTCAGCAGCGTTGATAATAAGCGTATCAACAGGCGTTTCTTCAGGATTGAAGTTCAGCTTTATATGAGCAGGAAAACCTGCGCCGCCAAGCCCCACAAGACCGCTTTCACGCACTGCTTTTATAAAATCCTCTCTGGATTTTACTTCCGGCTTTTTAATGTCGGCATATGCCGTAAACTCTCCGTTGGATTCGATGTCGATACATTTGATTACAGACCCGTTTGCAGCGAGATATTCGCTCATTCCCGTAACCGTTCCCGAAACGCTTGAATGAACGGGACAGGAAAAGCCTGCGTTGCTCTCTCCGATTTTCTGACCGACAAAAACATCATCTCCGACTGCAACAAGCGGTGCAAGCTCCGCACCCATTCCCTGCCGAAGCGGAATTTTTACTGTTTTCGGTGAAAATTTTTCGGAGGGCGAATTCTCTGTGTTTTTGGAATGTTTGATAAAAATTCTGTTAAGTCCCAAAACAAATCTCCCCTTATATAATATTTAATTTAAAGTTATCGTTTTTAAGTTTTAAGTCTTCTTTTAGCTCTTTTGAAACTAAAATTTCATTATCTTTCGTTACGGCAAGTATATAAATTTCCTCTTGCCGAAGCTCATCGGCAATCTTTAAAAGCTCTTTACTTCCCATTATATACGCTGCTGTCGATAAAAAGTCGCCGGTTAAGCCATCGTCGCATATTACAGAAACGCTTGCTAAGTCGCTTTTAACAGGATATCCGGTTTTTGCGTCTAGTATATGAGAATATTTTTTTCCGTCCGCTTCAAAAAAACGCTCAGAATCACCGCTTGTTGAAATCGTACTGTCACACAAGCTAAGCGTTCCGAGAATATCGCTTTGTTCAAGCGGATTTTTTATGTCGATTTTAAAGGTTTTGTCGCCGTAAAGCAAAATTGACGAGCCAAAGTTTACAAGTGCGCTGTCGCAGTTTTTCAAAATGTCTTTTAGCTCATTTAAAAGGTATCCCTTGGCAACCGCTCCAAGCTCAAGCGTTGTGCCGCCGCTCAAAATTATTTTTTCATCTTCAAAAGAAATGTTTGAAATGCCTGATGTTTTAAGAGCGGAGTTTACCTCATCGGATGTCGGAACAGCAGGACTTTCACCGTTTATATCCCAAAGATAGATAAGCTCTCCTATAGTAATATCCACAAATCCGTAACGCTCATAAAGCGAAACGCTATTACTTACTATATTATAAATATCTTTGTCCGAGATTTCTTTTGTTTTGTTGAGCTTATAAAGCGTTGAAGACTTGTCAAAACCGTTGAGCTTGCCGTTTAGCTCGTTAACCTTTTTTACAGCGTTATCAGCCGCCGATTCATTATTGCCGTATATTGTAATCTCACCCAGCGTATCGAAGGCAAAAACGCTTCTTGTCGTTTTGACTTGTTCATCTTGTGAAAAATAAAAGCATATCACAAATACTGCTATTGCCGCAGCAAATATAAAAACAGCCGTAAAAACTTTTTTCATTGACAAAATCCCTCTTTTAAAACGGTTGTATTTTTAAGAGAAAAATGCTACAATAAATCAAGGACCGTTTTATTTTTAATATTTTTTGCCGATAATAAACAACTGTTTTTCGGCTTTCGGATATTTATAAATATTTAAACTTTGGTTTTTGCTATAAAGAGCATACTCTGAGCTTTGCATAGCACACCTGTAAAAATATGACATTATGTAATCAATTTAATGAGGGAGTTGATTCCCTGTTCTTAATGCGGCGGTAGTGTTTAGATAAGGATTGCAGATTCCGCTGAGCATTAAATTAGATTCTCTCGCATTATCAGCGAAGAGCATCTTTCATAATTATAATATAGAACGGAGAAAAAGTAAAGAAAAATATACATTTGAATTGCAATAAGCACAAAATTAACAGCTTTTTGGATTAATTGTTGTTTAAAGGAGAGGTTTTATGAAAGGATACAGAATTAAATTTATAAGACACGGCATAACGGACGCTAATATAGGTGGATACTATATCGGAAAAACTGACATCCCCCTTTGTGCAAAGGGAGTAGATGAGATATATAACAAAATAGCGGAGTACGAGTATTCAACTGTTCAAAGAGTTTACACTTCTCCGTATAAGCGATGTACCCAAACAGCGGCACTTTTGTTCCCTGAAAATCAAGCTGTCACAGTAGACGGCTTGAGGGAAATGGACTTTGGAGATTTCGAGGGGAAAACTGCCGAGGAGCTTATGGATAAACCCGAATATAAGCAGTTTTTAAAGGGCGGTCTTGACAATCCTCCTCCGGGCGGAGAAAGTATGCGAGAGGTTGTGACAAGGTGCTTTGAAGCGCTTAACGCTATTGTTTCGGATATGATGCAAAACGGTTTGACAAACTGTGCGGTTATAACCCACGGCGGCATAATAATGAATATGCTCTCCTGTTTTGGAATACCTAAGCTTCCTCCAATGGAATTTCCCTGCGACTTTGCCGAAGGGTATGAGGTTTTGGTGACGGCTTCGATGTGGCAGCGATCGAACTGTTTTGAAATAATGGGGAAATTCCCTTACTCAGACGAAGAGGAATATGAGTAAGATAGAGTTTGTTGCAGACGAAAGCTGTACAGTGGGCGAGCTTTTGGAAAAAAACGGCGTTTCAAAGAGGCTTGTGAAAAAGCTTAAGGTGCTTCCCGATGGAATTACAAAGGACGGGAAAAAGATAAGAACGGTTGACGCCGTTTTACATGGAGAGAGCATTTTTATCGCTCCGAGAGATGAAAAAACGCTTGCGCCGAATCCTGAGCTTTCTGTAGAAATCCTGTACGAGGATAATGACATAGCGGTTTTTGACAAACCGCATAATATGCCTGTTCATCCGTCAATTTTACACTATACCGACAGTCTCGGAAATTATTTTGCATATAAATATCCCGGAATGTCGTTTCGCCCGTTGAATCGGCTTGACAGAGATACGACAGGGGTATGTGTTGTCGCTAAAAACGCATACTCCGCAAACCTTATTTCAAAAAGCTTGAAAAAGGTGTATTTCGCAGTCATTTGCGGACACCTTACGGGTTCAGGGAAAATAGACCTGCCGATTGCTCGTCTTGACGGCTCAATAATTAAGCGAACGGTAAGCGAAGGAGGACAAAGGGCTGTTACAAATTACGAGGCTGTAAGACACAGCAGAGATGATCGTTATACACTTTTAAAAATTACGCTTGAAACGGGAAGAACGCATCAAATAAGAGTGCATTTTTCCTTCATTGACTATCCGCTTGCAGGAGATGATATGTACGGCGGAGATGTAAGCGACATAACAAGGCAGGCACTTCATTGCAGAGAAATTTCCTTTGTTTCCATAAACGGAGAAGTGATTACGGTAGAAAGTCCGCTCCCAAATGATATAGAGCGGTTGTTTGAATAAATAAAGGCGCTGAGGGTAACTTCCCCGTTACCTCCTGCGCCTTATTTTTTGTTTTCGGTCAAAACTATTCTGTAATATTTACTACATACCATCTTCCGCCGACTTTTGCGGTATATATCTCATAGTATACATCGTTTTTTGATGAAACGCTTCCTTTGATAGTCGCCGTTGCATAGATTATATACGCTTCGGAAACATCTATATCCTCGCCGTAAAGCTTTTTGTAGTCCTCCTCATAATCATCAATAAATTCTTTTTCGACAGCTGTTGCCTTTCCGAATTTGGGGATAATTTTAAAGTCATCGCCATAGGTTTCGTTGTAATCGCTGTAAAGCGCATCAAGAGCGTTGTCGTCATTAAGATTATTTTCCTTTGCGGACTGCTCGTAAACAGCTTTAATTTCGGGAGGAAAACAGCTTAAATAATCCTCAAAATTTCGGTCGCTTATGCTTTGAAAATATTTTGCGGCAACATCTTCTTTTTGCTCGTTGTTAAAAATATATCCACGCTTATAAAGGACAAAAAGCACAAGAGCCGCAACAATCAAAACGCAGACAATTCCCACAGTTATTTTTACCGCTTTTTTTGGAGCGGTATTTTTCATTTTCTGAGGTTTTTCCTTGTGCGTTTTGTAGTATTCCTCTTTTTCCTCGTCCGTCATATGCCTTAGGGGCTTTTGTATTTTTTTATATTTTTCAGCCGCCGTTGTTTTTAAGTTGGGATTTCCGTATCCGCAATGCTCGCAGTAGTCACCCTTGTATTCCTTGCCACAGCTTTTGCATATTTTTAACATGGTATTTCTCCTTTCGGATTATGTTTTCAATAAGGTCAGATTCCTTACCGAGGTAAAGCTAAAGGGCGGAAACTCGGCCGCCCTGAATAAATATTATTTATCACTTAAAACTGTTTTAATATGAAGCTCTTCAAGCTGACTTTCGTCCACATTTGCAGGACAAGCGCTCATAAGCTCGCTTGCATTTTGGACCTTTGGGAACGCAACAACGTCACGCAAGCTGTCAGCGCCGCAGATTATCATTGAAAGACGGTCAAGTCCGAAGCCCATTCCGCCGTGCGGAGGAGCACCGTACTTATATGCGTCTACCAAAAATCCAAACTTAGCTTCAATTTCTTCATCGGTAAGACCAAGCGCCTCAAACATTTTCTGCTGAAGCTCATAGTCTGTTATACGCATACTTCCCGAACAAAGCTCAGTTCCGTTTAAAACGAAGTCAAACGCTTCTGCACGGACGTTTGCAGGATCGCTTTCGAGAATGTCAAGGCACTCTCTCATAGGCATTGTAAACGGGTGGTGCATAGCAAGCCATTTTCCGGATTCTTCATCAAGTTCAAAAAACGGCATTTCCGTTATAACGACAAAGTTGTAGGTATCGGGGATTATATCAAGTCGTTTTGCGACAAGAAGTCTTAGTGCGCCGAGGGTAGGAAGCACAATGCTGTCCTTGTCGGCAACTATTAAAACAACATCGCCCTTTTGAGCGCCGAGGGCTGAAAGAATTGTTTCAAGCTCGCCTTCTTTTAAAAACTTCTTAAACGAACAGTTCGGTTCATCGACCCAGCGTATATATGCAAGACCTTTTGCGCCTATTCCTTTTGCGTGTTCGGTAAGCTTATCAATTTCCTTTCTTGTATAAACATCTGCCGCATTTTTTGCAACGATAGCTCTTACGCTTCCGCCCGATTCGAGCGCAGATTTAAATACAACGAACTCAGTGTCCTTAACCAAATTCGAAATGTCCTGAATTTCCATTTTAAAGCGAGTGTCGGGCTTATCTGAACCGAATCGGCTCATAGCATCTCTGTAGGTTATTTTAGGCATTGGAAGAGGAACCTCAACGTCAAGTGTTTCTTTAAATATATGTGCGAGCATTCTTTCTCCCGTTTCGATAAGCTCTTTTGTGTCAACAAAGGACATTTCAAGGTCTATCTGAGTGAATTCAGGCTGACGGTCGGCACGAAGATCCTCGTCTCTAAAGCACCTTGCGAGCTGAACATATCTGTCAAAGCCTGAAACCATTAAAAGCTGCTTGTAAATCTGAGGCGACTGAGGAAGAGCATAAAATTTTCCTTCATGAATTCTTGACGGAACAAGATAATCCCTTGCACCCTCAGGAGTAGACTTCATAAGCATAGGCGTTTCAATTTCCAAAAAGTTGTTTTGATAGAAAAACTCTCTTGCTGCCTTTGCAACTTTATGACGCATGATAATGTTATTTTGAAGCTTAGGATTTCTCAAATCCAAGTAGCGGTATTTAAGTCTTAACTCATCATTTACCTTGTCGGACGCCGAAACCTCAAAAGGAGGTGTTTGAGCGGTTGCCAGAATTCTTAAGTCGCTGACGATTATTTCAAAAGCACCCGTTTTGATTTCAGTATTTACGCTTTCACGCTTTACCGACTTGCCCTTTGCCATAAGAACATATTCGCTTCTTACACCCTGAGCCTTTTTAAAAACTTCCCTGTCAGTTGAGTCGTTAAACGAAAGCTGTACAATTCCCGTTTTGTCACGAAGATCAACAAAGATGAGGTTTCCGAGATCTCTTATCTTTTGAACAAATCCTCCGACAACGATCTTATTTGATTCTTCTAATACTTCTCCGCAGTAATGAGTTCTGCGAAGTCCGTCCATACTGTCAAGCATAAAAATTAACTCCTATCGTTTTCTGATTCTTCTGTAATTGAATCAAGATATGTTTTTATAATTCCTATTTTTCCCTCGTCCCAGAAAAACAGCCAAAAGCAAAGCAAAGTCAATGCACAGCACACCAGACCGGCTGGTATATTTTGCGTAAAGCAGGCAATGGTTATGAGAATCCACAAAACCATTATAATTATTGCCATGACCGTGTTCTTTACGCTTCTCTGAAACTTTCCTTCGATAACGGAACCGCTTTCATCTGGTTTTATGATCCCTGAGAAATAAATGCTGTCAAGATCACGCTTTTTAGCGGCATGATGATGCACCGTTATTTTTTTGTCTTTTACTGTTCCGTAGAAAACCGGCGTCATAAGCCATTGCTTGCGAAGCTCGTTAAAGTTGAGTTTCGGCACCTTTTGCGCCGTAGTTTTTAAAACTTTGTCGGGTGACGCATTTATTTTAAAAGAATATTTTTTTGGAAAAACAACAAACATTTTTTACCTCTTAAACTTACTGTTCTAAAAATGAATCTCCGAACATAAACGCCACTAAAATATCCGAAAAGCGTTCGCAGAAGGTATCGTTATCGTTAAGCGGAAGCTCTTCAATCTCTCCCGACGTCATGTTTTTAAGTCTTGCAAAGCCTTTTTCAATGTCGTCGTCACCTATTACAATTGAGAATTTTGCGCCTATTTTATCGGCGTATTTCATCTGTGCTTTAAGGCTTCTTCCGACAAGGTCGTATTCGGCATAAAAACCGCAGTTTCTTAACTCCTTAGCCATAACGGCGGTTTTAACAAGCGCCTTGCTTCCTATTGAAGCAAGATAAATGTCGCAGGTTTCAGGTTCAATAAATTCAGCGCCTTGGTTTTCCATTGTAAGCATAAGCCTTTCAAGTCCTATCGCAAAACCGAGGGCAGGGGTATCCGCTCCGCCAAGCTCGCTTACGAGTCCGTCGTATCTTCCGCCGCCGCAGATAGTTCCCTGTGCGCCTATATCGGTTGTTACAAACTCAAACACAGTTTTGGTGTAATAGTCAAGTCCCCGAACTATCTTAGGATTTATTTTGTACTCAACTCCAAGCTCGGTTAAAAGCTCCTTTAAGCCGTCAAAATGCTCTTTGCATTCATCGCACAGGTAATCGGAAATAACGGGTGCGTCCTTAGCTATTTCAGAGCATATAGGGGATTTACAGTCGAGTATTCTCATCGGATTTTTCTCGAGTCTTGAAAGACAGGTTTCACAAAGCTTGTCCGTATATGCTGAAAAATATTCTTTAAGCGCCTCGGTGTATTTTGCACGGCATGTAGGACAGCCGATTGAGTTTATATAAAGCTCTGTGTTTTTTATTCCTGCGGTATCCAAAACTGTCTTTGCAAGAAGTATTATATCTGCGTCCGATGCAGGTCCTTTTGAACCTATCATTTCACAGCCGAACTGATGAAATTCTCTAAGACGTCCTGCTTGCGGCTTTTCATGTCTGAAGCAGGAGGTGAGATAAAATATTTTTTGAGGGAATCCCTCGTTTAAAAGTCCGTTTTCAATAGCCGCTCTGATTGCGCCCGCAGTACCTTCCGGTTTTAAGGTGAACTGTGCGTCACCCTTTGCGGTAACGGTGTACATTTCCTTTTGAACAACATCGGTTGTGTCACCGACGGAGCGTACAAAAAGACCGGTATCTTCAAATGTCGGAGTTCTTATCTCCGAAAAGCCATAGCTTTTTGCAATTTCACGGCAAATGTTCTCAACGGTATGCCATTTATATACGGAAGCCGGTGTAACGTCTTGAGTTCCCTTCGGACGTTTAATGCTTGCTGATGCCATTATAAGTCACTCCTTTTCCATTGTTGTGTATAGATGTTTTAATTATACATGGTTTTATACCGTTTGTCAAAGATATTTATCTCAACATCTCAAAGAATTGTCAAAGCAATGAAAAAACACGGAAGAACCTTATGATTCCTCCGTGTCTGAATTTTGTTAACAATTCCGAATTCCTAATTCCGCATTCCTAATTACCTTGTTGGATTAACGATTTCGCGCCAATCAAGATCGCCTCTGTCGAGTGCATGTATAAGTGCTTCCGCAGTTGCTACGTTTGTTGCAACCGGAATGTTATGTACATCGCAGAGTCTTAGAATATTCATGTCGTTAGGTTCGTGCGGCTTCGGCGTTATCGGATCTCTGAAAAAGATAAGAAGATCTATTTCGTTACAAGAAATTCTTGAAGCAATTTGCTGATCGCCTCCTTGAGATCCGCTAAGGTACTTTTGAATTCTAAGACCTGTAGCCTCGCTCACCTGCTTGCCCGTGGTTCCTGTAGCGGATAAGTTATGTCTGCTTAAAATTCCGCAGTAGGCGATACAAAATTGTATCATTAGTTCTTTTTTTGAGTCGTGTGCTATTAGTGCGATGTTCAATACAATTTCCCCCCCGATGTAATTGTAAGTATGAGTATGGTTATGTGTTTTGATACAGTTTTATTTTAACATACAAAGAGGATTTTGAAAAGTCTTTTTTTAAATTAATTAAAAAATTTGGCAAATTTTCTAATCAAACGTGGTGTTTGTTAGTCAGATTATACAAAAGCAGTGATGTTTGTGCCTAAATTTTAACACGAAAATAAAAAAATAAGCCGAGGATTAGTAAGCTGTCCTCGGCTTATTAAAACTTTTACAGGCTTATTTGTTTAAAAGAAGCTTTTTTGTTTGCGGAACGGAGAAGAGCACAACTACTACAATTATAGAGAATACTATTTCCGGAAGCATATATGTAGCATTGTATGCCATGCTGTAAAGAAGTGAATTCTCAATATTAAGACCGTCCCAGATAGCTCCTGCCGATTTAAAGATAACTACGCCGCTGACAATGTGACTTATGTATCTTAATGCCATTACAATAACCATTCCGCTTATTGCTCCGCCTATGCCTTTGTTTCTGAACATTCCTGCAAGACCAAGTACAGAGAAAGCGATTATGTAATCAAATAAAAGACATCCCACAAACATTGCTGCACTCAAGCCCCATGAAGAAACCTCGCCTATATCCATAAACATCTGCAAAAGCGCATAAACTACCGATACAAGCATTCCCCAGCCTATTCCGTGCCGAATACTGTAAATCATTATCGGGAGCATGGATACCAATGTAATTGAACCGCCGTATGGGAGAAACTTAAATTTGATAAGGCTAAGAACAACTGCCAAAGCCACCATAATTGCTCCCTCAACGAGCTTTAAAGTTTTTGTGTTTTGCATAAAAACAACTCCTTAAAATGTATTTTGTTTACTGAATAGAAAAGCGTCCTGAAAGCAAAACTTACAGGACGCAGAAATTCAAAATATCAAACCAAACATACTTGTTTTCCTACGCCGGCATTATCCGTATCAGGTTATGTGGGTCGAGGTCGAACCTCCTCTCAGCAAAAAGCTCCCCTATTCAGCTAGGTTATAATAACACACTTTGAAAAATTTGTCAATACAGAGGAGAAATATAAACGGTAAATTAAGCACGGTAGTGATGAGAAATCTTAGTCTGCAAAACGATTGATTCAAATAAAGAGCAAAAGGACAGGCTAATAGCTGATCGCAAAGAGAGGGTTGCCAAATTAAGGTTTTAATTCTTTACAATTTAAAAAAATCATGTTATACTAAAATAATCTAGGCAAAACAAGGGCTTTGAGCGTTTGCTTAATGAAACAGAATGCCCTTTGTTAAACTGAATTTTAAGGAGGCGAAAGAGTTGAATAGTGAGCTTGTATTTACATTTATAAAATTCGGAGCAGCGATGCTTATCATCATGGCAGTCATCGCTTTAGTAACTATTTTCACTCCACGCCTTGCAAAGTTTATTGAAAAGCGAAGAAAGGATAAGCCTGATCCCTTCGGGGTAGATTCAGATGATAATATTAAAGATGTAAGGGGAATGTTTGACGCTCAGCACGATGAGGATTTTGACCCCAACTATAAAATATATAATGAAGACATCTACGGATTTAACAGAAAGACCAAAAAGGAGAGAAATAAAAATGGCAAAGAATAATCAAAAAATGGTATCGGAAATCACCTCGATGGACGAGGACTTCGCAAAATGGTATACCGATATAGTAAAAAAAGCAGAGCTTATTGAATACACGAGTGTTAAGGGATGTATGGTAATTCGTCCGTATGGCTATGCGATATGGGAAAGAATACAAAAGATTTTAGACGATATGTTTAAGAGCCTTGGACATGAAAATGTTTGTATGCCGATGTTTATCCCTGAAAGCCTTTTAAATAAGGAAAAGGATCACGTTGAGGGATTTGCACCTGAGGTTGCATGGGTAACTCACGGCGGAAACGAAAAGCTTGAGGAACGTCTTTGCGTAAGACCTACTTCAGAAACACTTTTCTGTGAGCATTACGCAAATATAATTCATTCTTACAGAGATCTTCCTAAGCTTTATAATCAATGGGTATCGGTTGTAAGATGGGAAAAGACAACAAGACCGTTTCTTCGTTCAAGAGAGTTTTTATGGCAGGAGGGTCATACGATTCACGCAACAGCAGAAGAAGCAATTTCTGAAACGGAACAGATGCTTAATTGTTATGCAAAATTCTGCGAGGAATGTCTTGCTATGCCGGTGGTCAAGGGAAAGAAAACAGAGAGCGATAAGTTTGCAGGCGCTGTTTCAACATACGCAATAGAGGCTCTGATGCACGACGGAAAGGCTCTCCAAGCGGCAACAAGCCACTATTTCGGCGACGGATTTGCAAAGGCATTCGGAATTCAATTCGCAAACAAGGAAAATAAACTAAGCTTCCCGTATCAGACTTCTTGGGGATGCACTACAAGACTTATCGGCGCTATAATCATGACTCACGGCGACGACAACGGACTTGTTTTGCCGCCGGCAGTAGCTCCGATTCAGGTAATTGTAATTCCTGTTGCTCAGCACAAGGAAGGAGTTTTGGAAAAAGCAAACGAGCTTTTGGAAACTCTAAAGGCAAGCGGAATAAGAGCATCAATAGACAGCAGCGACAATTCGCCGGGCTGGAAATTCTCACAGGCAGAGATGAAAGGAATTCCGCTCAGAATTGAAATCGGTCCTAAGGACATTGAAAATTCTCAGTGTGTTTTTGTGACACGACACAACAGAGAAAAGACAATTGTAAGCTTGGACGCTTTAGCTGATGAGGCAAAGAAAAAGTTAGATGAAGTTCGTGACGGAATGTATAAGCTTGCTTTGGAAAACAGAGAGAGAAGAACCTATTCATGCAAAACCCTTGAAGAGATAACCGAGGCACTTGAGAAAAACGGTGATGGTTTTGTAAAGGCTATGTGGTGCGGAGATGAAGCTTGTGAGGATAAGGTTAAAGATGTAACGGGAGTGGGTTCCCGCTGTATTCCGCTTGAGCAGGAGGAAATTTCCGACAAGTGCGTTTGCTGCGGAAAACCTGCGAAGCATATGGTCCTTTGGGGAAAAGCGTATTAATTGAATTCGGAAGTTGGAATTAGGAATTCGGAATTAATAATTGACAATTGAAAATGGATAATGGATAATTTCTTCGACAAAATTTGACAAAAAACAACCCTTGTGCTATGATAGGCGCAAGGGTTGTCTGCATTTAACGGTAGGCGGTTTCTCCCGTAAGGGAGGTGATAACTATGGTTACATACTCGGATATGTATTTATTCGTTAGTATAATTATCAGTGTTATCTCTCTATGTTACATCATTTTCAGTAACAAAAATTAGAGAATTTCTTTTATAAAACAAAAGAAATAACCGCCTGAACCTTCCATGTTTGGCGGTTATTTCCAACCAATAAACTGGGAGAAACCGCTTATCGCAGGCTCCCTTTTCATTTATATTATAGCATATCTTTAGTTTTTGTCAAGGGAAAAACAATTAACAATTAATAATTACGTCTGCGTTGTAAATAGATGTGACCCATTTTTGGTAAAAAAATAAGTCAAAGTATA